>JAPPDJ010000128.1 GCA_028824555.1 Gammaproteobacteria bacterium | reverse complement strand
GCGAGGGCGCGCATCCTTGTGGTGCAGCGAGTGTTCTGCGCGCCTTGCGGCGCGTTGGAGGGCGGGACGCCCTCCCTCCGAGGGCTCGCTAACGCGCTCTACGCGGCGCGCGGTAGTTCGCCGGCGCGAACTGCTAGCATCCGCCTATGGACCGGCGCCGGCTCCCCATTGGCATCCAAACCTTCCGCGAGGTGCGGGAGACCGACTGCTACTACGTCGACAAGACCCCATACATCGAGCAACTGCTGAGGAGCGGCAAGCACTTCTTCCTGTCGCGTCCGCGCCGCTTCGGCAAGAGCCTGTTTCTGGACACGCTGAAGGAGCTGTTCGAGGGCAGTGCGGAATTGTTCGAAGGGCTCGCCATCCAAGAGCAATGGTCCGGGATCGAGCGCCATCCAGTATTGCGACTGAGCTTCGGCAGCGGGCACTTTCAGTCGCCGGAGGGCCTGGGGTTCAGCGTGTCGGCACAACTCGAACACGTCGAGGACGAGACCGGCGTGCGACCGACCTCCCCATCGGCGCCAGAACGCCTCGGGCAGCTCATTCGTGGTCTTCACGAACGCACCGGACGACGGGTCGTTTTCCTGGTCGACGAATACGACAAACCGATCCTGGATGCACTGGACGTGCCGGATGTGGCGCGGGCGAACCGGGATTACCTCCGGGGCCTGTACTCGGTGGTCAAGGATTTCGACGCCAACATCCGCTTCAGCTTCATCACCGGCGTGAGCAAGTTTTCGAAGGTGAGCCTGTTCTCGGGGTTGAACAACCTCACCGACATCACCCTCGATCCGGGCCATTCGGCGATCTGCGGCTACACCGAGGCAGACCTCGACGAAGTGTTCGCTGCTGAACTGCCGGGCCTTGATCGTGAACGGATCCGCGAGTGGTACAACGGCTACTCGTGGCTCGGCGAGGAGCGAATATACAACCCGTTCGACATCCTGCTGCTGTTCAATAGCCGCGAGTTCAAGGCGCACTGGCTCGAGACCGGCTCGCCGGCATTTCTGGTGGACCTGCTGTTTCGACGGCGCGTACGCTCGGTGGACTTGGGCGGCATGCTGGCGAACGACGAACTGCTGTCCGCATTCGACGTTGACGAGATCGCCCCAGAGGCACTGCTCTTCCAGACCGGCTACCTGACGATCCAGGAACGCGAGGCCCTCGGCGAGGAGACCGTGTATCGGCTGGGCTACCCCAACCGCGAAGTGCGCCAGGGCCTGAACCGCAGCCTGCTGCGACGGCTGGGACAGGACGGCAGCCGGCAGACGGCAAACAGCGTAGCCCTATACCGACTGCTGGAGGCGCACGACATCACCGGCATGGAGGAGCTGTTCCACGCCTTCTTCGCCAGCATTCCCTACGAGTGGTACACCAACAACGACATCGCCAACTTCGAGGGCTACTACGCGAGCGTCTTCTACTCGTACTTCGCGGCGCTGGGGCTGGACGTGGTGGCCGAGGAGAGCACGAACCGCGGCCGGCTCGACATGGCGGTGCGTTTCGAAGACCGCGTCTACGTGTTCGAGTTCAAGGTGGTGGAACAGGCCGACAAGGGCAGCGCAATGGCGCAGCTCATGGATCGAGGCTACGCCGACAAATACCGTGCCCCGGGCGTCACCGTGCATCTGGTGGGCGTGGAGTTCAGCGGCAAGTCGCGCAACGTGGTGGCTTTCGAGCACGCCGCCGCGTGACCGGGGTGTCGATCCCGCCGAACCTGATTGCCGTGCCGAACACCGAGAGCAACAACCGGCACATACGGCACTGCAGAGTGCAGAATGTGGCAGAGCCTAAGGTGTGCTGGCCGAGTCTGGGGTGGCCATGTTGGATGCCGGTTCCTCCATCGCGACCGGGGCGCAGCGGCAGTTGCTGTTGTGGGAGGTTTGGATGCGGGCCCAGATTAAGTCTGGGTCGGGGCCCATGGGGTAGTCCTTGCGGAACTCCAGGGTGCCGGGCTCTTCGCGGGCCCAGCTTTCGTGGAACTCGTGGTTGTTCACCTCGCCGTCTTCGGCGCGGGTTCTCATGCGGATGCGGTATTCGCCGCTTGATGCGGGGCAGCCGTCCTGGCGGATGGTGGTGTCCACGCGCACCTTGTCGTACATCTGGGTGTAGGAGATGGAGAGGTCCGCCTGACATTCCGGCTCGAACATCTTGGGCTGGAAGGTGGTGGTGTATTCCCACTTGAGCTCGCGGCCGATGTCGAGCTTCTCCTCCTTCTTGCCCTCGAAGACCACCTTGTTGAAGCCGCCGAACTTCTCCTTCACTCCCCGGCGATCCTTCTTCTCTTCTTCCTCCTCCTCGACTTCCTTCGGATCGCGCTCGCCGCGGTCGATGGTCATGGTGAAGCGGCCTGGTGGCCTTTCCTCTTCCTGCTCCTGCGCTGCCGCCTCCTCTGCCGGCTCAGCTTCCTCTTCGGCAATGACGACTACGCCAATCGTGGTGACGGCGAAGGCAAGCAGCAATCGAAAGCGACGAGGAATGCACGCCCTCCGGGCGTGTGGGAGGGCAAGATGCCCTCCCGCCCATCTGCTGCAAGCGCTACGAAGAAGGTTCCCGGTGGTCATGGCTTCCGTCTCGGTTCGTTTCGCCTTGGGCTTGTCGTGGTCAGAAATGGTCCGGGCAGTGCGGCGCGTGGTGGGTGGCGAAGATGGCGTCCGCTCGCGCCACCGCGGCGTCGTCTCCTTCCAGCAGTCCCCAGCCGCGCAGGCGCGATGCCGAGTGGCGTCCGCACCAGAGCGAGGATAGCGCCTTGGCGTCGAGGGTGAGGTCGGCGCTGCCGGCGCTGCGCGCCACGTGCGCCCCTTCGCGCCCCGTCTCCACCTTCCAGGTGCCGTCGTTCCAACACGCCAGTGGATCGTCCGCCAGCGCCAGCGTGATCTCGCGTTCCTGGCCATAGCCGCGTCCAGCCAAGGCTTTCGGCGCATCCACCACGCGGTACCACGCGCCTTCTCGATCCACGGCGCGCAGCATTCTCGGCTCGAAGAAGAACTCCCCGGCTGGGTCGTCCAAGGGAGCGCCGTTCCAGCGCACGCGGCCGACGAGGTCGTGGCGGCCGAGGAAGCTCCAGAGCGAACGCCAGGCGTCCTGGTTCAGCCACACGAGGTCGCGGATGACGATTTCCTGCGGGCGCGAGGGATGATCCACTTTGCCGGCGCGCAAGGTGTAGATGACATAGCCCTGTTCGGCGCCGTCGGCGTCGTAGCTCACCGCTACCCAGATGGGGCCGTCCGCCTCCACCGGCTCTAGCGCGTTCTGCAGCCAAAGGGCCTTGGCGCGATGCAGGTAGCAGATCCGGTTCGCGATGTAGGCGATGTAGATGCGCTTGACGGTGTCGTAGGCGTCTTCTACCGGGATGCGGCGGACATTGCCGGAACCTTCGTTGCCGTCGAAGAAGCGGATGTCGGCGGTGTCCACTGTGTATTGCCGCAGCATCGTCGTGAGCGCGTAGCCGTAGCGCTGGTAGATGGCGGCCTGGGAAGCCCACAGCGCCGCCATCGGCTGGCCGGCCTCGTGCATGCGCTCGAACGCCTCGGTGTGGATGCGGCGCACGAGACCTTGGCGACGATATTCCGGCTGCGTGCCGATGGTGGAGACACCGGCGAGGGGCATGGCGTTGCCGTTGGCGCGCATGGTGAACGGGATGTTGGTGAAGCTCGACGCCATCTTGCCGTCGACGAAAGCGCAGAGGGTCCAGTCCGGCAGGTTGGCGGTGGCGACGGTGTTATCCGGGCCGTCGCCGAAGCTGCCGCCATAGACATAGCCGCCGAGAATGCCCATGTCGCCCATCTCGGCGGCGGTGGCGGGGCGGATTTCCACGTTCATGGTGATTTCTCCGTGGTGGCGTCTTCTATGGCGTAGAGCGGGCTTAGTCCGGCTAGGTCCGCAATGGTGCGATAGGTGGCGAACACGGCGTCACGCTCGACGCCCGTGCTGCCCTCGGCCATGAAGCGACTGTAGGCTTGCTGAACTGCCTGCACGGCTAGCACCTGGGCGGTGAAGGGGTCCACGACCAAGGACCAGCCAAGTTCGCGCCACTGTGCAGCGCTTCTGGCGTCGAGCGACGTGATGGTGGCGAGGGGGCCTTCGATTTCCTTCGCGGCCGAAGCCCATTGCTCTTCCGTCGCTGGCATCAGCATCAGCAGGTCGGCACCGGCCTCCCGATAGAGGTTGGCGCGGCGCACGGCGGCGTCCCACGACTCGTTCCGAACCGCCCCGGTGCGGGCAATGATGAGGAAGTCGTCGCTTCGCCTTGCCTTGGCCGCAAACTCGACCTTGGCGGCCATCTCTTGCGCGGAAACGAGATGTTCGATGCCGCGATGGTGGCTCACGCGCTTCGGCGCCACTTGGTCCTCGATCTCAATGGCCGCGGCGCCGGTGGCTTCCGCCTCGCGGATGGTGCGCGCCATGTGTACCGCATCGCCAAAGCCCACGCCGCCATCGACGATCACCGCGAGTTCCTCGGCTGGGAAATGAACGGTGATGTGGCGGGCCACGTCGGTAAGTTCGGTCAGCGTCAGCAGCGCTTCGCTGACGCCGTTGGCATAGCCGAGGGCGCCGCCGCTGACGTACACCGCAGAGAACCCGGCGCGAGCCGCGATGCGGGCGGTGAGAGCATCGAGCGCCAACGGCGCGAACACGGTCTCGCCGGCGTCGATGCGTGCCTTGAGGCTCAAAGCCATCGGTCTTGCCAATCCCGCAATGCTCAACTCGCCGCTATGCTACCAAGGGCGCCGAACATCGCATCGGCCTTCGGAGGGAAGGCATTTCTGCCTTCCCTGGCGCCGACAGGCGCTGGGCCGCTTGCCTGGTGCGGGTGCGGAAAACGCGCCTTGCGGCGCGTAGGGAAGGCAGAATGCCTTCCCTTCAAGGGCCGTCGTTTTTCGAGGGCCACGATATTGGCTAACCGTGAGGGGAATCGCATGGCAACGGGAATGTCCGAGGAGCGGCTTGCCCGCATCGCTGGCCACGTCGACCACTACGTGGAAGAGGGGCGGTTCCCGGGCGCCGCCTGCCTCGTCTCGCGCGGCGGCGAGGAGACGTTCTTCCACGCCACGGGCCTACGCGACGTCGAGCGGGAAGTGCCGGTGAGCCGTGACACGGTGTTCCGGCTCTATTCCATGACCAAGCCCATCACCAGCGTGGCCCTCATGATGCTCTACGAGGAGGGCCGCTTTCAGCTCGACGATCCGGTGAGCAAATACATCGAAGCGTGGTCGGATCTCGAGGTGTTCGCCGACGGCGACGAGGAGCGCTATCTCACGCGCAAGCCCGACGCGCCCATGACCATCAAGCACCTCTTGACGCATACCTCCGGCCTCACCTACGGCTTCATGAACGAGCACCCCGTGGACGTGATGTATGGCCGCGCCCGGGTCACCGGCAGCGACTCCGGCGGCACCTTGAACGACACCATCGAGAAGCTCGCCCGCATCCCGCTCAAGTTCGCGCCGGGCACGAAGTGGAACTACGGCGTCTCCACCGACGTGTGCGGCTATCTGGTGGAGCAGTTTTCCGGCCAGGCGCTCGACGAGTTCGTGGCCGAGCACATCGCCGCGCCCCTCGGTATGGCGGATTCCGGCTTCCACGTCCGACCCGGCACCGAGGATCGCTTCGCCGCCTGCTACCAGTACGTCGCGCCAGTCGCCTACCGACTGCAAGACGATCCGGAGTCCTCGCGCTACCTCGAACGCCCGACGTTCTTCTCCGGCGGCGGCGGTATGGTCGGCACCATCGACGACTACCACCGCTTCGCCAAGATGCTCCTCGGCAAGGGGCAACTGGAGGGAACCCGCCTGCTTGGGCGCAAGACCCTGGAATACATGACCAGCAACCACCTGCCCGGCAACTGCGACCTTGCCGCGATGGGACAGCCGGTGTTCAGCGAAACGCCATACGAGGGCATTGGCTTCGGCCTCGGCTTCTCGGTCGTGATCGACCCGGCAGCGGCGAACGTGCTCGACTCCCCTGGCGAGTTCGCCTGGGGCGGTGCCGCGAGCACCTACTTCTGGGTGGACCCGGTAGAGGAGCTGATCGTGGTGTTCATGACCCAACTCCTGCCCTCATCCACCTACCCCATCCGCAGGGAACTCAAGACACTGGCGTATCAAGCGCTGGTGTGAGGCGCGGTCGCTCCGTCGGTCCGTGCCGCCAACGTTGGTCTCTCGCGCCGCCGCCTTGGGCGTCAAACGCCGCGCCAGTGCAAGCGGGTCAGGATGAAGAGGATCAGCGCCGTCACGACGATTGAGGGTCCGGAGGGCGTGTCGAGTTCTGCCGACGCATAGAGCCCGCCGACGACGGAAACGACGCCAGCAACGGCCGCCACGATGGCCATGCCTTCCGGGCTGGTGGCGAATCGTCGAGCCGTTGCTGCGGGGATGATGAGCAGGGCCACCACCAGCAGGACGCCCACGAGCTTGACCGCAACGGCGATGATGGCGGCGACAAGGAAGCCGAACACGAGGCGGGCCCGCTCCGGCTTCAGGCCCTCCACCACCGCGATGTCAACGCTCACCGTGGCGGTCACCAACGCCCGCCAGATCCATGCCAATACGGCCAGCGCCGCTGCTCCGCCGAGCCAGACCAAGACGATGTCGGTGCGGGAAACGCCCAGGATGTCGCCGAACAGCAATGCCTGAAGGTCAAGGCGCATGGTGGGGAAGAACGACAGGATGACGAGGCCCGAGGCAAGACCCCCGTGCGCGAGAAGCCCGAGCAGCGTGTCGGTCGGCAGCGTCTCCCGCCGTTCAAGCACGAACATCAGCAGCACGACGATGGAGGCGATGCAGAAAATGCCGATCGCAAGGTGCAGGTCGAGCACGATGGCCAGCGCCACGCCGAGCAGCGCCGAGTGCGCCACCGTCTCGCCGAAATAGGCCAGCCGCCGCCAGACGATGATGCAGCCGGTGGGGCCGGTGACGAGCGCAAGCCCCACGCCGGCAAGCAGTGCGCGCACCACGAAGTCGTCGAGCAAGGCCTCGAACATGGCCTCAGCGATCCCCGTCCTGCGGATGCGTGGGGTGGTCGTGCGACGGCAGGCCACTCGCGTCGTCGCCGTGCCCCGGATGGCCTTCAAAGTAAGGGCTTGGATCGTCGTGTTCATGCGGCAGCAGCACGATCACGTCGTCGCCCGTCCTCGTCACCAGCTCGAGGTCATGGGAGATGAGCACCACGCCACAGCCGAGTTCGTGCCGGATTGCCTCGATGCGTTCGTGGAAGACCTCGGTGCCGGCCGAGTCCACGCCCTGCGCCGGCTCGTCGAGCAGCAAGAGATCCGGCCGCCGCAGGAATGCCCGCGCCAAGAGCGCCCGCTGGAACTCGCCGCCGGACAGCGTCACCACCGGTGGATCGCCCAGTCGCTCAAGGCCGGCAGCCGCCAGCGCCGCATCCACGTCGGCGGCGTGGAAGCGACTGGTCAAGGTGATGAGGTGGCGCAGCGTGAGAGGCAGGTTGGGACTCACCTGCAAGCGCTGCGGGACATAGCCGATCTTGATCGACGGGGCGCGTTCGATGGTGCCTTCGCTGACCTCGATGAGGCCGGCAATGGCCTTGGCGAGGGTGGTCTTGCCGGCGCCGTTGGCGCCCACGAGATAAACCAGCTTGCCCGGGAACACGTCCAGGTCCACGTGGCGAATGATCCAGCGCTCCTGGCGGCGCACGCCAACGTCGCGCACGCACACCACCGGTGGCCGGTCGGCTGAGGACTCGTGCGTCGCTGGATCAGGTTGCTTGGCCAAGGCTTCGCTGCTTAAGCTCTCAAGCGGCACGGTGCCCGCAGAGCTCTAGGATTACGAGGATGAACAGGCAAGTTTACGGTCAGGCGAAGCGCATTTGCGGCGTGCCCTTGCCAAGACTTGCCGCGGCCCACCACTGGCGTGTGTGCCTAATCGCTGCAGCGGCGCTGCTTGGCTTCTCGCCTGGCCTCTCGGCTGAGCAACTGCAAGTAGCGGCCACGATCAAGCCGGTTCACTCGCTGGTGAGTGCCGTGATGGCGGGTGTCGCAACACCTGGCCTCGTCATCAAGGGCGCCACGTCGCCGCACAATTTCGCCATGCGTCCTTCGTCGGCACGGATGCTCGAACAAGCGGATGTGGTGTTCCTGGTGGGCGAAGCCGTGGAGACGTCGGTCATGCAGTCCATCGTCACCCTCGCCCCGGATGCACGGGTGGTGGAGTTGGCCGCCGCGGAGGGAATGGTCTTGCGTCGCCTGCGTGAGGGCGGCAACTTCGAGCGTAACTCGCACACGCAACGTCATGCCGGGGCCGTCGACGGCGGCCAGGGCGGTACCGCGTTCGACATGCACGTGTGGCTGGACCCGGTCAACGCCGGCGTGATGGTGCGGGCAATCGCCGAGGTGCTTGGCGAGGCGGACCCAGGCAACGCCGCAACCTACGCCGCCAACGCCGAGCGTCTGCAAGTGGAATTGCGGCAACTCGGCGAAGAGGTCGCGGCCACTCTGGCACCGGTGCAGGACCAAGCGTTTCTGGTCTTCCACGACGCTTACCAGCACTTCGAGGCTCGCTTTGGCCTTTTCGCCGCCGGCTCCGCAGTCGTGAGCGCGGATCGCTCCCCGGGCGTGCGCCGAATTCGCGAACTGCGCGCCAAGGTTCAGGAACTCGGCGTGACCTGCGTGATGTTCGAGCCGCAGTTCGACCCACGAATCGTCCACGTGATCGCCCAGGGCACCGAAGCGAAGGTGGGCTCCGTGGACCCCCTCGGCAGCACCATAGACAGCGGCCCCGAGTTCTACGCCACCCTCCTGCGCAACGTGGCAGCATCGTTCAAGGACTGCCTGTAGAGTTCCAGCCCGGCGGGGACGCTTCGCCAAGTGAAGGACGGGCGAAACGCCCTCTCTGCAAGAGGCGCCCGTCGCTTCCCCGAAGACTGTCGTCCCCAGGACCGCCCATTAGCGCCGACGGGCGAGTTGGCGCCTTAACTCCTCGACTTCGGCCTCGGCCTCCAAGCGCCGTCTGCGTTCTTCCAAGCGGCCTTCGCGCTCCTCTCGGGTGGTGAGGAGGTACTTGCCGGTGGCGGGGTCGAACAGGCGGAGGTCACCGGCGTCGGCGTAGAGGCAGAGGCCAAGCGCCTGCGAGGCACCGCCGAGCAGCCCTGCCGCCGTGTGGGAGAGAGGGATGGACTCGTAGGTGCCGGCAGGGTTCAGGCGAAGGCCCTGGAGGACCGGGTTCAGGTAGTCGCCGGTGGGGTCGAACCGCCAGTATTCCGCGACGCCGAGGCGCTCGTAGATGGCGCGCTTCTCCCGTCGGTCGCGCTCGTGGGTGCTCTCCGACGCCACCTCCAGGATGAAGTCGGCGAGCTTGCCCTCCTCCTGCACAAGCCAGACGCGGCGCTTGCGCTCTCGTGCGCCGAACGCCACGAAGAGGTCTGGCTTCACCCAGCACTTCTTGCCGCCCTCCCAGTAGTACATCGGCATCTCGCTAGTGACGTATACGTCGGCGCGGTGGGCATAGCGCGCCTTCAGCATCAGCCGCGCGTCAGTCATGGCGTCTAGGTGCTCCGGCGTCACCGGCCCTGTCCAGATGTCCGGGTACGGGTCGCCGCCCGGGTCTGGCGGCGGGTCGTCGGGCCAGCGCACCGGCGGCGTGCTGAGGGCGTAATCCTTGGGGTCCGGCGGGAAGTCGGGCTCGTCCGACGGGAAACCCGGCACCCGACTCGGCGGCGCGGCGGGCCAGGGTGGCTTGCCGGTGCCGCGAGGCTGGGAAGCGGAAGCCATGATGACGTTCTCCTCTTGCTGGTCTTGCAGGATCGCCAGCCGGTTGCCGGACCATAGCAGCCTGTCGGGCTTTGCCGCGCTGGCGGCGAAGTCCGACAGGCTGCTGGCCGTAGCTGCGAGCGAACGCGAGCACGAAGGCCAGCAGTTGCGAAGCAACTGCCAACGCGCTCGTAGAGCGCGCTGGCACAGGCGTGCGCTGGCCGGCGCGGGGCTTGGGGAGCGTGCAGGCTGTGCTGGGGCTGCAGCACGGGTTGGCTTGGGCGGCGTCGGGTGGAGCCACCGTGGCACGGACCTCAAGCCCCGGTCTGTAGTACGGAAACGCCACGGCGTGTAGGAGATTGACGCTTCGTGAGGGTCGATTGCGCTTACGCGAGAAGAGACGCCCTCGCCCAAACGCCTCGACCCGGGGCCCTCGCTTCGAATCAAACCCCCAGCGGTCAACGTGTCGTGTGCTCGTAGGGGCGGGGCTTGTCCCCGCCCGTCTTGGCGGCGCTACCAGCGGTAGCGGAGCCTTGCCTGAATGTGGCGTGGAAGTTCCGGTAGGACGATGACGCCGCCGAAGAGGTTCGGGAAGTTGGAGCGGAAGTAGCGTTCGTCGGTGGCGTTCTTCAGGGTCGCGCCGAAGGACCAGCGTTCGGTCTCGAACACCATCCCAATGTTGACGAGCGTGTACGCGGGTAAGGTGACCGAACCCGAGAAGCTCGCATGCACCGAATCTGCATCCACGACGCTCGCGCTCACCGCGAGGCCATTGCCGAAATCGTAGGTGCCGGTGAGAGAGAGGATGTTCTCCGGGATGCCGGCGCGCCGGGCGCCTTGCGCGCCGGGGCGGACGAGGACGCCGCCCAAGGCGCCGCCGTAGAGCGCCTCGGGAGCGATGCCGGGCACGTCGTCGGCGCCGATGAAACTGAAGCGCGAGCCGCTCTCGAGCGTGTTGAGGTTGACGACTTCAATGCGCGAGTAGCCGAGCGTCAGCAGCATTCGCTCGGTGGCCACCCAGCGCAGCTCGAACTCGATTCCTTCGGTCTCGGTGGCCTGGTTGGTGACGATGGACTGGGCCGAGAAATCCGTGCGTTCCTGTGCGTACGTGGCGAGTGCAAAATACAGGCCGCCATCGATCAGCTCGCCCTTGACCCCGGCCTCGCGCAACTTGGAAGTGTCGAAGGCGCCACCTTCGGCAATGTTGGTGGTGGTGATCTCCGCCCCTTGTCCCGCGATCACGGTCGCCTGCTCCGACGCGGTGAGATAGGGCACGATGCCGCCCGGGAGGGCGTAGCTGACGCTTAGCGTCCAGGAAACACCATCCACGGTGACCGATGCCTGCTCGTCCACGCAGTCACCCGGCGGCAGGCAGAAGTTGTTGGAACTCGGCAGCAGGAGCTTGTCGATGGGTTGCCGGCTCTCCATGTCGATGCTGTCGTAGCGCGCGCCGACGAGGACGCTGAGTCCAGACTCCCAGTCGATGCTGGCGAGGCCTGCGATGCCGAGGTCGAGGTATTCGCCGATGTAGTACTCGGTGTAGTCGTCGTCGACCTCGGTCGCCAGCAAGCGGGTGTCAAGCGCGCTTGGTGGACGGCTCAGGTCACGTCGGTCGAAGTACTCGTTGGTGTAGTCGTCCGCGTGCCGAAAGCGGGTGAAGCGCACCGACGGCGAAGCCTGCACCGCCACCCTTGCCGTATCGAGGCGCAACTCCTTCGCCACCACCAGACGGTCCTCCACCACCGACGTGTCGTGGAACTGCGAGAAGCCATAGCCCGACTCCCCAAGCGTGTCATACGACTCATAGAAGAGCTGGTTCTTCCACTCCCAGCCGCTGTCGGCGTCGAAGATGGCGTCGAGATAGAGGGTCAGCACCTCCGCTTCCAGCATGTCGTCGGGCCAAGTTAGCACTTCGCTCATGTCGAGCGTTGCCCTGCCCGTGCTCGCAAGCGCCAAGAGGTCGGGGCGGCAGCCAAACACCGCCGTTTCGCCGATGAAGCAAGCACCGGGGAAGGGCCCTTCAGGATCGAGCGCCGAGGCCGTCCCCGGCACCAGCCCGGCCGCGAACGGATTGAGGTCCGTGAACCCATCGCCGTTCACGTCGAATTCCTGATGCGAGATGCGGCCATCGCCGTTGGCATCGAGCGGGGTCGGCTGGCCGGTCAGATACGTGCCCCGATCCACCAGTTCTTGCGTCAGCCGGTTCCACCCGGCCACCTGATTGCCGCTGTGGTCGTGGAACATGCCGCCGAACTGAAGTTCCAGGCGGGCCGTTAGATCGGTGTCGAAAGATGCCTGCAGTAGTGTCTGTTGCAGGTCGGTATCGCGATAGAAGCTGCCGGAATCTTCGACCTCGCCGTAGAAGTAGTAGCCGAACTCCTGCCCGCCGAGGCGCCCCGGGCCGCCGGCTTCGGCGCTGACAATGCGCTTGTCCCAACTGCCGAGATCAAGGCCGATTGCCCCGGTGCGGTCGGCGATGAACTGCCCGGTTTCCTCGATCCGGGCGGACTTGGGCTTGAAGTTGAGATAGCCGCCGATCTTGGCCGGGCCGTGGATGGGCGATGCCGGCCCGCGCACGATGTCCACCCGGTCCGAGGCGCCGATGGGCGTCGGATAGTTGCCCGGATTGTCGAGCCGGCGCACGCCGCGAAAGTAGGTTTCTCCGGGCGTGCCGCGAATGTCGAGGGAACCGGCGACGCCAAAGAACGACTGCGTGAAGCTGCCGGGCGCAAGGGCAATGAGTTCGTCGATGTCGCGCATGTTGAAGCGGTCGATCATCTCGTCCGTCACCGTGGACACCGACCGCGGCGTGCTCACAAGCGACTTGCCGAAGCCGAACACGGTCTGCACATCCTCGCCCGGCATGCTGCCGAGATCGCCCACCACGACGATCTCCTCAACGGCATTGGGGTCCGCCCGCTCCTGCTCCGCAGCGAACGCCGAACCCAAGGAAACCGCCACCGCCGCCAGGCCCCACCTACCTATGAAACGCATCGCACATCCGAGCAAGTCCCCAGCGAGGGAAGGATGGTAGCAGCCGCCGGACGGGCCTCGTAGGGGACGGGCTTGTCCCGTCCCGTTTCCGATTTGTCGATGCGTTCAAGACGGGCGACCACAAGGGTCGCCCCTACGAGGCCGTGCCGAATCCGCCGGTGCATTTCAACGCCGCCGGCGGCGGATGCGCGGGCCTTCGGAGGGAGGGCGTCTCGCCCTCCAACGCGCCGACAGGCGCGCAATCCGGGGGCGGTCCGCGAGTTTAGGACGGGCGACCACAAGGGTCGCCCCTACGACCCGTGCCGAACTCGGCACGGGCGGGGACAAGCCCGGCCCCTACGTCCGTTTCTGGCCGCCAACCCCGCCGTGGTACGCTGTTTCGTCCTGCCCGCTGCCCTTGGGGTCTCGCCATGCCAGACCGGATCAACGCTGCCATCGCTCGCCTCGAGCGCGACGAACTCGTGCTCTACACCGGTGGCCATACCGGTGCCGAGCTCACCCGCGAAGCCGGGAATCGAGCGGTGTCCTCTTGGGCGGATTACATCAACATCGGCATGGAACACGGCGTTCTGGACCTCGCCGGCCTCGGTGCCTTCATGCAGGGCTGGGGCGAATCGCCGGCGCCGCAAGGGCGGCCCAAGCCGGCCGTGATCGTTGAACTCCCGGTCGAAGGCGCAAGCGAGTCCCTCGTTCGCGCCAACGCTTGGCAGGTGCGGCAGATTCTCGGCTGCGGCGTGCATGGGCTGCTGCTTTGCCATGCCGAAAACGTGGATGCTGTGCGCGCCTTCGTGGAAGCCGCCCGCTACACCTTCCGTGGCGGCACCCGGGGCGCCGGAGCACAAGGCAGCGCTGGCGCAGTGTGGGGCATCGCCGCGGACGAATACCTGGATCGCGCCGATCCTTGGCCGCTCAATCCCGATGGCGAGTTGCTCTTGGGCCTCAAGATCGAGAACCGTCGCGCCCTCGCCAACGCCTACGAAACCACCGCCGTGCCCGGCATCGCCTTTGCCGAATGGGGGCCGGCGGACATGTCCATGTCGCATGGGCTTCGCGGCACCCCGGCCGACATAGCCAGCCCCGAGCTCCAGGCGGCGCGGGAGCGTGTGTTCGACGCCTGTCGCAAGGCTGGCATCGCCTTCCTCGACGGCGTCAGCGAGGACAACATGGCGGCCAAGATTGCCGCTGGCGTGCGCATCAGCACCGGCAGCCCGCAATTGGCGGAAGTTCGCGACGCGCAAGTCGCGTGAATGCGAGTTCCTCGGCCTCCGAGACGCCAACACCCTCCAGCGGGTCCGCACAGCGTCCGCAACGAAGTTCCGCCCTAGCGGAGCTTCCAACGCGCCCCATAGGGCACGCCGGCATCGTGAGTGCGGACACATCGATGTTCGCCTCGCTCAAGAACCGCGACTATCTGCTGCTGTGGACCGGTCAAGCCGGCTCCGCCTTCGCCATGAACATGCAGCTCGTTGCGCAGGGCTGGCTGGTGTACGAGATGACCGTCTCCACCATGAACCTTGCCCTGGTCACCTTCGCCTTCACCGCGCCGCAGATATTCTTCTCCCTCATCGGCGGCGTGCTGGCCGACCGGGTGCGCAAGAAGCCGCTCTTGCTCTGGTCGCAGGCGCTGAACGGTGTCGCGACGCTGGTGATGGCGGTCATCATCATCACCGGCAAGGTCACCTTCTTCGACTTCATCTGGGTGGGATTCCTGAACGGCACGGTGCTGGCGCTGTCGATGCCGGCGCGCACGGCGTTCATCCCGGAGATCGTCGGCGAAGGGCTGATGTTCAACGCCATGGCGTTCAACATGGCGTCGTGGAACATCGCCCGCATCCTCGGCCCCGCCCTCGCCGGACTCATGATCGCGGTGTTCGCCGGCGGCGACCAAACCAGCGCCTTTGGCGTGGGCCTCGTCTATCTCGTGCTGTCGGCGCTCTATCTCGTCTCCTCGGTGACGGTGCTGTTCATCCACCATCCGGGGCATCCGTTGGGGACGGGGCAGGCGAGCCCCTTGCGCGATGTTTGGGAAGGGTTGACCTACGCTGCGCATTCGCCGGTGGTGGGCGGTCTCATCCTGCTTTCCATCCTGCCGTTCCTGTTTGGCATGTCGATCAACACCTTCCTCCCCGCGTTCAACACCGACGTGCTCGCCGGCGGCCCGGACGATCTCGGCATCCTCATGACGGCGATGGGCGCTGGCGCCATCTTAGGCTCCCTTGCCCTCGCCAAGATGGGCGAGTTCAGGCACAAGGGAGTGTGGCTGTTCGCCAGCACGTTGCTCTGGGGTGGGCTGGTGGCAGGGTTCGGCGCCACCGCGACCATGCTCGCGGCGCTCGTGGTGGTGGGCATGGTCGGCTTTATCTCCGCCTTCAACATGTCCATGAACCGCAGCATCGTGCAGCTTCAGGTGACCCGGGAGATGCGCGGCCGCGTGATGAGCATCGACATGATGTCCCACGGCCTCATGCCCCTTGGCCTGCTGCCCATCGGCTGGGTGGCGGAGCATTGGGGCGTTGCTGGTGGCATTGGCCTCTCGGGGGCGCTGCTGATGGCGGGAACGCTGGCGCTTTGGTTCGTGCTCGCTGGCGTCCGCCGCATCGACTCCGGCTTCGAGCCGCCGAAGTAGCAGGGCAGCCATGCACGAACTCGACAATCCGGCCTGGCACGCCCTCGTCGGCCCGCAGGGCCACTTGGGCACAGCGGTCGGGCGTGCCGGGCGGTTTCGTGCCGATGTGTCGCCGATCGCCGGACTTGCGGACGCCAGCGATGCCGCACTTGCCGAGCTTGCGGGGCTGTTCGAGCCACGCGAGTTCTGTGCCGTCTTCGTCTGCGGTGATGCGGACCGCTCTCCCGATTGGCGGCTCGCGACCACGGTGACGCTATCGCAATGGGTGTGCCCTTCGCCGCCTGAGCCCGGCGATGACGACCCGGACTTCCTCGAACTCGACGGCAGCCGCGCCCAGGAAATGTACGAACTGGTGAAGGCGACGGACCCAGGCCCGTTCGAGATGCAGACGTGGCGCTTCGGCGACTACATCGGCATCGACGTCGCCGGCAAGCTCGTCAGCATGACGGGCGAGCGGCTGGCCTTCGCCGGCCACCGCGAGGTGAGCGCCGTCTGTACGCTGCCAGAACATGCCGGGAAGGGCTACGCTCGCGCCCTCGTGCGGGAGATCGTGCGCCGCCAGCATGCCGCCGGTGCCTTGCCCTTCCTGCATGTGCGCGCCGGCAGCCCGTCCGAACGGCAGGCGATTCGCGTCTATGAGAGCCTTGGTTTCGTCAAGCGAGCGGACCTGACCATGAAGATCCTGGTGCGGCTGTGAGCGAGCAGCAGTCCGAAGAGCCGAACGAGGACAAGGCAACCCCTCGGACGGAGGGCGTCCCGCCCTCCAACGCGCCGCCAGGCGCGCAAGCCCGGCAGGCCGACGACGAGGCGACTCCTCGGACGGAGGGCGTCCCGCCCTCCAACGCGCCGACGGGCGCGCAAGCCCGGCAGGCCGACGACGAGGCGACCCCTCGGACGGAGGGCGTCCCGCCCTCCAACGCGCCGACGGGCGCGCAAGCCCGGCAGGCCGACGACGAGGCGACTCCTCGGACGGAGGGCGTCCCGCCCTCCAACGCGCCGACAGGCGCGCAAGCCAAGCGGTCGCCATGGTCGTGGGTGTTTCGCGCCGCCACGTGGGTCGCGGCGGCGGCTTGCTTCTGGCTCGTGTACACCCGCATCGAAGCCGCGGCGGCGCGTCAGGACGCCACCGCAGTCGAGTACCTGATCGACTTCTTCGCCGGCGCCGACTGGGTGCTCTGGCTTGCCGTGATGATGCCGTACTCGGTGTTCTTCTTCCTCGTCGACAGCCACGCCACCTGGCGCGTGATCCGCTGGTTCAACGCCTCCGGGCTGCGCTTCGGCCACATGCTGCCGATTCGGGCGAGCGCCTACATCCTGTCGCTGGTGAACGAGCAGGTGGGCAAGGGCGCCATGACGCTTTACCTCTTGAAGCGCCACAACACCCCCGGCTGGGAGACGCTGTCGAGCATGATCTTCCTGGGCCTCATGGAGGTGTATCAGCTCCTGATGTTCTCCGCCATCGGCGTGGCGCTGAACTTCCACCTACTGCAAGAGGCATCGAAGCTGCTGCCGCTCGATTGGATCTTCCCAATCATCCTCGCCGTCGCGGCCATCTACCTGCCGCTCCACATCGCCTGGTTCCGCGCCGGGGCCAACAGCGACGAGAACGGGGGAGGCCTGCGCAACAAGCCGCTATTGCGGGCATTCCGCCGCGCCCGCCCGATCCACTACCTGCTGGTGGTGCTCTTCAAGGCCCCCAACCTGCTCGGCGCGGTGGTGGTGTACACCGTGGCACTCGAACTCTTTCAGGTGCAGGCAAGCCTGGGCCAGATGCTGGCGTTCCTGCCGGTGATCTTCCTCGCCGCAGCCCTGCCCCTACCGTTCCACGCCGGAGCGCTCCTGCTCTGGACAGTCCTGTTCCCCGACTACCCCGAAGTCGGCGCCTTCAGCCTCGTGATGCACACCTTCTTCGTCCTGTTCAACGCCCTCATCGGCGTCCTCTTCCTGCCGAAGGCAAACAAGGAGCTGTTTGGCTAACGCCTCCTGCGTCAAGAAGGGCCTCGTAGGGGACGGGCTCGTCCCGTCCCTTCGAATTCAAGACGGGCCTCGTAGGGGACGGGCTTGTCCCGTCCCTTCTCGAACTCAACACGGGCCTCGTAGGGTTCCGCCCCGTGTCGTCCGTCGACACATTCAACACGGGCGACCACAAGGGTCGCCCCTACGAGGCCCGTCTCGAATTCACCGGCGCGTTTCAACGCGGGTGGCGGCGGATGCGCGCGCCTCCGGAGGGAGGGCGTCTCGCCCTCCAACGCGCCGACAGGCGCGCAATCCGAGGGGGTCCGCGAATTCAACACGGGCGACCACAAGGGTCGCCCCTACGAGGCCCGTCTCGAATCCACCGCTGCGCCTTTAACGCGGGTTCCGTCGGTTCATTCCCCTACGTGTCCCTGCCGCCGCGGAGGCGCCGCCACCACGATGCATACAGCGGCGCTGAACCGGGGTTCATCATCGCGTGGAGGCGCTCGAACATGGAAAGGAAGGTGGTGGTCAGGAGCACCAGGCCAAAGAGCCAGATCGCATCCTCCGGCAGCCATTCCGCGCCTAGGGCATTGCGGATGACGATGACTCCCACCAGGACGAAGTAGGCGATGCCGTTGTAGCGCCCCAGGCGACTTGTTCTGAGCGGCTTCCCTGTCATTGCCCGGGAATCGAGCACATATTGCAGGAAGGCACAGCCGATGAGGAACGGCAGGAAGCCTGGTATGACGCCCGTGTGCGCCAAGGCCCACAAGGTGAGGGTGACATAGATGGCATCGGCGGAATGGTCGAGCAGGCCCCCGAGGGCCGACTCCTTGCCGGCGCGGCGGGCAAGATAGCCATCGAGCATGTCGGACCCCACCGCGCCGACGAAGATGACGCTCGCCAGCAACCAGCGCTCGTCCAACGCCACCATCAGCGAATAGGGCGCGGCGACGAGGCGGGCCAGCGACACCGCGTTGGCGGCCGTCAGCCAATCCCCGAATCGTCGTTCCTGCGCCGGCATGGCCTATTCGGGACTACAGGCCCGGCCCGGTCGCAAGCGCCGGCCCCGAAACGCCCTCAAGAGCCCTCCCGGGCATCGAGACGAAACACCCAGGCGGTCGTGACGAAGTTCTCCTCCTGCTCCACCTCGTATTTGCGAACGTAGGCGGCGATTACAGTCTCGAGTTCCCCTTCATCCTCGACCCGAGAGGCGCGCAACGGATAGACCGCATCGTCGATGCGAAGCCGCACGGCTGACGTCTCGACGATGTGCTGTGCCCAGCGCGAGCCCCCGCCTCGCGACGAGGCGACGTAGAAGTGCGGCCCCACCGCCACGCCCCACACATTCACCGAGTAGGCGTCCGCGCCGGTTTCGAGCTGCACCGTGTCCACCGCATCGCTGAACCCCCAATCGTCCGGCACGCGGGACTCCGTCCCCCCAAGCGCACCCCCCGGCAACACCCACAACGGCTCGCAGCCCGCGATCAGGACAACCGCAGCCAGCGCCACGCAAAGGCGCAACATCCTGCCGCGCGCCCGCGGCGAAGGGTCGGCAGGAGGATGAGCGATGAAAGAATGCATCGAGCGACTCGCCTCCCTCGTGAGGCTAGGGACGTGCGCGACACAATAGCCCAAATGTGTTGAAACGCACCGCCGAAATCACAGCCCCGTAGGGGCGACCCTTGTGGCCGCCCGTCTGGAATCCGCGGCCGCCCTCGGATTACGCGCCTGTCGGCGCGTTGGAGGGCGGGACGCCCTCCCTCCGAAGGCTCGCGCACCCGTCGCCACCCCGGTTGAAATGCGCCGGCGGATTCGGCACGGGCCCCGTAGGGGCGACCCTTGTGGTCGCCCGTCTCGAACGCACCGACAAACTTGGGACGGGACAAGCCCGTCCCCTACGAGGCCCGTCTCGAACGCACTGACAAACTCAGCAAAGGGCAACCCGTCACCTACGCAACTCCCGAAACACCACCGTCGCCGCGTCAGGCCCATCCTCGCCACGTTCCCGTACCATCCTGCATACAAGCGAAAACCACGAGGCCCCCATTGCCCATAGCCGTCACCGGTGCAAACGGCCACATCGGCCGTCGCCTGCTGCGCGAACAACCGGACGCGCGAGCGATCGTCCGTTCCGACCGAGCCGCGGCCACGCTCGCCGGCCACCCGGATGTACGCGTCGTGGACTATGAAGACAAAGCCGCACTCGCCTCCACCTGCGCCGGCTGCGACGCCATCGTCCACCTCGTCGGCATCATCCGCGAAGGCGCACATGCCAGCTTTCGCAACGCCCACGAACGCCCCGCCGAAGCCTTGGCGCATGCAGCACGCGACGCCGGCGCACGCCGCATCGTCTATCTCAGCATCCTCGGCGCCGACCCCGGCTCAAGCAACGCCTGCCTCGCATCCCGCGCCCGCACGGAAGCAATCCTTGCGGGCTCCGGCATACCCACCGTGGCCCTGCGCGTGCCCATGGTGCTCGGCGAGGACGACTACGCCACCGCAGCCCTCTTCCGCGACGCCCGCGCCGCCAAGCGCCTCGCCTTCACCTTTCGCGCCGGCAGCATGGAACAGCCCATCTTCGCTGGCGACGTGGTGTCCGCCATTCTCGCGGCGTTGTCCGAAAACGTGACCCCCGGCACGCTCGAACTCGCAGGGCCGGTCCCGCTATCCCGGCGCGACCTCATCGCCGCCGCCGCCCAAGCCCTCGGCAGCGAGCCCGCACGCGTGCTGTCGCTCCCGCTTTGGCTCGGCCAAGCCTTGGCGTGGGCCTTCGAACGCCTCGCCGCCAATCCACCGCTCACCCGCGCCATGCTTGGCGTCCTCGACCACGACGACGACATCGATCCAACGCCCGCCGCCGAGGCCCTCGGCATCCACCTGACCCCACTCGCCGAAACGCTGCAACTGGTCCTCCCCACCACCGAACGCTCGGCCTGAGCAAAGGCGGCACCACCCGCCACGCGGAAGTAAGCATCTCGTTTGACGCCCCAAGGAGCACCCGCTTTAATACGCCGCCCGTCTGGCCAGGTAGCTCAGTCGGTAGAGCACTGGACTGAAAATCCAGGTGTCGGCAGTTCGATTCTGCCCCTGGCCACCACTGCCACTGTCCGGGCTGCCCTCGACCCATTGGGGAATCTCCCTTGGCGGCGTGCCGCCGTCCGCCGTCCGCAAGGACGCGCGGGCTTGTAACGCTGCAAAGGTGGACACACACTCTCACTGTTCTACACTCGTCCCGCAAAGCTCGCCCCAGCGTGTGTTCTACTGGAGGACCCCATGAACCGCCGATCCCTGCTCCGCTCTGGTGCCGCCTTGGCGTTTGCCGCGCCGTTCGCTCGTCTGCACGCCGCTGAACGGGCGCTGCCGGGCGAACTCGTTCCCACCACCGACGCCACAACCGGCCTTGATCTGGTCAAGCTGCCGCAAGGCTTCACCTATCGGTCGCTGTCGTGGACGGGCGATGCAATGGCGGGGAACACGCTGACGCCGTCGCGTCACGACGGCATGGCCGCGTTTGCGGCGCCCGACGGTGGAGTGACGCTGCTGCGCAACCACGAGGAGACCATCCTCGAGCGGTTCGGCGACGCGGATGTCCCAACCTACGACGACTTCGTGATCCCCCCCAGCGAGGAACTGCCGGACGGGTTTCCGGGCTTCGGCGGCGGCGTCACGGGCGTCTTCCGCGCCGAGGGCGGAGCGCCGGTCACGCGTCCCCTGCTTGCCGGCACCGCCACGAACTGCGCCGGCGGCCCCACTCCCTGGGGAAGCTGGCTCACCTGCGAGGAGATCGTGCTGCGCACCAGCAGGTCTGGCGCCAAGGACCACGGCTACGTCTTCGAAGTGCCAGCGGTGGGCGCTGCCAGTGCCCAGCCGATTGTGGACATGGGTTTCTTTCGCCACGAAGCCGCCGCGGTGGACCCGGAGACCGGCGTCGTCTATCTGACTGAGGACAATGGCGGCAACTCCGGCTTCTATCGCTTCCTGCCGAACGACACCGCCCGTCGCCCCGGCGCGCTGGAAGCTGGCGGTCGCCTTGAAGCGCTGCGCGTTCGCGGCGAGCCGGGCGCAGACCTCCAGCAACCGGTTACCGGCGCAACCTACGCCGTCGACTGGGTTCCCATCGCCGATCCGGACCGCGACCCGGAAGCCTTCCATCCGGAGATGTTCGGCGGCAATGTCGTCGGCACCGGCAGATCGGGGCCGTTTCTGCAGGCCGAGGCCGGTGGCGGAGCCCGCTTCAACCGCGGCGAGGGCGCCTGGCACCACGGCGAATCCATCTACTGGGTGGATACGGCCGGAGGTGCCGCTGGCGCCGGCGCGGTATGGGTCTACGAGCCACGCACAGAGACGCTGCGAGCGCTATACGTCTCTCCAGGCGAAACCACGGCGGACGCACCGGACAACATCACGGTGCACAGCAACGGCCTGATTCTCGCCTGCGAGGACGGCTACGGCCACGTGGACGAGACCGGCACGGCCCGGGGCACTCGCCTCTTGGCGGTCGGCAGCCAGGGCAACGTCTTCGTCGTCGGCGAGAACAACATGCGCCTCGAAGCCCCGATCGAGGGCAAGCCGGCCATTGAAGCCAACGACTACAGCTCGTCGGAATGGGCCGGTGCCACCTTCTCCCCAGACGGCCAAACGCTCTTCGTCAACATCCAGATGCCGGGCGTAACGCTCGCCATCAACGGGCCTTGGGACGCCCTCGCCGCCGGCATCGCCTAGGCGTAACGCACGCAGGGCCGGTGCTACCGCAGGCCGGCCTTCGCGCGCACTGAGGCAGAGAGAAGCCTTCCAAGCGACCCAGGAATCGGCTCTACAGGGCCGAGGCTCGTCCCGTCTCAGCTGTGCATTTTAGTAACGTATCGGTTACCATTTTTCAGATGCTTGAGGTCAGGGAGTTCGTTGATGAGAGGGGCAACAGTCCATTTGCCCGATGGGTGAGCCGGCTCGATCGGCAGGCTGCCGCGCGCGTAGCAGTTGCACTGTACCGCATGGAAGCCGGGAATCTGTCCAATGCGAGAGGCGTGGGCAGCGGCGTGCTGGGATACCGCATCGATTTTGGTCCGGGGTACCGGATCTACTTTGGACGCGATGGCGAGGTGCTGCTCGTACTCCTTGGTGGGGGAACCAAGGCTCGCCAGCAGCAGGACATCGAGGATGCCCGTAGTCGTTGGGGGCAATACCGGTTGCGCAAGCGGCAGGAGGGTTGAGGAATGCCATTGACGAGGGATTTCAGGGAGACGATTCGGGAGCGGCTGCAGCGCGATCCTGAGTTTTGCGAGGCGCTCTTGGCGGAAGGCGTGAAGTGTCTGTTGTCGGGTGAAGTGGATGTCGGCAAGTCGGTGCTGCGAGACTATGTCAACGCGACGATCGGGTTTCAGGAACTTGGCGGGATTGTTCATAAATCTCCCAAGAGTCTGATGCGGATGCTCAGCCCGAGCGGCAATCCGCAGGCGCGGAATCTGTTTGAGATCATCGGCTGCCTTCAGGAGTGCGCAGGGGTGCATCTGGAGGTTCGGGCGGTGCGGTGATGCCGAGCGACCACTTGGGCAAATGACTCGAAGCGAGGACCCTTGGAGCTAGGGCGTCTAAGCTTCTCCGGTTGACAGTCGAGCTTCGCCTTCAACGGGCCTTGGGACGCCCTCGCCGCCGGCATCGCGTAGGCGTAACACACGTGCAGGCTCGGCAGTCGCGTTAGCGACTGCCGCCGCACTTGTAGAGGGCGCTAGGAGTCTGCGCCGTAGGACGACGCTTGCACCGGAGTCGAGACTCCCCTGCGAGAAGCCCCCCCTCCGAAAAGCGAGGCGCTTTTCGACTCCCCCGCGAGGGGGGAGTGACAGGAAGGCCCTC
>JAPPDJ010000053.1 GCA_028824555.1 Gammaproteobacteria bacterium | reverse complement strand
GCACCCCAAGAACCGTCCGTTCCCGTCGGGCCGCAAAGTCCGACAGGCTGCTAGCGCACCTCGGACGGAGGGCGTCCCGCCCTCCACGGCGTCGATAGGCGCGTAATCCCGAATCCATCGATGCATTCAAGACGGGCGGGGACAAGCCCCGCCCCTACGAGGCCCGTCCGAGACCTACTGCGCGGCTCTCCCTGCCGAAACGTCCTCTGCGTCCCCGGCGTCCGGGTACGCCGGCGCATACTGCCCGTAGAGGTACGCGCCGATCTTTTCGATGCGCTCCCGCTCCTCCGCCTCGAGCGGCCCTCGCTCGAGAGCCGCGATGGCCTCGTCCATCTGCTCGGCGTTTGCCGGCCCGCACAACACCATGTCCACCGCATCGTGCGACAGCGAGTAGCGATAGCAGTCCCGCGCACTCACCGGCGCTTCACCCGGCGGCATCTTGGCGGGATCCACGAGGTGCCCCCAGCGCGTGGCCGTGTAGGTGCAGATGGTGGGGCCGCCGTCGGCCGGAACGTGCGGGAACACATCCTTCTCCGCCCCGCGGTGCACGCCGTTGTAGCGCAGCATGAACAGGTCAAACGGGCTCTCCCCGCGCTCGTAGTCGGCGATGAGTTCCGGCAACAGCGGCCGGTTGTGGCTGCTGAGCGACATGAAGCGCACCTTGCCGCGCTCGCGAAGCCGCTCAAAGACCTCCCGATAGCCATCGCCCGGGCGCTCGTTGCGGTTGCCGAGCAGCAGGAAGTCGAAGGTCTCGAGGCCCGCCGTGCGCAGGCATTCCTCCACCTCCGCCTCGATGGTGCCGGGATCGTCCGAATACGACTGAATCGTGAGCACCAGTTCGTCGCGGTGGCTCTTGGCAAGGTTCACCATCGCCTCGGCAAAGCCGGGCTGTCGCACCGTGCCCCAGTACAGGTAGTTGATGCCGCGTTCAAAGGCCGACTCGATCACCTGGGCCGGCGCATTGAAGGTGGAACCAATGCCAAGCCGACTCGTCACCATGCCGGTACGACCGATTTCGCGACGCTCAAGAAATGGATTCATCGGCTAGCCTCCGGGGAAGGGACGGCCATTGTTTCGCCCCGGACGCCCGTTGGCAAATCAGACTGTCGGCGATCGTGTTCGACCGGCACCTCGGAGGGAGGGCGTCTCGCCCTCCGTCGCGCCGAAAGGCGCGCAGAACACTCGCCTACCAGCAAGATGCGCGCCCTGGCGGCGCGATGGAGGGCGAGACGCCCTCCCTCCGGAACGGGACGCCAGGCACCGTGCAATTCAAGTGAGACACTGCCGAGACCGTCCACGCTCGCTAGCTTCGTCCTCCGGCCGGTCCACGCTTGCCGCGAGCATCTGCCGGATTGGGTCAGTCTTCGGACGACGGTTAGACCCCGCCACCTAGCGTCTCATCCATTTTCGCGAGCGGCGGATGGAAGATCATCTGCACCGTCGTCCCCTCCGGGTCCGAGCAGTAGAGGCTCCGCGCCCCATCCCGATGCGTCTTGGGCACGGCCAAGATCGGCACGCCGCGCCCGAGAAGGAACTCGTGCCAATGGTCCACGTCCTCTGGCCGGTCGAGCACGAAGCCGATGTGGTCAAGCCGCTGCCCTTCCTCGGCCGCATCCACCGTCGCCCGATGAATGGCCAGGTTGTCCACGCCGCTGGTGAGGTAGGCATTGTCCCCGTCCGGGCGCCACTCCACTTCCATGCCCATCACGTCCACATAGAACGCCACCGTCTCGTCGAATCGTCGGGCGAACAGCGCCACATGCCGCAGCCCCGCGAGAGGCGGCCTGTTCCTCTTGTCCACGCTCACGCCTCCTGCACCTCGAAGTCGTGGCTGATGGCCACCCCGCCCCGCTCCAACATGATCGAAGCGGAACAGTATTTCCTCGCCGTCAGGTCGATCGCCCGTTGCACCTTGCGCTCGTCCACGGCCTCGCCCACCACCACGAAGTGGACGTGGATGCGCGTGAACACCTTCGGCTCCTCTTCCGCCCGCTCGGCCGAAATCTCCGCCCGACAATCCACCACCCGCTGTCGCGCCTTGCGCAGGATGTTGACTACGTCGAACGCGGTGCAGCCGCCAAGCCCAAGCAGCATCAACTCCATCGGCCGAACCCCGGCATTCTCGCCGCCCATCTCGGGCGGCCCATCGATGGCAACCGCATGGCCACTGCCGGCCACCCCGGTGAACCGAACCTTGCCGTTCCAGTGAATCGTCGTTTGCATGGCGGCATTGTCGCGGATGATCCCCCTCCGTTCCAAGCGGCCCCGGTCGCGGTTTCCGCCGTTCGTGCCTGCGAAATCACTGATAGGCTCTTGACACCGGCTCGAACATTCCAGGAAGGGGAGTAAGTGAACCATGGCCGATTACGAGACCATCACCTACGAGATCGAGGACAACCTCGCGACCGTTACGTTGAATCGACCGGAGAGCCTGAACGGCATCACCAACACGATGATGCGGGAACTCTACGAATGCCTGGGCGAGGCGTCGGGGGACGATCGCATCCGGGTGCTGCTGTTCACTGGCGCCGGGCGTGGATTCTGTCCGGGTGTGGACCTCAAGGCGTCCACCAGCGGCGAGAAGCAGGAGCCGAATCGGAAAGAGTATTTCCACATCACGTCGCTCCTGCACGAGATGCCGAAGGTGACCATCGCCGCGGTGAACGGCGCCTGCGCCGGGGCAGGTTTCGGTTGGGCGTGCGCGTGTGACCTGCGCTATGCGAGCTCGCGGGCCGTGTTCAACTCCGCCTTCCTGGGTGTGGCGATCTCCGGCGACATGGCGGGGCCTTGGCTCCTGCCGCGCATCGTTGGCGCCACCAAGGCGCGCGAGCTGTTCTTCAGCTCGCAGAAGTTCGGTGCCGACGAAGCCGAACGCATTGGCCTCGTGCTGAACACCTTTCCGGACGAGACCTTCCGCGAGGAGGTGCAGGCGATTGCCGAGCGGCTGTCCCGCTCCGCGCCGCTCGCCATCGGCGAGATGAAGAAGAACTTCATCAACGCCGAGAACATGCCGCTGCGCGACTACATCGAGCTCGAGACGGAGCGCCACACCCGCACCGGCGGCAGCGAAGACTCCCGCGAAGCGTTCCACGCATTCGTAGAGAAGCGGGATCCGGTGTTCAAGGGCCGCTGACCGCGGGAGCCTGTTGGGGCTCTTCGCATGGAAAAAACCTGAGGATTTGACTCGAGCGAACGCCTCGGAGGGAAGGCATTCTGCCTTCCCTGCGCGCCAGCGCACTTGCTTCATTGTGGCGACGTGGCGAAAAAAAGCGCCTGTCGGCGCTTAGGGAAGGCAGCATGCCTTCCCTCCGAGGGCCCTTCAAGCCCGTTCCTTTTTTGCGCGTCGGCGACTCTGCGTCCTCGACGTCCCCTACGGGCCTCGACCCACCGCGGAGCAAGGCTGCCTCAACGTTCCGTATGGAGAGCCGCTCGACGGAGCGGTGGTCAATCCCAAACGGCCTCGGGCAGGGGCAGACCGGCAAGTAGATGCGGCGGAATCGGCTGCGTGGGCGCCGTGCCCGCGCGTGTGAGCATCATCTCCAACTGACGTGCGTGCTGGATCGTGTGCCAAGCGCATCGTTCCAGCACAAGGTGGAGCGGTTGCGGGCCGAAGAAGGTCTCCACGATGCGAGAGCCTTGCACCGGGGCCTCGTCGAGATGCAGCGCCACAGCCTTCGAGCGCACGCGAAGGTCGGCGACCCTGAGCTCCGTTGCTGGAACGGCCGCCGACGCCTCCACGTCGAATGCCGCACCGCCGCAAACATGCAGGAACACGTCGGCGATCTCGACGACGTGGTTCGCGAGCGCAAGGCAGGTGCGGTTTCGACGCGGCAGCTTGTCTTGCAGCCGATCCGGCGGGAAGTCGCTCACGAGACGCATCGCCGTTGCCACCGCGGCCCCGAGCCGATGCTTCAGTTCCTCTACCGGCAGTGCCGGGCTCGCCTGAAACGGAATCCCAACCAGCTCCGCGACGGCGCGTAGGTCCACGCCAAACGCGAACTCCTTGGCCCCTGCGGCCGCATTCGCGAACGCCACCACCGGCACCGACCGCAGCCCCAACTCCCGCAGCCTGGCTGCGGCGTCGGCATCGTTGGCAACGTCGCAAGACTCAAACGCAACTCCCCGCACGGAGAGAAACTCCTTCACGCGAAGGCAACTTGTTCACCCCGGCTGCCAATACACCTCCACCCCGCGGCGCGCCGTTGCTCCCACGTCCGTCACTCGAACTGGCTCCCGGAACGCGCGCTCAAGGCCAGCGTCGGCGGTGGCCCGTCCTGCAGCCACGGGTAGGCGGAGTAGAGCCCCATCAGCGCGCAGAACCGCGTCGGGTTGCGCTCCACCATCTGCGGCGTCGTGGTGGCCCAATACATTTCCTGTGCCTGCACGTGGTCGCGCACATGCGGCAGCACCAGCGTCACACGCTGGCCGACGGTCGTGCGCGGAACCGCGCCGTGCCACAGGCTGCCGTGCCAGACGATCACCGAACCCTTCGGCACTTCGAGCACATCCACCTCATCGCGATCGTGCGCCATGACGAGATCGGCCGGCACCGGACGGCAGAACCGATGGCTGCCCGGCCAAACGCAGACGGCACCGTTCTCGCGGGTGTAGTCGGTGGTCACCCAGGTGACGTTGCAGTACTGCGCCACCGACGGCCACGGGGCGGGAATCTTGCCGCTGTGGTCGGCGTGCAGCGCCAGCGGCTTCGCGCTTGCATCCTTGATGAGCCCGGTGGATTGCGAGAGCTTGGCGCGATAGCCGAGCAGGTAAGTGACCAGCGCGAGCGGCGCCGGTGCCAGCAGCGCCTCCTCGATGATCCGGGCCCGCGGCAGCAGGTGGAAGAGCGTATTGCCGAGGCCGGACTCGGCGCCAAGATTGCGCGAGCAGTCGTCTTCTGCAAGCCGCAAGAGCGTCTCCCGCAACTCGTCGAAGAACGCGAGGGGCTTGACCGTCCCTGGTGGCAGCACGGCATAGCCCTTGGTCTCTAGGTCCGCGACCGCAGCCTTGAGGCCCTGCGCTTCGATCTCGTCGTCGAGTGCCTCCCGCGCAGCTTCGCCCGTGGGGAGCGGATCCGCCTCGTACTTGGCGAGCGCAAGCTGGCGCAGTTCTGTCAGGTGCTCGATGAGCGGTTGCGTATTCATGCGGTTGCTTGTCGCGGCGTCCGGGCCGCAGAGCGTACGCCTTCTCCAACACGCTTTCATGCCAAAGGAAAAGCGCCTAGCGGCGCTTAGGGAAGGCAGAATGCCTTCCCTCCAAAGGGCCGAGAACCCTATCAAAGGAGTTGCGCAGAGGCTCCTTAAGGTAGTCTGCGCCGGTTTAAGAGGAGGGGTCGGACACCGATGCAGGAGCCTATCGACGCGGCCATCGGCTCGCCAGTCGAGGCGATCGACACGCCGGCTCTGCTGGTGGACCTCGATCGTCTGGCGGCCAATCTTCGTGTACTGCAATCGCCGGTGCGGGCGGCGGCATGGGTGCATTGCACGCCAGCAATCGCACACTTGCAGCTTCAGGGCCGGCACGTGGCGGGAATCGCGGTGCGAGGCGTGGCTGAGGCGGAAGTGTTTGCGGCGGCTGGGTGCGAAGACATCCGCATCCTGCGCCCGTTGGTGACGGCATCCACGCGCCGACGTGCACATGCGCTCGCCGGTTCAGCGCGAATCGTCACGGACGACGACGGCTTGGCACTGTGGGAGGAAGATGCACTGGCCGGGGCTGTAACCGTGTCGGCAATGGTCGCCAGCACGCCGGAGCCGGACCGGGCCATTCACGACTGCGGCCAGAAGGCCATCGGACGTGACACTGCATCGCCAACGGTCAAGGGGCGCAAGGGCTTGATCGCCAATGCCGGCAGCGCCGAGCACGGCATCGTTGCGGTTCGATCCGGCGCGCAACCGTTTTCCATCGGCGACTGGCTGGAGCTCATTCCCGGCGACGTCGCCACCGCGTTTGCGCTGCACGACATTGCCTATGGCGTGCGTGACGGGGTGCTCGAAGCCGTGTGGCCGGTGAGTGCACGGGGGGCGTGGCAATGATCGGCACGCCGATTGCGGAACTCGACACACCGGCGTTGCTGCTCGACATGGCGGCGCTCGAGCACAACATCGGCGTCATCGCCGAGCACTACCGGAGCCGCACCATTCGCCTGCGCCCGCACGGCAAGAACCACAAGTGCCCGCGCATCCTTGCGATGCAAATCGAGGCTGGTGGCACGGTGGGCGGCGTGTGCGCAGCCAAGGTCTCGGAAGCGGAAGCGTTCGTTCATGCCGGTGCGGCGCGCAACGTGCTGGTGGCGAATCAGGTGGTTGCGCCGCGCAAGATTCGGCGTCTGGCGGCGCTGGCGCATGCCGGCGACGTGATGGTGGCGATTGACCACGAAACCCAGATCGAGCGGCTTGAAGCAGGTGCGCGGGAAGAAGACGCGACGATTGGCGTCGTGATCGAGATCGACACGACCATGGGGCGTGGGGGCGTGCGCAGCATCGATCACGCGGTGCGGTTGGCACGAAGGGTGGGCGACGCGACGCACCTTGCGTTTCGCGGCGTGATGAGCCACCAGACGCCAAGCGTGGCGGAGCCGACGCGGGACGAGCGCTTTGTGGAGGGAGGGCGCGCCATCGACAAGGTGCTTGCGGCCAAGCAGGCCATTGAGGCGGAGGGCATTGCCGTGGACGTCGTTTCCACCGGCGAGTCGTGGACGTATGACGTGGCTGCCACCTACCCGGAGGTGACCGAAATCGAGGGCGGCACCTATGTCGTGATGGAGATGGCATACGGCTACATGGCGGAGTTCCGGCAGGCGGTGCGGATCATGGGGCGCGTCGTGGAACGGCCCGATGCTCACAAGGCCATCGGCGACGTACCCATTGACGCAATTGGTGCCCCTCGGGGCCTGCCGACCCTAGCCGACCTTCCCGGCGTTGCCGTGACGGCCCTCGACCATCATGGCGTGACCCTCGAGAGTGACGGTGACATGCCGCTCGCCCTCGGCGAGCCCTTCTTTCTCCGCACCCACCAGCAGGACATGACCATGAACCGCTGGGACCGATTCTTGGGTGTGCGGGATGGTCGGGTGTGTACGGTGTTTCACGCGGATGCCAGGGGGCGCGTCCATTAGGGCACCGCAGGAGCGGGCCTCAAACGCACGGGAAACTGACCTGCCCGGTCAGTGGTGGTAAATGGAGGCTCGGCTGAGAAGCTCCGGGGCGGCGATTGATTCGCGGCGGCAGGCCACTAGGTCTTCCTTGCGGAAGACGTAGAAGGCACTTTCGCGGCCTCGGCGCAAGCGGAATGTGAGGTGTTCGTCGTCCGGCAGCGACTTGAGGGTGCCGCCATAGTCGCAGGCCACGGTGCCGATGGCGTCGGTGAGGTCGTGAGTGGCTGGCATTTCCACGGGGACATCGCTTTGGCGCAGGGCGCGCAGTTGCTCGTATTGCTCGTCGATGTCGCGTTCGAGCGCTTGGTACTCGCCATCAAGGGCCCGGAGCTCCGCCTCGCGTTCGCGGATGGTCTGGGCGACATGGTCCGGATTGCGTGCGTGTTCTGCCCGCAAGCGCCGCAGTGCCCGGCGCAGTTCGCGCTGCTGATTGCGCACCTCTCGCTGCTCTTCGCGCAACTCTCGCAGTTCCGCGAGGTCCTCCGGCTCGTAGGGCGCGATGGCGAGTTGCACGTTGGCGACGATTTCCTGCACCACATGAGGAATCTGGTCGATGGCCATGACCTCAAAATCGCCAACGCGGCTTGCCGGCCGGCGCGCCATATCCATATCGATCAATACGCCCTGCCCAGCGAGATAAATCGCCTCCGCGTCGACGACGCGGACGCGCTGGGCGGTGTTTGCGAGCGCCGTCGGAATCACCTCCCGCGCCACGCTCATCTCGTGCCGCAGCGCCTCCAACGCTGGCGGCTGGTCCGACGCGGCGGCAACCGTCAGCGTCAACGACATCGTGCCGGCCACAGCGAGCAACTTCATGGCGACGCTCCTTCAGGTGTCGTGCCCTCGGAACCGGGCGCAAGCCCCGGCGGCGGTTCCCAGCCGATCTGTTGCAATTGCATTGCAAGCTGATCCACTCGCTCCTGCTCCTTCAGTTGGTGCGCCACCACATAGCGCAGGCTCTGGTCGGTCTCCAGCGCCTGGCGGTCCATCTCGGCCTTGAGCAGGCGCGTGAGTGCATCGAGTTCGCGTTGGCGCCGGTCCTCGTTCGCCACCATGACGGCCTGGACAATGAGCGATTGGTCCACTTCGAGCCGGTGCTGGAAGTCCTGCTGCCACTCGTCGAACGTGGCGTTCAGCATCTGGGCGTTCGCCGGCACGGGCGTTGCCGCCGTCATCGGCGGAGCTTCGGTGTCAGGCGAACCAGTGCGGACGACGGCAACGAAGGCCAGCGCCAAGGCGCCTAGGCTCGCCGCCGTGGGAAGCAGTTGCCACCAGCGCAGTTCCGGCCACGACGGCAGACGCCAGCCCCGCCGCCGGGACGGGATGTGCGGCAAGAGGATCATGGGCGCGGGCAGGTCTTCCCACGCTTGCGCCTGTCGTTGCCACGCACCGAGCGTGGCTGCGAGGGAGAAGCAGTCGTCACAACCCTCGATGTGGGCTTGCACGCCTCGGGCGGCGGCCGCGTCGAGCGTGCCGTCCGCGAGCTCGGCGAGCAGGGGGCCAGCCTCATCACAGTTCACCTTGCAGCTCCTCGTGGTGCTTCAGTTTCTTCAGTGCGCCGTATAGGCGCGTCTTGGCCGTGTTGGGTGAGATGCCAAGCTGCATCCCGATGTCTTCGAACGTGAATTGCTGGAAAAACTTCAGCTCGACAACATGGCGCTGCGCGGCCGGCAGCGCCTCGAGTGCGGCGAGAATCCGCCGGTTGGTGCGGCTCATGGCCGCCACCTCCTGAGGACCGGGGTCATCCGTCGGCGGCGCGCGCTCCTCAATGAACTCGCCCATCGGGCGCCGGCGACGCAGGTAATCAGTGCAGCGAAAGGCGGCAATGCGAAACAGCCACGCCGCAAACACGCCGTCGCCGCGGAAGCCGCCGAGGTTACGGAAGACGCCGAGGAACACTTCCTGGGCGAGGTCACGCGCGTCCTCTGCGTTGCCCGACATCCTGAACGCATAGTTGTAAACCCTCCGGTCGTAGCGACGCACCAGCGCCGTCCATGCGCGGTCCGATCCTGCCAAGGCACGCTTGACCAGCGTCTCGTCGGAAACGTCCCTCAGCATCCGTTTGGGGCCAGCGCAGCCCAACAAGGGCTCGCGCTCGCCGGAAACCTCCGGTGGCGCCCCGCTTTCGCCGGCGCTGCGGGACGGTCAGTTCATTGGCGCGCCGAATGCCTGAAGTTTGTCGCAAGCGGCGGGGTTTTGGTTTGGCCCGCAACCCACGTACATCGACGGGTTTGGGGGAGGCAACTGCCAATGCCCCAAAGCCGCTCTCGCACCCGCTCGATTCCTCCCGCGACTTTCTTGAGTCCCGTTGCGGTCGGATTCACGGTTGTCGTGGCGCTAGCAAGAGCATTTCCATTATCGTTCGCATTCTTGGATACAATATATATATCAACAATTTACGTTGACTCTAGGCGTTCGGTGTCGGACAATCCCGTAGCGAATCCACGGAGACGGCGATGAAGCCACAAGACCCCGCCATCATCGAGCACCTGAACCGGGTGTTGAAGAACGAGCTGACGGCCATCAACCAGTATTTCCTGCATTCACGGATGCTGAAGGACTGGGGGCTCAAGGAGCTTGGCGAGTACGAATACGGCGAATCCGTCGACGAGATGAAGCACGCCGACCGGTTGATCGAGCGCACGCTCTTTCTCGACGGCCTGCCGAATCTGCAGGACCTCGGCCGTCTTCGCATCGGCGAGAACGTCGAGGAGATCCTGCGCTGCGATCTTGCCTTGGAGATGGACGCCATGCCGCCTCTCAGGGAGTCCGTGGCCTTCGCCGAGTCGATCGGCGACTATGTGAGCCGCGAGCTGTTCGAGGCGATCCTAGAGTCCGAGGAAGAGCATGTCGACTGGCTCGAAACACAGATCGAGCTGATCGAGAAGGTGGGCATCCAGAACTACCTCCAATCCGGGATGGATTGAGGCCGCGTTTCGCTGCAACATCCCCTGCCGGGCTAGCCCGGGTTATCCATGAATGCCCTACTGCGGACGACGATCCACTCGCTGTGGCTGGGCAGTACTCGTGCGTCCTGCGGACGCATTCGCTCCGGCCCCCTCGACATAGTGCGCAGCTATGCCTGCGCGCCCTGCGGGCGCGTTGGAAGTTTCGCTTGCGCGAAACTTCAAGGCGGTGCGTTCGCCGTCTTCCGCCATGTCTCTGGCACGCGTGTGCGCCCAGCCACAGCGGCGTCTCGTCGCCCTCGCTACGCGCATTCATGGATAATCCGGGCTTTCGGATGCGGCCATGCCAGCGAACAGGGGCTACAAGCGGCTTTGCGAGTCGATTGGTCGGGGTGACCTCGACCAGCTCAAGGAACGCGCGGCTGAAGACCCGGAGAGCGTCCGCCACTGGAAGCCCGTGGTGGATGCCGCGTTCGCCGGCCGGGCGGACATGCTCTCCGCCCTGCTCGACGCCGGCGCAGATGCCAATGCGGTTTCTGGGGTCAGCGCCCGACACACGCCGCTGACCCGCATCGCCCAGCACCACAGCACGATTCCGAAGCACGCCGGGCACATCGAGGCGATGCGGCTGTTGCTTGCGCGCGGGGCCGATCCGAATCTCGCCGCAGGGCCGCATGGCTTCGTGCCGCTCGCGTATTCGGCGATGGCGGCAGACCAGGAGCAGATGGCGGCGCTCATGGAGGCTGGCACCACCATCGACATGCACCTTGCGGCCATCCTGCTCGACACGGGGCGCCTCTGCGGCTTTCTCGACGAGGATGCAAACCCCAACGCCGTGGACGCACGCGGACGGTCGCCGCTCCACTATGTGGCGCTCTCGGGCCTCTGGCAGGAGCGCTCCAAAGCCGCCATCGAATGTGCTGAGTTGCTTCTTTCGCGCGGGGCGGATGTGAACTCGGCAGAGGAGATGGCCGAGGGCGACGAGGTGTTCCACGCCACGGCGCTCTGGCGCACACTGAGTTGGCAGCGCAACCTTGCGCTCGCGGAGTTGCTGCTCGAACGCGGCGCCGACCCCAATCCCGCCGCGTTCACCGCCACCTTCGACGGCGGCGATGACGTCTGCGACCTTTTGGACCGCTACGGCACCGACTGGGAGCAACGCTTCCACGGCCGCACGCCGCTGATGGACCTCATGCACTTTCGCCGTCCCGCCGGAGCCGCGTGGCTCATTCGCAGGGGCGTGGACGTGAACGCGAAGGCCCCGGACGGCCGCACGGCACTGCACTACGCCGCCTGGCAAGGCGTGCGGGCGGACTACGTCGAAGCGCTGCTCGCAGCCGGTGCGGAGCGCAAGGCGCGAGACGCCGACGGCAAAACGCCCCTCGATCTAGCGGTGGAGAAAAAGCGCACCAAGCTGCTGCAGGTGTTGGGCTAGGCGCCGGGCTTGCCCCGTCCCGGCGCGCCCTGACGGGCGCGTTGGCAGTTCGCCGCGCGAACTGCTGCGCTTCGGCGAGTTCCTCGTGTCGAATTCAACACGGGCGGGGACAAGCCCCGCCCCTACGTGGGCCTGCCGTCAAGGGAGGAGCTTGGCGCACGCATTTGCGTGACGTTGCAGGGCGGATCGGAGGCAGTGATACGCTCGGGTTTGATCGGCTGTGGGAGGGTTGCCCGTTTGTCGGAGGCTCGGGAAGAAAACTCGGGGATTCGTTACCAGCCCGACGAGGATGCTCCCGCCGCCCTGAGCGCGGGGATGGGGCTGCAGTACGCCGCGCTGCACCTGAGCGGCATGATGATGATCACCATCATCACGTTCCGCGCCGCCGGCGTGTCGGAAGCCGTGTTCGCCTGGGGCGTGTTCGTGTCCGTCGTCATCGGTGGCCTCTGCACCGCGCTGCAGTCGTACCCCATCGCACGCGTTGGCGCCGGCTACATTCTCGCGGTCGGCCCAATCAGTGCGGTCATTGCCGTGAGTGTGGACGCGCTGGTGGACGGGGGACCGGCCCTGCTCGCGACACTCATGGTCGCATCCGCGTTGGTGCAACTGCTGTTCGCTGCACGGCTGTCGCTGTTCCGCCGGGTGATCACACCGACGGTGTCGGGCACCGTACTCATGCTGGTGCCAGTGACCGTGCTGCCATCGGTCTTCGACCTTTTCGACGAGGTGCCGGCGGGACACGGGGTCTCGTCGGCGCTCGCGCCGGGTCTCGTCACCGCCGTGGTGGTGGCCGCAGGCACCCTTGGCGGCGGGCCCAGACTGCGCGCCTGGGCGCCAGTGGCCGGCATTGTGCTGGGCTCGGTCGTCGCGGTGGGCTTTGGCACCTATGACACCGCGCGAGTTGCGAGCGCCGACTGGATCGGCTTCCCAGCGCCGCAATGGCCCGGTCTCGATCTCGAGTTCGGCCCGTCGTTCTGGGCGCTGCTGCCGGCCTTCCTGCTGGTGCACGTGGTCACTGCCCTCCGATCGATCAGCGCGACGTTGGCGCTGCAGGGGGTCGCCTGGCGGCAGGAGCGGGCCGTGGACTTCCGCGCGGTGCAGGGTGGCGTGTTCGCGGACACGGTGAGCAATTTCATGGCGGCCTTCTCGGGCACGATCGCCAACGGCACCCGTTCCACCACCGCCGCGCTCACCCGCATCACGGGCGTCGGCGCCCGCTCGGTGGGTGTCGTCTTCGGGTTGAGCCTGGTGCTGATGGCGTTCTCACCCAAGCTGCTGGCGCTGGTGCTGGCGGTGCCGGGTCCGGTCATCGCCGGCTACGTCACGGTGGCGGTGGCCACCTTGTTCGTCATCGCGGTGAAGATGGTCGCCGGGGACAGCGACCCGCGCCTCGGCGTCGTCGCCGCGCTCTCGTTCTGGATTGGCCTCGGCTGCCAGTACGGGTTCATTTTTCCGGAGTACGTCGCGGGCTTCGCGGGGGGCCTGCTCGGCAGCGGCATCACGGCGGGTGGCCTGCTGGCGATCCTTCTCACCCTGGCACTCGAGGCGACCGGCCCGCGGCGTCGGCGGATGGAGGCGGCGCTTGGCCTCGAGGCGCTCGATCCGCTGCGCGACTTCGTGCGCAGGCTGGCAACAGACAGCGGCTGGTCGGAATCCATGGCGCAGCGCTTGGACGCGGCCTGCGAAGAGACGCTCCTGACTCTGACCGACCACACGGAGGCGGGCGACACCCGACGCCTGCGCGTGACCGCCGCCCGGGAGCGTGACGTCGCCGTTCTGGAGTTCATCGCCGTGGCGGGCGAGACCAACATCGAGGACCAGATCTCGCTGCTGGACGAACGGGCAGAGGCGGGCTCCCTCGAACGCGAGGCGTCACTGCGGCTCCTGCGCAGCCTCGCCTCCGAGGTCAGTCACCGCCAGTACCACGAGGTGGACATCGTCACCGTGCGGGTCAACCAGCCGTAGGACGCCAAGCGACACAACGCAAAGCTCCTCCTGCACGTGCGCCAGGGCCTGTGGTCTTGTGCGCCCGAAACGAGCGAACTCGGAAGCGACCCGCGCAAGGTTCTCTGGGGGTACCCGCCGCACGCAACGGTCGCCGAAAGCCTGCGCCATCTGCCCCGACCGGTGCTCCACGCGAGCGTCCGCTGACCGTGCGCCCGGATCGGCTTTCGCGTCTGCCCCTCGACGGCATCGCCGCTGCGCGCCGCCCGGGGCTCAGCCGAAGTACATGCCACCGTCGGTGTTGCGCAGCTTGTCCCGCGCAATCACCATACGATGCACTTCCGACGGGCCCTCGCCGACGCGCTTGAGCCGCAGCTCCCGGTACCAGCGTTCAAGCGGCATTTCCTTGGCGACACCCATGCCGCCGAACATCTGGATGGCGCGATCCACGACTCGCCAAGCGGTTTCGGTGCCGCAGAGTTTGCAGACCGAGGCATCCACCTTGCCCGGAGCGCCGGCGTCCACTTTCGCTGCGGCATCGTAGGTAAGCAGCCGTGCCGCCCGCAGTTCCACTTCGGAATCCGCGATCATCCATTGGATCGCCTGCCGGTCGGCCAGGACCCCGTCTCGCGCCGGCCTGCTCTTCACCCAGCCGCAGGCCATGTCCAGCGCCTCCTGCGCCATGCCGATGCAACTGGCCGCATAGGGGATGCGCGCATCCACGAGCCAAGTCTGGGCGACGCCAAAGCCGCCACCGACCTCGCCGAGCACGTTTTCCGCCGGCACCTCGCAGTTGTTGAACACGATCTCGTACGCCGAAGGCTTGCGGAGCACCTCGATCTCCCTGAACTCGATGCCCTGGAAATCCGGTTCGACGATGAACGCCGTGATCTGCGGCGGCGAGCCGTCCCGCGTGCGGGCGAACACGACGCCGTAGTCGGCGCTGGCCGCCCGCGATATCCACATCTTGCGCCCGTTTAGTACCCACGCGTCGCCCTCCTTGCGCGCCCTGGTCTGCACGTTGTTGCGCGGATCCGAACCGCCAGTCGGTTCGGTGAGTGCCACGTACGCGCGCTTCTTGCCATCGACGCAGGGAATGGCGTACTTCTCGATCTGCCGCGGGGTGCCGGACCAAATGATGATGGGCGGGCCGCCGCCGAAAGCGCCGAGCGCGGGGCTGTAGGCACCCGCCCGGCACTTCGCCGACTCCTCCGCGACGACCACCCGCGCCAGCGCGCTGAGGGCATTGCCGCCGTGTTCCACCGGTGTCGTCAATCGCGTGAGCCCCATCCCCTCGGCGATGGCGCGCAAGCGGGCAAGGTCCTCGGGCGCGCATTCGATCGCATCGTGCGGCAGCGTGTCCTCGATGGGCTTGACTTCCTCACGCATAAAGCGGCGGATCTGGTCGCGCAGCAGGATCAGCTCGTCCGGGAGCCGGAAGCCGTAGTGATTGCCGTCATCCATGGGCTCGCTCCCCTAGTTGTGCCCGTACCTCGTGAGTTCAGGACCGTGCGCGACGTTCCTCCGCGAGGCCGCCTCAGACTATCGGACCCGTGCCGCGAACGTCAGTTGACGGCGCCCAGGCGTTTCAGATGGCCGATTGCCTCCCAGTCGTAGCCGAGTTCGAGCAGCACCTCCTCGGTGTGCTCGCCGAGCTCCGGGGCGCGCGACAGCTCCGGTGCGACCTCGTCGAACTGAGCCGGAGCGGGCGTCAGGGTCAGCTTGCGCCCTTGGCCCCAGTCCACTGCCTGCAGGTAACCGTTGTCCAGCGCCTGCCGGTCGGCCTCGAGTTCCCCCACGACCTGCACCACGGACCAAGGTCCGCGCTGGCGCCCGAGAACCTCGATCCACTGTGCAAGTGAGCGCCTTGCGAATTCCGCGTCCAGCGCCTCCACGCAGGCGCGGCGGTTGCGGGCGCGTGCCGCCACGTCTCGGAACCGGGGATCGGCGGCGAGATCGTCGCGGCCGATGGCCTTGCAGAAGCCGGCCCAGTAGCGGTCCGAATCCACCATCGACAGCTTCACGAAGCGGTTGTCGGCGGTCGCGTAGTGCATCCCGATTGGATTCGGCTGGGAGTACCGGTCGATGGGCGACAACTCGCCCCTTCCCGTGAGGTTCGCGCCCATCAGCGCGGCCTGCATCGCCCAAGTGCCCGACGCCAGCAGCGAGGAGTCCACCACCAGTGCCTTGCCGGTGCGTTCGCGGTGGAACAGCGCCGCCGCCAACCCGCCTGCGAGTGCAAGCCCCGTCTGGCTGTCGCCGAAACCGGGCCCCGGGACGGTCACCAGTTCGCCGCCCGGCCGCGTCGCCCCCGACGCGGCGCCGCTGCGAAACCAGTAGGTACTCTCAAAGCCGCCTTGGTCGGCTTCGCCGCCCTGCGGGCCGTGCGCACTGCCCCGGCCATAGACGATGTCCGGATTCACCGCCCTGATGTCAGCTACGTCGATCCGGAGCCGCGCCCGCGCCGAGGGCAGGTAGTTGGTGATGAAAACGTCCGCGCGCCGCGCCAGTTCGAGGACGATCTCGCGGCCTTCCGCCAGGGTGAGGTCGACGCCGATCGACCGCTTGCCGCGATTGAACGGGTCCCAGAGAAAATTGACGCCATCGACGTCGGCGGGGACGCCGTAGCTGGACAGTCCTCGCACGGCGTCGCCACGCTCCGCATGCTCGACCTTGATTACCTCCGCACCCCAATCGCCGAGGATCGATGCCGCAGCGGGAGCCAGCACGAACTGTGCAACCTCCAGAACGCGTACACCCTTCATCACGTCTGCCATGCCTTTACGTTCTCCTTCCTTGCTGACAGCGGTGACCCGACAGGCCGCGGGAGCCTGGCCACGGGCGGTACCGCTTTGCGCCGCCTCGCCGGCAGATGCTTCCACAGATCGAACGCCGTGTCTCATCGCCTCGCTGCGAACCGGTGAGGAGTTCAGGTAGGATCAGACTGGCAGCCTTCGGCAGAGGAGCCGAAAAGATCGTCTCGCGGTCCACAAGCGCGGAAGTCCGCTACCTCAATAAGGAATGGAAGGGGCGTCCGGAGCCGCCACGGATCGGCGACGCGGAGTCGCGCAGGGCCGTCACTCACAAGCGCCGGGTCGCTATCGACGACGTGCGGGGCCAGGCGCTGGACCTCGACACCTCAGGGTTCATCCTCACGCGCCATGAATCCACGCTCCCGAGCTTCCGCAAGCGCGAGGATGTTGTCGGCATCTACTACGAGGAGATCGGCCGCTTTGTTCGGGGCCTGTCCGGGGCGGACCGGGTCTTCGTGGAGGGCCACACGGTACGAACCGAGGACGCGCGCGGGTTCAACGCGGCCTACGCCCGCTACGTCCACTGCGACTATTCCCTCGCCGACAACGGCGCCGACCGGCGCGACATCGTGGAGCGCAGATACGACCAGGACCTGGGCTCGGGGACACGCTGGGAGTTCGCGTGGTACAACACCTGGCAGCCGATCGACTTCCCCGCACACCGCAATCCTCTCGCCGTGATCGACGCCCGTACCCTCGATCGGGACGATGTTGTCGACTACTGGTATGCGGGTCCACGCGCTAGGCCTCTCCCGGCACGGCCCGGCAAGCCGACCGATGCATCGCTGTCCTCCATGCCGGTTTTCAATCCGCGCCAGCGGTTCTGCTACTTCCCGCAAATGCGCACGGACGAGATCATGGTGTTCAAGCAGCTCGACACGCGGCCCGACCGCGCGCCGGGCTGTCCCCATACGTCGTTCGACATCGATGCGCCGCCGGACGCGCCGCCGCGGCGCAGCATCGAAGTTCGCGTAGTGTGCGCGTTTGCATGCTGAGCGGGAGTGCTGAAGGGCGACCTGCCGCCGCCGTCAGACCCTGATTGTCTGACGGCAGTCCGACCCTATAATCGCGCGCTCGTCAACATCGAGCCGCATTACGTGTTGCATACGCGCCAGCCCGCCCTCTCCCGGGTCCGCCTCGCGATAGCCTGTTTGTTCCTCATAGCCGCCCCGTCGCTCACCGCGCATGGCGCGTCGCCCGACCAGTCAGACGAGATAGTCGTCGCGTTCGCCGTCGAACCCAACCGCGTCGATCCCACCGTATCGATTGGCGGCCTCAACGAACGCTTCATCACGCTGTTCTACGAGCAACTCGCCAACGTCGATCCGGAACGCAACCGCGTCAACTGGCTCGCCGAGTCTTGGTCCCAGTCCACCAGGGGCAGCGATCACGTCGTCTCGATCAAGCTGCGCGAGGGGGTCAAGTTCCACAACGGCGACACGCTCACGTCGCACGACTTCCGCTACGCCTTCGAACGCCAACGCAGCGCGGCCTCGCCGGCGGCCTATCGGCTGCGCTACGCGCGCGACCTCGTGGTCCACGACGACCATCGCTTCGACATCGTCTTCGAGCGCCCCGATGCCCTTTTCTTCCATTGGAATCTCGCCCTTTGGGCGGTGCCACGGCGCTATTACGAAGAGGTCGGTGACGCTGGCGTCCAGGCGCACCCGATCGGTACCGGGCCGTGGAAGTTCGTCTCCCGCAAGGCGCGCGAGGAGCTCGTCGTCGAACGCTTCGAGGACTACTGGAACGGCGGTACGGAACGCCGCGCCAAACGCCTGGTGATCAAGATCATCCCGGAAGACACCACCCGCCTCGCCGCGTTCCGCACCGGCCGCGCCGACTGGATCGACGCCCTGCCCACCGCCCTCGTCGAAGAGTTCCGCAGCATGCCCGGCGTGCGGGTCGCATCGCTGCCGACTCCCAACAACCTCTATCTCGGCATGAACGCGATCGACCCCGCAAGCCCCTTGAGTGATGTCCGGGTGCGACGAGCCGTCGCCCACGCCATCGACGTCGACGCCATCGTCGAGCATGTGGTCAACGGCCAGGCCATCCGCACGGCGCAGGTCGCGCCGGGTTCGCTCGGCTACGACCCGAGCCTTGCGCCGTACCCCTACGACCCCGCCCGCGCCCGCGCGCTCCTCGCCGAAGCCGGCTATCCGCGTGGATTCGACATCAACTGCTACAACATGACGACGCCGCGCGAAGCGAACATCAAGGAAGTCGGGGAGGCCGCCTACGCCTTTCTTGGCGCAGTCGGCATCCGCTGCCGCATCGTCCAGCTGGAGTACGGCGCCTGGGCCGACGTCCTGCGCCGGCGCACCCGGCCGGACATGGACGGCATCATCAGCGCCATGGGCGAACAGGGCCTGCCGGGCGATCCGATCTCGGCGTGGTCCCTGCATCTGCACTCGTGGAGCGAGACTCGCGGCAGCGTCTCCTACCACGCCGACGCCCGCTTCGACCGGCTCCTCGAGACGGCACGCACGACGCTGGATCCGACGGAGCGGCAGACGCTCGTGCGCGAGATCGCGCGCAAGAAACACGAGGAACTCGCCGGGGGCCTGCCGACCTACCGACCACTCACCGCGTTCGCCTGGCGCGACACGATCGACTTCCGCCCCTGGCCCGCGGGTCACTGGCGCTCGATGCAGGAGATTCGCCGAGCGGCACGCTAGAGAGACGCCCTCCCTTCAAAGGCCCGTCTTTTTTCAGGCGTTGATCTCTCGGCGACTCTGGAAGCGGTGCCCGTCAGGCTAGCTTGCGAACGTAAAGCACCAGTTCGTGGTCCACTAGTTCGTAGCCGTGCTTCTTGACGATGGCGCGCTGCAACTGTTCGATTTCCTCGTCCACAAACTCCATCACGGTGCCGGTCTGCACGTCCACCATGTGGTCGTGGTGGACATCGCTTTTCAGCTCGTAAACCGCATGGCCCTCGTTGAAGTTGTGGCGTTCGACGATGCCGGCGCCTTCGAACTGCGTCAGCACGCGGTAGATGGTGGTGATGCCTACCGAGTCGTCTTCGTCGAGAAGCTTGCGATACACGTCCTCGGCGGAGAGGTGGTGCGGATCGGCGGCTTCCAGCACTTCAAGCACCTTGAGGCGCGGCAGCGTCACCTTTAGCGACGCTCGGCGGAGCGTCTTCTGTGGCTCCGGTCCGTTCTGCTGTGCCATTGTGCCGCGCCTGCGAGTCCTGAAACACGACATTAGCCGTGGGCCACCTGCATTTGCAAGGGTTGAACTCCGGCGCCCCTTCGGGCGGGAGTTGCCGCGGAACGGGCGGCGCGGGTAGCCTTTCCGGACAACGCATGGAGAGGCAGCGGACATGATCGAACGGCACATTGACATCCAGACCACGGACGGTGAGATGAACTCCTTCCTGGTGCATCCCGACGAGGGCGGCCCGCACCCCGTGGTGCTGTTCTACATGGACGCCCCCGGCAAGCGCGAGGAATTGCACGACATGGCGCGTCGCATCGCCAGCGTTGGCTACTACGTGCTGCTTCCCAACCTCTACTACCGCGACGTGCGCGAGTTCAACCTGACCATGCCCGGCGCCACGCGCGAGCGGATGCAGGAACTGATGGGCCATCTGACCAACGCCATGGTCTGCGAGGACACCCGGGCGATGTTCGACTTCCTCGCCGGCGAGGAAGCCGCCGGCAGCGGGCCGGTGGGGGCCATTGGCTATTGCATGAGCGGCCCGTTCGTGTTCGCCGCTGCGGCAGAATTTGCGGACCGCATCCGCGCCAGCGCCTCGCTGCACGGCGTGCGCCTGCACACCGACGCGCCGGACTCCCCTCACCTGACCGCAGATCGGATTCAAGGCGAAATCTACTTCGGCTGTGCGGAAACCGACAGCTGGGCGCCGCCGGAACTGATCGAGCGCCTGGACGCGCACCTCGCCACCACGGCCATCGACTACCGCATCGAGTGGTATCCCGGCACGGCGCACGGCTTCGTCTTTCCCCAGCGCGAGGGCATTTACGTCAAGGACGCCGCGGAGAGGCATTGGCAGCGGCTGTTCGCGATGTTTCGGCGCCAATTGGACGTAGCCTAAACCGGCTGAAGGAGAGTGGGCGATAGCGCCAATCCCCTGCCAAGACCGGGTTAAGCTTGGGTGGGGTTGAAGGCACGCCCATGTGGCGGCGTGCGTCAAGGAACTGAGGGGACATGCCGTTGGCGGAACACCTGCTCGAAGTGCGCGACCTGCACGTCAACTTTGGCGACACGCCGGCCGTGCGCGGCGTGTCGTTTCACATCGACGCCGGCGAAACGGTTGCCCTGGTCGGGGAGTCGGGTTCCGGCAAGTCGGTCACGGCGCTCTCGGTATTGCAGCTCCTGCCCTATCCGCTCGCCAACCATCCGGACGGCAGCGTGCTGGTGAACGGCGAGGAAATGATGCGGGCGGAGCAAGAGCGTCTGCTCGACGTTCGCGGCGGCACCATCAGCATGGTCTTCCAGGAGCCCATGACCTCGCTCAATCCCCTGCACAGCATCGCCCGTCAGGTGGGCGAGGCGCTGGTGGTGCACAAGAAGCTGTCGAACAAGATGGCGCGGGAACGCACGCTGGAACTGCTCCGGCATGTGGGCTTGCAGGAAGCCGAAAGCCGCCTGGGCGCCTATCCGCACGAGCTTTCCGGGGGCCAGCGGCAGCGGGTGATGATCGCGATGGCGCTCGCGAACGAGCCGAAGCTGCTCATCGCCGACGAGCCCACCACCGCACTCGACGTGACGATTCAGGCGCAGATCCTGAAGCTCTTGAAGGATCTGCAAGCGGAACTCGGCATGGCGATGCTGCTCATCACGCACGACCTCGGCATCGTACGCAACATGGCAGACCGCGTGTGCGTCATGACGAACGGCGAGATCGTCGAGCGCGGCCCAACCCGCACCATCTTCACCACGCCCAAGCATCGCTACACCCAACACCTGCTCGCGGCGGAGCCGAAGGGCGACCCGCAGCCCACCAACGCGCGGGCACCGGTGGTGGCGTCGGCCGAGTCCCTGACCGTGAAGTACCCGGTGGGCAAGGGCTGGTTCGGCGGCAAGTCGTACTTCACCGCGGTCGACACCGTCGATGTGGTGGTGCGCGCGGGGCAGACGGTGGGCGTGGTGGGCGAGTCCGGCTCCGGCAAGACCACGCTGGGCCTCGCCATGCTGCGGCTCTTGACCAGCGAAGGTGGCGTGCGCTTCGACGACAACGACATCCAGGATCTCAAGCGCAAGGCACTCATTCCGCTCAGGCGGGACATGCAGGTCGTTTTCCAAGACCCGTTCGGCAGCCTTTCGCCCCGCCTTTCGGTGTTGCAGATCATCGAAGAGGGGCTGCGCATCCACTATCCGCAGGTGTCCAAGGAGGAACGCCGCCAGCGTGTCGCCGAAGTGCTCGAGGAAGTCGGGCTCGAACCGGAACACATGGACCGCTACCCGCACGAATTCTCCGGCGGCCAGCGCCAGCGCATTTCCATCGCCCGGGCCATGGTGCTGCGCCCCCGCTTCGTGGTGCTCGACGAGCCCACCTCGGCGCTGGACATGTCGGTGCAGGCGCAGATCGTCGACTTGCTGCGCGACCTGCAGGCGAACCACGATCTCGGCTATCTCTTCGTCAGTCACGACCTGAAGGTGGTGCGAGCGCTTGCGAACTGGCTGATCGTCATGCGCGACGGCGTGATCGTCGAGCAGGGACCGGCACGGGACGTGTTCCTGAATCCACAGACCGACTACGCCAAGGCGCTGTTCGCGGCAGCGCTGGACCTCGAGGCCGACGAGCAGGTGTTGCAGCAATAGGTGTCGCCCGCGTGCGGGGCGGACGCTAGGCAGTCAGGAGACCGACATGGAGCCACTTGCGCAAGGCTATGGACTGATCGAGGGCCCGGTCTGGGTGCCGGGGCGAGGGCTGCTGTTCAGCGACGTTCACCACGGCGGCGTCTTTTGCCTCGGTGCCGACGGCGAGGTGAGCACCATCTTCGAACACCGCCGCGGCATCGGCGGCATGGCGTTGCACGAAGCCGGCGGCATGGTGGTGGGCGGACGCAATATCGGCTACAAGCCCTTTGCCGGCGGCGACACGGTGACGCTGCTCGACCGTGACCCCGAGCGCGGCAACGTGGGCTACAACGACCTGACGACCGACGAGGCAGGACGCATCTACGCGGGCTCGCTCGGCAGCCCGGTGTTCGAAGAGGGCGAGCAGCAGCCTGGCAACCTCTATCTCATTGATCTCGACGGCACGAGCCGCATCGTCGGTCGGGACATCCTCCTTACCAACGGTCTCGGCTTCTCCCCGGATGGCGGCACGTTGTATCACTCCGATTCGCGCCGCCAGGCGGTGTTTTGCTACAGCGTCGCAGAGGATGGAAACCTTGGGGAGAAGCGGCCGTTCGCCCATTCCGACAACGGGGCCCCGGATGGCTTGGCGGTTTCCGAGGACGGTGCGGTGTGGGTCGCGATGGCGGGTGGCAGCGGCGTCAACGTTTACGAACCCGACGGCAGCCTGCGTGAGCACATCGGGATTCCCCAACCGATGTGTACCAGCGTCTGCTTCGGCGGCGACGGCCTTGAGCACCTCTACATCGTCACCGGCTCCCCCGGCGGAGCCGGGCACCGCGAAGGCGCCGTGTATCGCATCCAAGCCTCCGTCCCGGGCCTGCCAGTCCCGGTCGCCCGGGTTCGCGTCGGCTGAGGACCTCTTCAAGCCCGCCCTCGCACGGGACGAATCCCGCAATCCAACGATCCCAGGCCGCAGTCTTCGTAGGGGACGGGCCTGTCCCGTCCCCTACGAGGAATGCGTCGTGAATTTGCCGAGGAATTCGTACGGGGCGCCTCCTTTCCTGTCACTCCCCCCTCGCGGGGGAGTCGAGAAAGGCCGTCCTCGGCCTTTC
>JAPPDJ010000108.1 GCA_028824555.1 Gammaproteobacteria bacterium | reverse complement strand
AGTACTGCACAGCCACAGCGAGTGGATCGTCGTCCGCAGTAGGGCATTCATGAATAATCCGGGCTAGAACGCGGTGCCCCTCGCGAGCCGTCAGCCGGGCGCGACGGCGCCGGCAGCGGCGGTGATGGTCTCGATGACGATGCCTGGGCTCAGCACCTGCGGCAGCAGCACGGGTTCGCCCCCCGGTGGGTAGAAGACGTAGAGGGGCACGCCGCTGCGTCCAAAGCGGCCGAGCGCCTCGGTGATGGCAGGGTCGGCGTTGGTCCAGTCTGCCTTGATCTCTGTGATTCCGTTGGCAGCGAGGAACTCCTGCACGCGCGCAGTCGAAAGCGTGGTGCGTTCGTTGGCGAGACAGGTGATGCACCAAGCGGCGGTGAAGTTGAGCAGCACCGGTTCGCCAGCCGCCACGCGCTGCTCGACAGCGGCCATGTCGAACGAGGACTCGGCAGCCTCCGCCTGGGGACGAGGCAGGAGCCAAACGGTCAGCGCCAGCACGAGCGCCGCCGCCGCCCAGACGAACGGCAACCGCGCTGGCTTGCCCAAGGCCAGCCATGCGCAGAAGCCGAGCATCGTGCAGGCGCAGAGCGCAGCCAGCACGGCGTCGGCTCCGGCTTGTCGGCCCAATACCCATACCAGCCAAGCCACCGTGAGAAACAGCGGAAACGCCAGCACTTGCTTCAGCGTCGCCATCCACGGGCCCGGACGAGGCAGCCGGTCCGCCAACGCCGGCACCACGGCCAGCACCACATACGGCAGCGCGAGGCCGGTGCCAAGCGCCGCCATCACCAGAAGCAGCATGGGCGTGGAATGGGCAATCCCATAGCCGAGCGCCGCACCCATGAAGGGGGCCGTGCAGGGAGTCGCGACCACCACGGCGATCACGCCGGCGGCAAAGGCGTTGCTGCCCTCCATCGCGACGCCAAACCCCGGCACCTCCAGCACCCCGAGAAGATTGAGCCCAAGCAGGAAGAAGACCAGCGCCATGGCGACGACGAAGCCGGTGGACTGCAACTGGAAGCCCCAGCCGATGGCTTCGCCGGCACTCCTGAGCGCCGCGAGCACGCCACCCAAGACCAGAAAGGTGACCACCACCCCCGCCGCATACCCGGCGGCGTGACGCCAGCGGCCTTGCGGCTCGGCCTCCACCAGACTCACCGCCTTGATGGCCAACACCGGAAACACGCACGGCATGAGGTTCAGGATCAGGCCGCCAAGAATCGCCGACGCCAAGGCCGCGAGAACAGCGGCGACGCCAGCGCCGGCGGCATCCACCATGGGACCGACGCTTGTGCCAGCCGTTTCGAACGTCACTGTCCGAGTCTCCGGCGGGTAGCAAAGCCCGGCGTCGGCGCAGCCTTGGTAGCCAAACTGCACGGAGAACGAGGACCCGGCCTGCCCTGTCACCGGCACGACCACTGTCACTTCGTCGTAGTAGACCTCCACGTCGCCGAAAAACTCATCCACCTTCGGCTGGCCCGGCGGGATTTCCGGCTCGCCCAGCGTTGCCCTGGCGTCCGGCTGGAAACCAAAGCGGCTGCGATAGAGGTAATAGCCGGGCTCGATCTCCCAGCGGGCGACGATGCGGCCTTGGTCCAACACGGCGGAGAAGCGGTAGGCCTCGTCCACAGGCAGGAAGTCGATCTGCGGCGCGAGAGGGTCTGGGCCGCGATCAAGGCCGAGTCCCGCCTCAGCGGCCAGGCTAGCGGTGGTGGACGGAAGCACCAAGGCCAGGAGAAGCCATCGGCAAGCCGTCTGGAAGCGGCTTCGGCGCCAGTACTCCGTCCAGGGACTTCGGCGCGGCGTCAAGGCACTCAAGAACGTGCTCCCCATCGAACGCGCCACAAGCTCTGCGGCCGAGACGCCGGTGCGACGACGCCCAACGGTTGCTGTTCTGAACTGCCGGCTGCGGTGCATTTCGTGTCGGCCCGTTTGTCCATAGGAGCTTGAGCCTATATCGTGCAACAAAGTTCCGTTGACCGATTGAACGCTCACCCCGGCCGCGCCAATGCAGTCCATCCATCCTAGCGCGCATTTCTCACCAGCCCTCGTAGCGAGGGCGACGAGGCGCCGCTGTGGCTGCGGGCGCGGAGGGGAAGACGGCGAAGGCATAGCTGCACACTATGTCGAGCCGGCTGGAGTGAGCACGCGCAGCCACAGCGAGTGCATCGTCGTCCGCAGTAGAGGCTGGTGAGAAATGCGCGCTAGGCCCCACGTCGCGACGGCATTCGTCGCGTTGGCGCTACTCGTGGGCGGCTGCAAAACGCCCGAAGAGCCGGCGCCGGAACCCGAACCACCCGTCGCGCCGGCCGAACCTCCGGCCGAACCCGCGCCTCCCTTCGATCAGGCGCAGGTCGCGCAACTGCTGTGGCTCGCGGAGGCGGCGCTGGAAGCGGACCAGCTGCTGACGCCACTGTCCAATAGCGCCGCCTATTGGTACCGGGAGGTACTCGACCTGGCCCCGGACCATCCGCAAGCACTGCGCGGTCTCGAGCGGGTCGTGGAACGCTACATCGTGCTCGCCCGGCGCGCCATGGACGGCGAGCGCTGGAGCAGCGCCCGGACGATGCTGGACCGCGCCAGCGTCGTGGACGCGAGACACCCCGGCATCGACCCGTTGCGGCAGCAGGTGGATCTCCTCTCCCGGGCCGAACGGCTGACGCTGGCGCTCACCGACGAAGAGGTGCGCGCGCGGGCGCCGGTGGCGAGACGCAAGCTAGAGAACTTCGGCAACAACGCCCGCCTGCCGCGCTCCCGAGTCTCCATCCGCGCCGGCAGCGACGCGGATGCGCGCTGGATGTATCAGCAACTCGCCCTCGCCCCTGGCGACCGCCGCATCCGCGCCGGCATCGACATCGGCTTGCCGCCGCTGGTGACGGTGACCATCCTGCCGAACCAGGAGAACGGACGCTGATGGCGTCGAATGCGCCGCGCAAGCTTGGGCTGGGGCAAGAAGCGTTGCCGAAGGCAACGGTTCTTGTGGCGCTGGCCGGCATGGCTGGCTCGCTGTTGCTGTGCGGTTCCGCCCTCGCCGCGCAAGCGGACAGCGTGGTCTTCCGCGACGCTTGGTTCCGTGCTCCCCTGCCCGGCGCGTCCGTCACGGCGGCGTACTGCGACGTGGAGAACCGTGGCGACAGTGCCGCCACGTTGGTCCGTTTCGGCGCTTCGGCAGGCGACGATCTCAAGGTGGAGATGCACGAGACGGTTCGCAGCCAAGACGGAGGCAGCATGGAGATGTTGCGGATGCGGCACTTGCAGGAAGTCGAGGTTCCACCGGGTGCCACGGTGACGTTGGCCCCCGGCGGCAGGCACCTGATGCTCTTTGGCGCGCCTGAAGCTAGCAACCTGACGTTGCAGGCATCCTTCGCCGACGGCAGCGCCCGGGAAGTGATCTTCGAGCGCCGCACGGAGGGCAGCCCATGAACTGGAAGCCTTGGCACAAGGTGGCTACCGAGGGCATCGACGCCGACGCAAACGCTGAGAGTGTCGAGGACACCGGCCCCGGGCCAAGCCGTCGCTGGCCGTGGCAGCGCTTCGAGTACGTCTATGCGACGCCGAAAGGCGTCCTTGCGAGTCTCAGCAAGAGCCTCTGGCGTGCCGCCTTGGCGGTGGCGGGGGCGCTTGCCGTCGTCGTGCTGGTTCTCGGCTGGTGGTGGTCGTATGAGCCGGACGCAATCGACATCGTAGCGCTGGCGCAAGAACGCGCCGCAGCAGCCGGGGTGTCGCCCGTCACCGGCTACACCACCGCGACGGCGGTCGTCTTTATCGGCGAGACCTTGCTCGACAAGCGCGGCGGCTATCTCTCGAACGACGTCTCGCCGCCGGGCCTGTATCTCGACAACACCCCCAACTGGGAGTTCGGTGCGCTGGTGCATCTGCGCGACATCTCGAGGGCACTGCGCAACGACATTTCGCGCTCGCAGAGCCAGTCAACCGAGGACCCGGACCTCGCCGTCGCCGAAGGGCACTTCTTCTTCGACAACGCAAGCTGGCTGCTCCCGGCCACCGAATCCGAATACCGCGACGGGATTGGACGCATTCGATCCTATGCCGAGCGTCTCGCCAATCCCGCAGAGCCAGAAGCGCAGTTCTATGCCCGCGCCGACAACCTGTCGCGTTGGCTGATCGAGGTGGAGCGCCGCCTGGGCGACATTTCACAGCGCCTTTCCCAAAGCGTCGGCAAGCGCCAACTGAACCTGGACCTCGCCGGCGAGACCGCAGCCCGCATGGCCACCGACGCGCCGGCCGACGTCGAACAGCGCACAAGCTGGTTTCGCATCGACGACGTCTTCTACGAAGCGCGCGGCCAGACCTGGGCGCTCGTCCATCTGCTGAAGGCGGTGGAGCACGACTTCGCCGCCGTGCTCGAAGACAAGAACGCCCGCGTCAGCCTGCAACAGATCATCCGCGAGCTTGAGGAGACGCAACACGCCATCTGGAGCCCGGTGATCCTGAACGGCAGCGGCTTCGGCTTCGTCGCCAACCATTCCTTGGTGATGGCATCCTACATTTCGCGCGTGAACGCAGCCCTCATTGACCTCAGATCGCTGCTCGACAGGGGGTGAACCCGGTGCAAGACAAGCCCAACATTCTGTTCGCCTTTGCCGACGATTGGGGCCGCTATGCGAGCGCCTACGGCAGTCGCGGCAGCGGTGCTGGCGAACGGCCGAATCCACTGTGCGACTTGATCGAAACACCCAACTTCGACCGCCTCGCCGCCGAGGGCGTGCTCTTCACCAACGCCTTGGTGCCGGCACCGTCCTGCACGCCCTGCCGCAGTTCCATCCTCTCTGGGCGCTACTTCTGGCAGACGGGACTCGGCGCGATCCTGCAAGGAGCGGTGTGGGACGAGACCATTCCCTCCTTCCCACTGGAGCTCGAGGCGCGCGCCGGCTATTTCGTCGGCTACCAATACAAGGTGTGGAGCCCGGGCCGCACCGCCAACGCGCCCATCGGCGCCTTGCGCACCCGCTTCCAACCCGCCGGCGGCGACTTCAACCAGTTCTCGCATTGGGTAACCGCGCATGCAGGGGAGCTCGGCGTCGAAGGCGCCAAGCAGGCGCTCCTCGGCGAGACCCGCGACAACTTTCGCGCCTTCTTGGGCGCTCGGCCGGAGGGCGCACCGTTCTGCTACTGGTGGGGCCCCACCAACACCCATCGCACCTGGGAGCGTGGTTCCGGCAAGGCGCTTTGGAACATCGAGCCGGACGACCTCAAGGGCCGCCTGCCGGACTTCCTCCCGGACGTACACGACATCCGCGAGGATGCCGCCGACTATCTCGGCGAGTGCCTGGCCGTGGACTTGGGCCTTGGCGTCCTGCTCGGCGAACTCGAAGCCGCCGGCGAGCTCGACAACACTCTAATCGTGGTGAGTGGCGACCACGGCATCCCCGGGATGCCCCGCGCGAAGTGCAATCTCTACGACATCGGCTGCGAGGTGGCACTGGCCGCGCGCTGGCCTGGGCGCATCGAGCCGGGCCGCGTCGTGGACGACTTCGTCAACCTCATGGACCTTGCGCCCACCTTCTGCGAGGCCGGCGGCATCGAGCCGCATCCGACCATGACCGCCAAAAGCCTGATGCCGCTCTTCGAAGCACCGGCGAGCGGCCAGATCGACCCCGGGCGCGACTTCGTGGTGACGGGCCGCGAACGCCACGTCGGCATCGCCCGAGACAAGTTCCTGCCCTATCCGCAGCGCTCGCTGCGCACTCGGGACTTCCTCTACATCGTCAACTTCGAGCCAGACCGCTGGCCCATGGGCGACCCGAAGGGGCTCGACCAGCCGGACACCGAAGCTCCGACCTATGCGGAGCTCGCGAGCAAAACCGCGACCGCCTACCCCGACATGGACGCGAGCCCCACCAAGGCATGGATGATCCATCACCGCGACGAACTCGACGTGGAACCCCTGTTCGAGCTCGGTTTCGGCAAGCGCCCCCGCGAGGAACTCTACGACCTCACCACCGACCCCCACTACATGAACAACGTCGCCGCCGACCCGGCCTACGCCAACATTCGCGCCGATCTCGAGGCGCGCCTGCTCGGGCTCTTGGAAGCCGAGGATGATCCTCGCCTCATGGAACAGCCCTGCCGCTACGAGTTCGAGCCTTACGCCGGGCCGCCCACAAGCTGAGTTACGTGACGGTCCCGGAGAGCAAGCCTCGCGCATTCCCCGGCGCCCGTTGGTGGAAGTTCGATCTGCACACGAGGACGCCTGCATCGGCGGACTACAGCAAGGGACCGCATCAAGCCGAACGCAGCCAGATCGAGCCGGTGGACTGGCTGCTCGGCTTCATGCGGGCCGGCATCGATTGCGTGGCGGTAACCGACCACAACTCCGGCGACTGGGTGGACCGGCTGAAGTCTGCATTGGAAGGGCTCGCCACTAGCGGACACCCGGACTATCGTCCCCTGCACCTGTTCCCGGGCGTCGAAATCACCGCCAGCGGCGGCGCCCGGGCGCTGGGCATCTTCGACTCGGACCGTGGCGCTGCCGACGTCAATGCGCTGCTCGGCGCAGTCGGCTATCGGGGCGTACGCGGGCACAAGGGCCGCGCTGCGGATCAATCGCTCATCGAGGTGGTGCAGGCCATCGCCAAATGCGGCGCCATTGCCGTGCTCGCGCACGTGGACGGGCCCGCCGGCGCCTGGAACCGCGTGACCGGCAGCAACCTCGCTGCGCTCTTCAACTGCGAGGACCTGTTCGCGATGGAAGTGGCGGACGCGTCCGCCACGCCACCCGAACCCTATCGGCATCGCCGGCTCGCCTGGGCGAACGTGCTTGGCTCCGCCGCGCACGATTCGGCCCGCGAAACCGGAGCGAACGCGCCCGGCTCGCATTTCACCTGGGTGAAGATGGGTGCGCCGAGGCTGGACGGACTCCGCCTCGCCCTGCTCGACGGCGGCGGCTTCTCGGTCCGCCGCAGCGACGAAGCCGAGTCGCCAGATCCCAACGTGCTTCCGCCCCACTACATCGAGGCGATCGAAATCGACGCAGCCCGCTACATGGGGCGCGGGCGCAGGGAACGGCTCGACTTCAGCCCCTGGCTCAATGCCTTGGTGGGCGGGCGCGGCACCGGCAAATCCACCGTCGTGCATGCGCTCCGCGTTGCGGCCCGACGCGATGCGGAGTTGACCGGGCTCGATGATCAGAGCCTCGCCCGACGCACCTTCGAGCGCTTCCAGCGCGTGCCTTCGCAGCGCAGCGATCGGGGCGGACTGACGCGATCCACCGAATACCTCTGGCAGGTCGTCCGCGACGACACCCGCTATCGCGTGCGCTGGCGTCAGGCAGCCACCGGCGTGGCAGTGGAGGAAGCCCACGACGACGGCTGGCGACCCGCGTCGGTGCAGAGCGTGGAAAGTCATCGCTTTCCCTTGCGCATCTTCAGCCAGGGCCAGATCGGTGAACTCGCGGGCGAAAGCCAGCAGGCGCTGCTCAACGTGATCGACGATGCCGCCGGAACGGCCGACGCCAAGCGCCGGCTGCAAGATGCCGTCAACGAGTTCCGCACGCTGCGCGCCAGGGTGCGTGAACTCAACGCACGTCTGGCGGCGCGAGATGGCCTCCTGGTGGAGCGCGAAGACGTGGCGCGCAAGCTCGCGCGCTTCGAGGCCGGCCGCCACCGCGCCGTCCTGGCCACCTTTCAGCGTCGCCGCAGTCAACTGCAGGAGCTCGAGCGCCAGTTCGAGGTGGCCGAGGACGCGGCGCGACGAATCGACGCATCTGCAGCGGAGTTGCTGCCAGCGGACGTGCCGGACGGAACCTTCGACGACTCGCCCGAAGACGTAGCCGCCACAAGCACCATCGCTGCCATTGGCGCGGGCGTGAACGCGGCCCGCGCCAAGCTCGAGGCTGCCGCGAGGGACCTGCGCCAACTCGTGGCGTCCGAGCGGCGAGCACTCGAAGCCGGCACTTGGCGCGCGGTAGCCCACCAGGCGGAGTCAGACCACGCCGCGCTGGTGCAGGACCTTCAGGCCGAAGGCATCTCCGACCCCCGCGAGTACGACCGCCTGACCCAGGACGGGCAAAGGCTCGACGGCGAACTCGCCGGCCTCGAGTCGCTGGCAGAACGCCGCGGCGAACTCACGATGCAGGCCGAACAATGCCTGGATCGCCTGCTCGACTGCCGGCGCGCCGTGAGCTCGGCGCGACAGGACTTTCTCCAAGGGGCACTTGCTGGCAACCGTTTCGTGCGCATTGCCGTCAACCGCTACGGCGACGACAGCAAGGTGATCGAACGCTCCATGCGCGAGGCGCTCAACGTGCTCGACGACCGCTTCGCCGCCGACATCCTGCTCGAGCACGAAGATGGCGCCAAGGGCAGCGTCGCTGAACTCTTGACGCAGTTGCCGAGCGGCGCCGCGCCTCGTGGCGACGAGCTGGAACGGCGCATCGCCCACTGGAAGGATCGCATCCGCGCCGCAAGCGACGGCGAAGCAAGCGGGTTCGGCGGTGCCTTCAGCAACTTTCTGGCGCGCGAGACGAGAAGGTCGCCGGCGCTCCTCGACGGCCTCCTGACGTGGTTCCCGGAAGACGCCTTGCAGGTGGACTACAGCCCCGCTGGCGACGGCACCGACTTCCGCTCCATCGGTCAGGCATCCGCCGGCCAGCGCGCCGCCGCCATGCTCGCTTTCCTCCTTGCCCACGGCGACGAACCGCTGGTGCTGGATCAGCCCGAGGACGACCTCGACAACCACCTCATCTACGACCTCGTGGTGCGCCAGATGCGCGAGAACAAGCGTCGCCGCCAGATCATCGTCGTCACCCACAACCCCAACATCGTTGTCAACGGCGACGCCGAAATGCTGCACGCTCTCGATTTCCAGAGCGGCCAGTGCATCGTCACCCAATCGGGCTCGCTGCAAGACCCCGCCATGCGCGAGGAAGTCTGCCGCATCATGGAAGGCGGCCGCGAAGCCTTCGAACGCCGCTACCGCCGCCTGGGCCGCGAATGACGCGGACCGAAAGCGGGTGCAGCCTTCCATGGGACAGATCGTGCAACCCAATGATCTTGCGTTTCTTTTCCTCGTAGGGGACGGGCTTGTCCCGTCCCGTTCCGAATTCGTCGACGCGTTCAGCACGGGACGGGACAAGCCCGTCCCCTACGAGGAATGCGTTTGAAGCGCATCGACAGATTCGGCACGGGCCTCGTAGGGGCGGGGCTTGTCCCTGCCAGTCTTGAACGTGCCGACACGTTCGAGACGGCGAGGAGGCCCTCTCGCACGTGCGCGTATAATGCGCGCCCCCATGAGGCCGTGCCATTTTCCGCACGCCGCGAACTCTCCTGGAAACCTGACGGAATCGAATCTCCATGAATGTCTTGACCATTGCCCTTGCGTGCGGCGTGCTTGCGCTTCTCTACGGCCTTTGGGCCAGTCGTTCGGTGCTGGCGGCAGACGCGGGATCAGAGCGGATGCGGGAAATCGCGGGGGCCATTCAAGAGGGGGCGAAGGCCTACCTGAACCGGCAATACAGCACCATCGGCATCGTCGGCATCATCGTCGCCATCGTCCTCGGCATTACCCTCGGCCTCTATGTGGCGATCGGCTTTGTCATTGGCGCGGTGCTTTCGGGGGTGGCCGGCTACATCGGCATGAACGTCTCGGTGCGGGCGAACGTGCGCACCACCCAGGCCGCGCTGGCATCGCTCGCCGAGGCGCTTGGCATCGCCTTCAAGTCCGGCGCCGTCACCGGCATGCTGGTGGTGGGGCTGGGCCTCCTTGGGGTAGCTGGCTACTACGCCATCCTGCGCGCCATGGGCGTCGATCAGCGCGTGCTCATCGAGGCGCTGGTGGCACTGTCGTTCGGAGCCTCGCTCATCTCCATCTTCGCCCGCTTGGGCGGCGGCATCTTCACCAAGGGTGCGGACGTCGGCGCCGATCTCGTCGGCAAGGTGGAAGCGGGGATTCCCGAAGACGATCCGCGCAACGCGGCAGTGATCGCCGACAACGTCGGCGACAACGTCGGCGACTGCGCCGGCATGGCCGCGGACCTGTTCGAGACCTATGCGGTGACCCTAGTGGCCACCATGCTGCTCGCCACCATCAGCTTCGAGGGGGATATGGTCCTTGCCCGACTGGAGCTGCCCATGCTGATCGGCGCCGTCTGCATCGTTGCCTCCATCATCGGCGCGTTCTTCGTTCGCCTCGGCAAGAGCCAGAGCATCATGGGCGCGCTCTACAAGGGCTTCATCGCCAGCGCCGTGCTTTCCGCCATCCTCATCTATGCCGTCACGCAGTGGCAGTTTGGCGCGGCCGGCATCACCTATTTCCTCTGCGCCCTCGTCGGGCTCGCGGTCACCGCAACCATCATCTGGGTGACCGAGTTCTACACCGGCACCAACTACCGTCCCGTGCGTTCGGTGGCGCGCGCCTCGGAGACCGGCCACGCCACCAACGTCATCCAAGGACTGGCGGTATCGATGGAGGCGACGGCGCTGCCAGCCATCATCGTCGCGCTCGGCATCGCCGCGGCGTTCGGGCTTGGCGGCCTTTACGGCATCGCCCTTGCCGCCACCACCATGTTGGCGCTGGCCGGCATGGTGGTTGCGCTCGACGCCTATGGCCCGGTCACCGACAACGCCGGCGGCATCGCCGAGATGGCGGAACTCGACGAAGACGTGCGCAAGACCACCGACGCGCTCGATGCCGTGGGCAATACCACCAAGGCCGTCACCAAGGGCTACGCCATCGGCTCCGCGGGGCTCGCTGCGCTAGTGCTGTTCGCGGCCTACACCCACGACATGGAGCACTTCTTCCCCGATCTCGACGTGACCTTCGAGCTTTCGGACCCCTATGTCGTCATTGGCCTCCTGATCGGCGGCATGTTGCCGTATCTGTTCGGCGCCCTCGGGATGCAGGCCGTGGGCCGCGCCGGCGGTGCCGTGGTGGAGGAAGTGCGGCGGCAGTTCCGGGAGATGCCCGGGATCATGGAAGGCACGACGCGACCGGACTACAGCCGCGCGGTGGACCTGCTCACCCGCTCCGCCATCCGCGAGATGATCGCGCCGTCGCTGTTGCCGGTGCTGGCACCGATCGTCGTGTACTTCATCATTCAGTTCTACAGCCAAACGGCGGCGCTCATCACAGTGGGCGCGATGCTGCTCGGCACCATCGTCACGGGGCTGTATGTGGCCATCTCCATGACCGCCGGCGGCGGTGCCTGGGACAACGCCAAGAAGTTCATCGAGGACGGCAACCACGGCGGCAAGGGCTCCGAGTCGCACAAGGCGGCGGTCACCGGCGACACCGTGGGCGATCCCTACAAGGACACGGCGGGCCCGGCGGTGAACCCGATGATCAAGATCATCAACATCGTCGCCATCCTGCTGCTGGCGGCCATCGCAGGTTAGCCAAGGCCGAACCGCCCACCCGTCGATGGAAGGTTTCGGGTCCGAGGGGCTGCTCGACGGCGTTCGCGTGGTCGACTTCACGCACGTTCATGCTGGGCCGCTCTGCACCTATCAGCTCGCGCTGATGGGGGCGGACGTGGTGAAGGTGGAGTCGCCTGACGGCGGCGATCAGATGCGCGCCAGCGACCCCGATGGGTTGCCGCCGGCGTTTCTCGGACAGAACGGCAACAAGCGCTCGGTGGCGGTTGATTTGAAGCACCCGGAAGGGCTTGCCGCCGTCCATGCCTTGATCAAGACCGCGGACGTCGTGATCCACAACATGCGGCCCGGCACGCCGGACCGTCTTGGGATCGGCTACGAAGCGCTGAAGGAGATCAACCCCGGCATCGTCTATTGCGCCATCTCCGGGTACGGCCAGTCCGGGCCCGAGAGCGACCGACCAGCCTACGATCACCTCATCCAGGGCGAATCCGGCATGTTCATGGCCACCGGCACCGAGGAGCAACCGGTGCGAGTGGGATTCGCCATTGCGGACTCCAGCACGGCGATCAACGCCAGTTCCGCCATCAACGCGGCGCTCCTCAGGCGCACGCGCACCGGCAAGGGAGCCTTCTTGGATGTCTCCATGCTGGAGTCCTGCATGACGGTGATGGGGCTCAACTACTACGCCTTTCTGGCCACCGGTCGGCTGAACCCTCGGGTGGGGCCGAACCCCCTCGCCCAGGCCGGTTCCGCAGGCACCTTCGAGACCCAAGACGGCACGTTGCTGGTGAACGCCAACACGCACCGGCTGTTCGAGCGCATGGCCGAGGCTGTGGGCCGGCCGGAACTCCTCAAGGACGAGCGCTTTGCGAGCGCCGAAGCGGCGGCGCGGAACCGCCGGGAGTTGCGGCGCATCTTCGCCGATCATCTCGCCGGCGACACGGCCTCGAACTGGGATGCGAAGTTGCGCGCGGCTGGGGTGCCGTGTGGGCGCCTCAGGGACGCGAGCGAGGCGGTGGGGAACGCCCAGTTGGCGCATCGCGGCACGTTGGCGACCGTGGACGGCGTTCCTGGTGTGGACGGCGGCGCGCTGCGCTGTCTCGGCACCGGGTTTCTGGTGGACGAGGAGCCGCAGGTGCCGTCGAAGCCAGCGCCGCGATTGGGGCAGCACACTCGGGAGGTCTTGGCCGAACTCGGCTACGACGACGAGCGCATCGCCGACTTGCGCGCCGGCGGCGTGCTCAGAGGTTAAGGCGATGTCCGAAGCACCCGACTATCTCATTGACGTGGGCGGTCTGCACAATCTGCGGGCGGTGGAAAGCTATGCCGCGGCTGGCGGACGGATGCGGTCCGGCCGCCTGTATCGTTCCGGCGCTTGGGAGCTCGTCACGGAGCCGGGCCGGGCTTGGCTCGACGCTAACGTCACGACCGTCATCGACCTGCGCCATCCGGACGAAGTGAACGGTGCCGCCGCCTCCCGTCGGGGCCCGCCGCCGGTTGGCCTGGTCGCCCACTCGATCTTCCGCGCCGATGTGTCGATGGCGGAATTCGTCAGTGAACTCAATTCGTTGAGCGGCGACGGCATCAGCAGCGAACGCTATCTCGATTACCTTAAGGTCGGTGCAGCGGAGCGCTTCGCTCGTGCGGTGGAAATCCTGGCAGACGAATCCAGCTACCCCGTGCTCGTGAACTGCACCGCCGGCAAGGATCGCACCGGGCTCCTGATCGCCATGGTCATGGACCTCATCGGCGCAAGCGACGAGGACATCGGCGCCGAGTACGAAAGGAGCAACGCCGGCATCGACGGCCTCATCGCCTATCTCGCGGGGGTTGGCCGCGTCCCACAGGGCATCGACGCCGAGATCCGCGCCCGCATGGCGACGCCAGCCGAGCGGATGCGCCGCTTCCTCCAAGGCGTTCGCGCCGAATACGGCTCCGTCCGCAACCTCCTCGGCAACGAAGGCGTAACCGAAACCACCTTCAACGCACTGCGGGAACGGTTGGTGGATTGACGACGGGCCTTCGAAGGAAAGGCATCCTGCCTTCCCTTGCGCCGACAGGACAACTTCACAAACCGTCGTCGGCGCGCCTAACGGCGCGCTAGGAGGCCGCGCCGTAGGGAAACCGCAAAGCAAGCGAGCGGATGCGTTGGCCTCGCGTCGCCGTCCTCTGGAGGGAGGGCGTCCCGCCCTCCATCGCGCCCGGCGAGGGCGCGCATCCTTGTGGTGCAGCGAGTGCTCTGCGCGTCTTGCGACGCGATGGAGGGCGGGACGCCCTCCCTCCGAGCGCTCGCTCGTCCGCGCTAGGGAAGGCAGAATGCCTTCCCTCCAAAGACCCGTCCCTTGGAGAACACACGGTGCAACCCGATGATTGCCGTGATGGGCCGTCGGGACGGACACTCGTCCCGTCCCCTACAAGGAAAGCGGCCTAGGATCGTAGGGCTGCGGGGTTTGTTCCATGTCAGGAGGGATGGCCGGCAACAAAGCTAGTCAGAAGATCACGACGGATATCTTCTCGCCATCTCCTGATAGCTTCCGGCGACGATTTCGCGCAGCACATCCATGTCAACATCTGCGAGCTTGTTGATGTAGAGGCACGAGACGCTGGTTCGGTGCTTGCCTAGGCGAGAGAGGAGGGTTTCGTACTCGCCGAAGCCGGGCATGATGTAGATGGCGAGGTATTGCTTGCGCGGGGAGAAGCCGGTGCGGGGCCAATCGCCTTCGCGGCCGCTTTTGTAGCGGTAGTGATAGGTGCCGAAGCCGACAATACTGTCGCCCCACATGCGCGCAGGCTCGCCCGTGACTTCCCGCATCAAGTCAAGCACCTTGCCCGAATCTTCGCGCCGACGGGCGTTGGGGACGGCAGCGAGGAAGTCCTCCACGCTGGCGTCGTTCGCCTTGGTCTTGAGATCGCTCAAGGTTGTACCGAAAGCAGCGCCGGCACCTAGGTGCCGCCGAGTTGGCGGTAGCGCTTTAGGTGGCGCAGCGAGGAAAGCTCGTCGCCGCGCAGGCCAAAGATGCGGGCGAGGTTGTAGTGTGCGTCGGGAATGCTGGTGGCGCGGCGGTAGTAGTCGAGCGCGAGGTCGCTCTCTTCGAGTTCGTCGAATACCGTGCCCATGTTGTAGCAGGCAAGTTCGTGCTCCGGCGCCGAATCGAGCGCCCGCCGGTAATGCCGCTTGGCACGCTTCAGGTCGCCGCCGATCTGGTACAGACGGCCGAGATTCACGTGTGCGTCGGCATTGGCCGGGTCCAAGGCGATGGAACGACGGTAAGCCTCCGGCGCCCGACTCGGATCCACCTCTTCCATGTCGAGACCCAGGTTGTACCAATCGTCGCTGCTTAGGGTGTTGATCTCCACCACCGTGGCCATGCGCCCGGTGCCTTGCTCGCGCGGCTTGGCTGCCGAAGGACGTCCGCCTTCGCCGCTTCCCTCGCGCCCGAGCGGCAGGCGGCACTGACCGGACAGCGCCTCCCAAACCGTTCGGTCATCGCGCACCACCACCGTGCTGCCCTCCGCCGCGATCCTGAGCGCAGAAAGCGATGGCGGCACGTTCTCGCGCCGTTGCAGTCGATCGAGCGCCTCAAACACGCGCCGCACCGGTACGTCGGCGTCCACAAGCCGCCTGGCCGAACGCAGGAGCGCCATGTCCTGAAAGGAAAAGCGGTACTCCGCCCGCACGCCACGCGCAGGATGGACGATGCCGCGACGGGCGAAGCGCCGCACCTGTTCACGGCTGAAGCCGATCAGGTCCGCCACTTCCCGCGTGCCGTAGCTGTCCGCAGCCTTGTGCGGCCGAGCACGTTGCATTCGCGTCGATTGGGGCTCGGCGCTCACAGGAACAAAGCGCCGGGGTAGGAAACTGCGTCGGGACGGCATGGACGGGCGACCACAAGGGTCGCCCCTACGGGGTCGGCACATGGAGGTTCGTAGGGGCGGGGCTTGTCCTCGGCCACGCCGGGGTAGGAAGTAGGGCTGGTGGTAGGGAGCGTTGGCATCGCTCGCACCGTCAACCGGAACTTGCCGTCTTGCGCCCCTCGCTCGCCGTCTTGCGGGACCGGCGCTTGGCCGGGGCCTTCGTGCGCTCAGGCGCTCGCCGTGCCGGCTTGCGGTCGCCCACTGACGCCTTGAGCGCCTCCATCAGATCGACGATCTTGGCTTCCGGTCGTTCTTCCGGCGGCACCGCGATGTCCTGGCCGTCCACCTTCTGCTGGATGAGGGCGAGCACCTTTTCCCTCACTTCGTCTTTGTAGTTCTCTGGCTCGAACTCTTCGTTGGTGCGCTGTTCGATGATTTGCACGGCGAGTTCGAGTTCGCCGTCGGCAACCTCGCACACGTCAAGGGGCACATCTTCCATGGTGCGCAGCTCTTCGGAGTGCTTGAGTTGCTCCATCACGAGCCCCTCGCCCATGGGCCGGATGAGCACGAGATAGCTCTTGCCCCGCGAGGCGTAGCGCGCGAGCGCCGCGCGACCGGTGTTCGCGAGGGCGGCGCGCAGCAAGTGATAGGAGCGCCCGGCGCCGCGGTCTGGGCCCAGGTAGTACACCCGCTCGATGTAGATGCGCTCCACTTCCTTGAGAGGGATGAACTCGGCGATGTCGATGGCGTTGGTAGAGGCAACGTTCAGTGCCTTGATCTCGTCCGGCTCGAAAGTGACGTATTGTCCCTTCATGAATTCATAGCCCTGCACGCGCTCCTCGCGCGGCACAACCTCGCCGTCGGATGCCCGGATATACTGTTGCTTCAAGCGGGAGCCGTCGCGGCTCAGGAAGTTGAAGCGCACGGCGCTCGTGGTGTCCACCGTGGAAAAAAGCTTGACCGGAATCGCCACCAAGCCAAACGAGATGGTGCCGGTGCCTATGGCGCGAGCCGCCATGCGCGTCTCCAACTGCCGCCGCCTTGTGGCGCAACGCGGGCGACTATAGCCCGTTCCCAAGATGCCCTCAACACGCGACAGCCGTTCCGCAAGCTACCTCAGCCGCTACCGCGCCAAGCGCCGCGCCTCGGGCACGCCGGAGCCGTTTGGCGACGGGGAACTCGGGCCGGCGCCCAAGGGCGTCGGCTCGCGCCGCCTGTTCGTGGTGCAGCAGCACGCGGCCACGAACCTGCATTGGGATTTCCGGCTCGAAGTGGACAACGTGCTGCGTTCCTGGGCGGTGCCGAAAGGACCTTCCCTCAACCCCGAAGACAAGCGCTTCGCCGCCTTGGTGGAGGACCATCCACTCGACTATGCCCACTTCGAGGGCACCATCCCCGACGGCAACTACGGCGCTGGCCACGTCATCGTCTGGGATCAGGGCACCTACACCGAGCTTGAGGACTTCGATGTCGGCTTCCCCAAGGGCAAGCTCCTGTTTGAACTGCACGGCCACAAGCTGCATGGACGCTGGACCCTCATTCGCCTGAAGGGGCGCGAGAACACCGGCAAGGAGTGGCTCCTCATCAAGGAACGCGACGGCCACGAAGGCGACGGGCCGCCGGCGGACGATTCGGTTCTCTCTGGCCTGACCCTTGAAGATCTTGACGAACCCGATGGCGCGCAGACGCGCTTGCATCGAAGGCTCAAGCGGATCAAGCCAAAGCTGCCGGAAACCGATACCCTCACCGAAGAGCCGATGCTCGCGAAGGCCTCGGAGCCATTCCGCCGCAACGGCTGGGTGTATGAGATCAAATACGATGGCTATCGCCTGATGATCGAGCGCGACGGCGATTTCGTGACGTTGCGTTCCCGGCGCGGCATCGACCTCACCGAGCGCTTCCCCGAGATCGCCCGCTCGGCCGAACGCCTGCCTTACGACGAGTTCGCCATCGACGGCGAGGTGGTGGTCACGGACGAGCGCGGCGTGCCGAGCTTCTCGCGCTTGCAGGAGCGAGCTAGCCTGCGCGGCGAAGTCGCCATCCGCCGCGCCTCCAATCACGATCCGGTGCGCTACTTCGCCTTCGATCTTCTACACGCCGTGGGGCTGGACCTCAAAAGCCTGCCGCTCACGAAGCGCAAGCAGTTTTTGCGCGACATGCTGCCGAGCGCTGGACCGATCCGCTTCTCCGAACACGTCGAAGGCGATGGCGTGCAAACCTACGAGGCGATGGTGAAACTCGGCCTCGAAGGCGTCGTCGGCAAGCGTGCCGACTCGCCCTATCGGGGTGGGCGCAGCGACGACTGGCTCAAGGTGCGCGCGCAGCGCACGTCGGAGTTCGTCATCGCCGGCTGGGCGCCGGTGAAGTCGAACCAGGACGACGTGGGCGCGCTGGCGGCGGCGGAGTACCGCGGCGATGCGCTGGTCTTTTGCGGTGGCGTCGGCTCCGGATTCAGTGGCGCCACCAGACGCGAGTTGAAGCGCCGTCTTGCCGAACTGAAACCTGCACCGCCCATGACGGACTTGCAGCCCTTCAACTGGGTGGAACCGGCACTGGTGTGCGAAGTGGAGTTCAAGGAATACACCCGGGACGGATTCCTGCGCCATGCTGTGTTCCTGCGCCTGCGCGACGACAAGGCGCCGGAGGAATGCCAGAGCGGCTATGACGATCCGAACCCGGAGCCCATCGAGGCGGCGCCGGAACCGGAAGTGATCGTCACCAACCGCGACAAGGTGTTCTTTCCCGAGAAGGGACTCACAAAAGGCGATCTGGTGGACTACTACGACAACATCGCCCAGTGGATGTTGCCCTATCTCACCGATCGACCCCTTGTGCTCACGCGCTTCCCGGACGGCATCCACGGCAAGTCGTTCTATCAGCGCGATGCGCCGGGTTTCACCCCCGATTGGGTGCGGCTCAAGACGCTGTGGAGCGACAGTGCAGAACGGGAAGTGAACTATTTCATTGTCGATGACGCCGCATCGCTTCGCTATCTCGCAAACATGGGTGCCATTCCCATCCACGCCTGGCACAGCCGGGTGGCGGATCTCGAGCATCCCGACTGGTGCGTATTGGACCTAGATCCCAAGTCAGCGCCCTTCGCCGATGTAGTGCAGGTGGCGAGGGAGATCCGCGACTTGCTGGGCGAGGGGGAGCTGCCGGGCTTCCTCAAGACGAGCGGCGCAAGCGGCCTGCACATCCTGCTGCCGCTCGCCAATCAGCTCACGCACGATCAATCGCGCACGCTTGGGGAGCTTTTGGCGCGGGTGATCGTGGCCCGGCGTGGCGATATCAGCACCGTCGCGCGGGCGGTGCGGGCGCGCCAGGACAAGGTATATATCGACTTCATGCAGAACGGGCACGGCCAACTGCTGGTGCTACCGTTCTCGGCCCGGGCGGAGCCGGCGGCATCGGTGTCCATGCCGCTCGAGTGGGAAGAACTGGAGGGTGAACTCAATAACGCCAAGCATCACATCGAAAACGCACCGGCGCGGATGCAAGCGCGGGGCGATCCAATGCGACCGCTGCTCGACACCGAGCCGGACCTGGCACGGACGTTGGCGCTCTTGGGCGAGCTTTGAACGCGATGGACGGGCGGGCCTCGCGAGGAGACTGGCGCGCGGTCGATGGCTGGTGGGGTTGTTTCGGGTTTGGGGGCGAGCGCTGCTTTGGGTCGGCGGCCCCCCCTCCGAGAAAAGGCGAGGAACGCCTTTTCTCGACTCCCCCGCGAGGGGGGAGTGACGGCACGAGGGGGGCGTTGTTTCGGGTTTTGGGGAGAGCGGTGCCTTGGGTCGGCGTTGGGGGGGGCTGGACACACGCTGGAGGGCCAGACAGGCCAGCTTGCGTCTAGCCCCAGCCGTCGTCTGGCTGGATCCAGGCATAGTTGCGCCGAAGCCGCGCGACCTGTGACGCGACTCGCCGAGAACCGGCATGCTCTTGGCGCAATCATCATCAGCAATGGAGCAACGACATGGATCTCGCCGACAAGCATGCGGTCATCACCGGCGGCGCCAGCGGCATTGGCGCGGCAACGGCGCGCGAGTTCGCCCGCCTCGGCGCCACGGTGGCGGTGGCGGATATCAACGGCGACGGTGCGCGCGCGGTCGCCGGCGAGATCGGGGGCACAGCGGTAGTCTGCGACGTGGGTTCCGAGGCGGACGTAAACGCTCTCGTCGCTGAGGCGCAGGCGGCAAACGGCCCCATCGACCTCTTCTTCTCCAACGCAGCCGTGTTCACGGGCGCGTCGCCCCTCGACACGCCGCTGGACGTCTGGCAGACCCAGTGGCAGGTCAACGTCATGGCGCATGTGTACGCAGTCCGCGCCGTGCTGCCGGACATGCTCGAGCGCGAGTCCGGCTACCTGGTGCACACGGCGTCCATGGCCGGTATCCTGACGTCGCACCGCAACCTTCCCTACTCGGTGACCAAGCACGCCGTGGTCGGCCTCGCGGAATGGCTGTCCATCACCTACCACGACAAGGGCATTCGCGTATCCCTGCTGGCGCCGCTCGGCGTGCGCACGCCCATGCTCGGCAACGCCACCGGGTCTTTCTCCCGAGCCGTCGGCAACGTGCGCGAACCGGAGGAAGTGGCGGCCATGGTCTCCGGAGCCGTGCACGACGAGCGCTTCCTCATCCTCACCGATCCCATCGCCCAGACCTGGATGGAGCGCAAGACGGGGGATCTCGAACGCTGGCTGAACGGCATGCGGCGCCTGCAGGCCGGCATCGAGGCCGACGAAGGCTGAATCCGCGCGCCGTGGACAGACACGCGATTGCCACCATTCCTCTCGCAGGAGATGTGTCGCTGCGAGAGCAGGCGGTGCACCCGGCAAGCTCGGCATTGCTTTTGGTGGACCTGCAAAATGGCCAATGCGGCACCGACGCGCGAGCGACGCATCCAACACGGGCGGAGTTCTTCGATCGGGTGCAGGAGGTGGTCGTACCCGCGGGACGCCGTCTGATCCATGCCTGCCGAGCCGCCGGTGCAGAGGTCATCTACACCGTCATCGAGAGCCTCACGCTAGACGGCCGCGACCGCGGTCTCGATCACAAGATTTCCGGCATCTTTGCGGCGAAGGGTTCCTGGGAGGCACAGGTGATCGAACCGCTCGCGCCGAGCGACAACGACATCGTCATTCCCAAAACCTCATCGAGCCTCTTCAACTCCACCGGCTTCAACCATGTGCTTCGCAACCTCGGCGTCGAAAGCCTGATGGTCATGGGTGTGGTGACCGACCAATGCGTCGAGACCACGGTCCGCGACGGCTGCGATCACGGCTACCTGATGACGCTCGTGGAGGACGGCTGCGCGGCCTGGTCGCCCGAGCGCCACGCCGAGTCCCTTCTCGGCCTCAAGGGCTATTGCCGCGTCCGCTCATCCCGCCAGCTAGTCGCAGAAATCGCCGCCGCAGGCTAGGAGGCTGCGCCATAGGAAACGGCGCTTGCGCCGGAGTTGAGACCCACCTGCGAGAAGCCCCCCCTCCGAAAAGCGAGGCGCTTTTCGACTCCCCCGCGAGGGGGGAGTGACAGGAAGGCCCTCATATCCCCAACAACGGTGGTGGCGCGCACTTTCCGGTCACTCCTCCCTTGCGGGGGAGTCGAGAAACGGCGTTCCCCGCCGTTTCTCGGAGGGGGGTGTGCAGAGGTGCCAGTCCGCGCTAGCCCGGCGAGGGCCCGCGCTCCTAGTCCATGCCCAACGCCGCGAGGATGAAGGCATATTCTTCGGCCACCTCGCGCAAGGAGTCGTAGCGGCCGGACTTGCCGCCGTGGCCGGCGCCCATGTTGGTTTTCATGAGGAGCAGGTTGTCGTCGGTTTTGAGGGTGCGCAGTTTGGCGACGTACTTGGCGGGTTCCCAATAGGTCACTCTGGGGTCGCTTAGGCCGGCGGTGACCAGGATTGGCGGGTAGTCACCCCGCTTGAGCTGGTCGTAGGGGGAGTAGGAGCGGATCGTCTCGAAGGCTGCCGGGTCTTCGATGGGGTTGCCCCACTCGGGCCATTCGATGGGGGTTAGCGGCAGGGAATCGTCCAGCATCGTGTTGAGCACGTCCACGAACGGAACGTGGGCGGCGACGGCACCCCAGAGCTCCGGGGCCTGATTCACCACGGCACCCATGAGTTCGCCACCCGCGCTTCCGCCGGCGATGGCGATGTTGCCGGACGTTGCCACCTTGCGCCGCACCAAGTCGCGGGCGACATCGACGAAGTCGTTGAAGGTGTTGGTGCGGCGCTCGAGCTTGCCGGCTTCGTACCAGTGGTAGCCGAGTTCGTCGCCGCCGCGAATGTGGGCGATGGCGAAGATGAAGCCCCGGTCGAGCAGCGATAGCCGCGTGGTGGAGAACGAGGGCGACATGGCGCTGCCGTAGGCGCCGTAGCCATAGAGATAGAGCGGGGCGCTGCCGTCCACCGGAGTGTCGCGGCGGCGGACGAGGGAGACGGGGACCGATGCGCCGTCCCTTGCCGGGGCGAACAGGCGTTCGGTGACGTATTGCGATTTGTCGTAGCCGGACGGAATCTTGCGCACCTTGCGCTCATCGAGGATGTCGTCACCCAAGTGGAAGTCGAACACAGTGTTGGGTGTGACCATCGACGTGTAGGAGAGGCGCAAGGTTCGGGTGGAGAATTCCGGGTTGTCGTCGAAATGGACGGAGTAGGCCGCTTCCGGGAACTCGATGTGGCGCGCTTCGCTGCCGCGCTCGAGCACGCGCAGCTGGTCGAGCCCAGCCACGCGCTCGTGTACCCCCACGAAGTCCTCGAAGACCGCGAAGCCGAGAATGTACAGGTCGTCGTTGCCGTCGAGCAGCGACTCCCACGCCTGCTCGCCCGGATTGTCGTTTGGCGCGGTGACTAGCCTCGTGTTGGGATGCTCATCGTTGGTGCGGATGACGAAACGGTCGCCTTGGTGGTCGACCAGGTACTCGTGGCCCTCGCGCCGGGGCACCACCACTTTCGGGGTGGCTTCCGGCTCGCCCGTCGGAACCAGCCACGTCTCTGAGGTGACGTGGTCGGAGGTGTCGATGACGAGGTAGCGGCGCGATGCAGAGGCGCCGATGCTGACGAAGAAGCCGGGATCGGACTCTTCGTACACCACCGCATCGTCCGCCACCGGTTCGCCAAGCCGGTGCCGGCGCACTTGCCAAGGGCGCCAGTTTTCATCGACTACGGTGTAGAAGAAGGCGGAGTCGTCCGCCGCCCACACCGGGGTGCCGATCGTGTTCTCGATCGCGTCCGGCAACAGTGCATCCGTGGCGAGGTCACGAACGACCAAGCGATAGCGTTCGGAACCGTCGGTGTCGGTGCTGTAAGCAAGGTGACGGCCGCGGTTGTCGGGGGCGAAGGCACCGAGGCGGAAGTACTCGACATCCGCTGCCAACGCGGGTTCGTCGAGTACGACTTGGGCGGCGGGGGTGGGGCCTTCGCGGCCGTTCCGGTCTCCGGCCGGCCAGCGACTCCAGACGCGGTATTGGCCGCCTTCCGGATAGCGCCACTGGTAAAACCAGTCGCCATCCTTCGACGGCACGCTGGCCTCGTCCTCCTGCTGGCGACCCCGCATTTCGCCGAAGATCGTCTCCACCAAGGACTCCTGCGGCGCCATTGCCGCCTCGAAGTAGCGGTTCTCGGCTTCGAGATAGGCGATGATGTCTTCGTCATCGACGGTGGGGTAGCTGTCGTCGCGCAGCCAATGCCAAGGGTCCTCCACGGTGATGCCGTGGTGGGTGAACGAGTGCGGCTCGGTCTTCGCCTTGGGCGGCTCGGGAAGCGGGGCATGGGTGGCGATGTCTGCCTCCGAACTATGGTTTGCTGAGGTGTCTGGTTGGTCACTGCACGCGGCGATGGAGCATAGCCACACGGTGGCGAGGGCGAGGCGCCAATTTCGACGCAAACCTCCCCCTCCCCCAAATCCCGAACAGAGCCTCTCCTGTCTCACCCCCCCCTCGCGGGGGAGTCGAGAAATCGTCCTCGAATTCTCGGAGGGGGGGCCGCCGACCCACACCCGCCCCCTCCCCCAAA
>JAPPDJ010000066.1:482-2514 GCA_028824555.1 Gammaproteobacteria bacterium | reverse complement strand
ACTTCCGTCGTCCAGCCGCGGGCGGCGGAAGGGCAGGCATCCGAGACGATGTGGGAGACGGGCGGGTAATACACGAACACGTCCCGCGCCGCGGGTAGGCCCGGCCGCCGCGCGGCGCGGAAGGTCTGCGCCGCGGGCCGGTCGTCGAGCGGCAGCACCCCGTGCTTCTCGGCCTCCTGCCACCAAAGCTCGATCATCGCCCGCAGGCGCTCGGGCTGCTCCTCGGCGAGATCGTTGGTCTCGGAGAAGTCCTCGTCTAGGTGATAGAGCTCCCACTGGTCGTCATGGTCAAAGGAAGTGCCCTGCACGTGCCGCACCACCGCCTTCCAGCCGTCCTGCCAGATGCCGCGATGGCCGAGCATTTCGAAGTACTGCACGGATCGTCCCGGCTTGGCGTCCGCCGAGGCGAGGGTCGGCGCCAGCGAGGCACCGTGCAGCGGCATCTGCGCGACGCCGCGAAACTCCTTGGGCGCCTCGGTGCCGGTGAGCTCGAGGATGGTCGGCATGATGTCGATGGCGTGGCAGAAGGAGCGGCGGATCGCGCCTTCCTCCTTGAGGGCCGCCGGCCAATGGACGATGAGCGGATCGCGCACGCCGCCGGCATGGGTGTTCTGCTTGTACCACTTGAGTGGCGTGTTGCCCACCTGCGACCAGCCCCAGGGAATGTTGGAATGGCTTTCGGGGCCGCCGATGTCGTCGATTCGCTGTACCGCCTCGTCCACGTCTTCCACCATGCCGTTGAACCACCGCATCTCGTCGAAAACGCCGGTCGGTCCACCCTCTTGGCTGGCGCCGTTGTCCGACATGACGATGAGGAGCGTGTCGTCGAGTCGATCGACTTCCTTGAGGAAGGCGACCAGTCGGCCGATCTGCGCGTCGGTGTGGTCGAGCTGGGCAGCGAACGCCTCCTGCAACCGGGCGGCGAACTGCCGTTCGTTGGCGGACAGTTCGTCCCACGGCCTGACGCCGGGGTTCAGCGGCGCGAGGCCCGTGTCTTCCGGGATGATGCCGAGGGCCTTCTGCCGCTCGAACCATTCGGCTCGGATGGCGTCCCAGCCGGCATCGAACCGGCCTCGGTACTTGTCGCGGTAGGACTGCGGCGACTGGTGCGGGGAGTGGGTTGCGCCGAAGGCGAGATAGAGGAAGAAGGGACGTTCCGGCACCAGCGAAATCTGGTCGCGCAGCATGGCGATGGATCGGTCCACCACATCCTCGGAGACGTGGTAGCCGGCCTCGGGCAGCGCCCCCGCCTCAATGTGATGATTGTCGCTGGTGAGTTCCGGGTAGAACTGGTCCGTCTCGCCCTGCATGAAGCCGTAGAAGCGGTCGAATCCCCGCTGCAGCGGCCAGTTGTGGAACGGCCCCGCCGCCGAGCACTCCGCCATCGGCGTCAGGTGCCACTTGCCAGCCGCGTACGTTCCGTAGCCCGCCCCGCGCAGCACGTCCGCCACGGTCGCCGCCGACGGCGGCAGGAAGCCGCGCATGTTGGGAAAGCCCGTGTCCATGTTGGACACGCCCCGCATCCCGACGGCGTGATGGTTGCGCCCGCTCAAGAGGCACGCCCGCGTCGGCGAACAGAGCGCGGTGGTGTGGAAGTTGACGTAGCGGAGGCCCCCGCCGGCCAGGGCATCGATGTGCGGCGTCTCGATCGTCGAGCCGTAGCAGCCAAAATGCGAAAAGCCGGTGTCGTCGAGCACCACGAGCACGACGTTGGGCTTGCCGGTCCCTGTGTTGGGAACCGGCCACCACGGCTCCGACTCATACACCGTCCGACCGATCCGCCCCTCGAACGGCTCCCCCGACGGGTGCTTGTAGCTCATCGATTTCCCCAATGTCTGCCAGATGTCACGCGCATTGTGCCGCAGCTCGTTGCCAACAAGCCCGTCCCCTATGAGGCGCCTCCATTCCTGTCACTCCCCCCTCGCGGGGGAGTCGAGAAAGGCCAAGCCAACAGGGGTCCATCGCAACCCTTGGGCGGCCCCCCTCCGAGAAAAGCGAGGACGCTTTTCTCGACTCCCCCGCGAGGGGGGAG
>JAPPDJ010000066.1:0-472 GCA_028824555.1 Gammaproteobacteria bacterium | reverse complement strand
CGCCCTCTATCTCTTCGGCGCTGGTTACGACGCCGTGCCCCTCGCCCAGTTAGCTGGCGAACTCGGCTGGCGCGTCACTGTCGCCGACCACCGGCCCTCCTCTCGACTCCCCCGCGAGGGGGGAGTGACAGGAAGGAGGCCCGCATCCGCAACGACGGCGGTGGCGCGCACTTTCCTGTCACTGCCCCCCTGCGAGAAGCCCCCCTCCGAAAAGCGAGGCGCTTTTCGACTCCCCCGCGAGGGGGGAGTGACGGGGCCCCGGCATCCCCAACAATGGTGGTGGTGCGCACTTTCCTGTCACTCCCCCCTTGCGGGGGAGTCGAAAAACGGCGTTCCTCGCCGTTTTTCGGAGGGGGGGCCGCCGAAAGGCCAAGCCAACGGGGTCAACGCAGCCCTTCGGCGGCCCCCCCTCCGAGAAAAGCGAGGACGCTTTTCTCGACTCCCCCGCGAGGGGGGAGTGACAGGAAGGGGC
>JAPPDJ010000058.1 GCA_028824555.1 Gammaproteobacteria bacterium | reverse complement strand
CCTCGCGCAGCGCCTGGTCCTGGCCCTCGTGGCCAGCAGCCGCCATCCAGTTGGCCGATAGCACGACGCGCCGCAAGTCCGTCACCGGTGCGGCAAAGAGATTCGCCAGAGCCTCCGCCACTGCAAGCCGCGCTGCGGCGCGAGCGTCCCGCACCGCCACCGGCGAACGCTCGCCCATGGCCATCGCCTCGCCGCGATAGGCGTCGAATCCCGCCAGCGTCACGCCAACGTCGGCTACCGGGGTTTGATACGGGCCCACCATCTGGTCCCGCGCCACCAGCCCCGTGACGCTGCGGTCGCCAATGGTGACGAGGAACTTCTTCGACGCCACCGCGGGGAATCGGAGCACACGGGCGATAGCCTCGGCGAGATCGATGTCGCGGTGCCGGAACCTGCCCAAGGGGTTCGCCTGAGCCTGGTAGCTCCGCGTCATCCGTGGCGGATGGCCAAACAGGGCATCGAGGCTCAACCGCACCGGCAGGCCACGCAAGAGCGAGTCCTCGACGACAAGATCGGTCGTCGCGGTTGCCTCGCCGACCACCGCAAACGGGCAGCGCTCGCGGCGACAGATGGCTTCAAACGTCCGCATGTCCTGCGGTGCCACCGCAAGCACATAGCGCTCCTGCGATTCGTTGCACCAGATTTCCATGGGCGACATGCCGCCATCGGCGCTCGGCACGGCGCGGATGTCGAAGCGACCGCCGAGGCCCGCTTCCCGCACCAGTTCCGGCAGCGCGTTGGCGAGGCCGCCCGCACCAACATCGTGAATCAGGCGGATGGGATTGCCCTCGCCCAAGTCTGTACAGCGGTCGATGACTTCCTGACAACGACGCTGCATCTCCGCGTTCTCTCTCTGCACGGAAGCAAAATCGAGCTCTGCCAGACTCTGGCCGGAAGCCATGCTCGAAGCCGCGCCTCCGCCCAAGCCGATCAGCATGGCCGGGCCGCCCAGCACCACCAACCGGGCACTCGACGGTACTCGGGCGGCATGGACGTCGCGTTCCACTACGGTGCCCACCCCGCCGGCGATCATCACCGGTTTGTGGTATCCCCACGTCGTATCGGGTTCGCAACCGCCCGCCTCGAAGGTGCGAAAGTAGCCGGTGAGGCAAGGACGACCGTACTCGTTGGCGAATGCCGCTGCACCGAGCGGCCCGTCGACCATGATCTCCCGCGCCGAGGCCACATTGCCCGGGCGACCGCGACCAAGCTCCCACGGCTCCAGTACCTCGCCGATTTCCAGGTGGCTGGTGGTAAACCCGGCGAGTCCGGCCTTCGGCTTAGAACCGCGCCCGACACTGCCTTCATCGCGAATCTCGCCGCCAGCCCCGGTCGCCGCCCCCGGATAGGGCGCGATGGCGGTCGGGTGGTTGTGGGTTTCGGCCTTCATCAGGATGTGCGCCGGCTCAGGGCGAGGGCGATAGATTGCGTCATCGCCCGGTCGGAACCGCTCGGTGTGGTGGCCTTCGATGACGGCAGCATTGTCGGAGTAGGCCGAAAGGACGCCGGCGCCGTTGATGGCGCGATGGGTGTTGCGGATCATGCCGAACAGGGTTTGCGGCACCTCCTTGCCGTCCACAACCCATGCAGCGTTGAAGATCTTGTGGCGACAATGCTCGGAGTTCGCTTGCGCGAACATCATGAGTTCCACATCGGTGGGGTCGCGACCGAGCCCAGCGAACGTGGCGGCGAGGTAATCCACCTCGTCGTCTGACAGCGCGAGGCCCATGTCTCGGTTGGCGACGAGCAACGCAGCAGCCGGGTCGTCACCGAGAGCGACCTTCAGAAGTGGGCGCGGCGTCTGCACTGCCGTGAAGAAGGCGTAGTCGTCGTCGAACACCGGGCATTCGGTCATGCGGTCGTGCAGCAACGCTGCAAGTTCCGTGCGCCGCGAGCCGGCGACGTGCCAGCGCACGCCGCGCTCCACCCGCTCGACTGCATCGATGCCGCAGCGAACGACGATATCCGTCGCCTTGCTCGACCAAGGCGAGATGGTGCCGGGCCGGGGAATGACCACGCACAACGGTTCGCCGACAGGCGCGGGCAAGGCGTGGCGCGGCCCATAGGCAAGCAGCCCGTCCACCACGCGACGCTCGGCAACGCTTAAGGGCCGACGCAGAAACAGAAAGTGAACGAATTCGGCAAAGAGGCCAGAAGCCGCCGCTTCAACCCGACGCAACTCGGCGAGCTTGGCCGAAAGGCGAGCTTGCGTCAGGGCGGGCGGCCCGATGGAAACGACGAGTTCGTTGGTCACGAGTGGTCGGCGGGCGCCAGTGTCTTGCGAACAAGGGCCTATTGTATTCGCCCACCCTCCAATCGAAGCCGCAACCAGCCCGCATTTCTCACCCCTCGCCGACCAAGGCCGCCGCCCTGGCGCTATCGGGATGTGCTCGCGTTTGTGCGCCGGTCGGCGAAGAACGACGACATCAAATCACCGCACTCCTCAGCCAACACGCCCTCCACCACCGCGACCTTGTGGTTGAGGTGCTCCCAATCGAGCACCCTCGCCACGCTTCGCACGGCGCCGGCCTTGGGCTCGCGGGCACCGAACACCAGTCGCTCAATCCGGGCGTGAACCAACGCTCCGGCACACATCATGCACGGCTCTACAGTCACATACAGCGTGGCGCCGGGAAGGCGGTAGTTCTTCATCTGTCGCGCGGCATCGCGAAGCGCTTCCATCTCCGCGTGGGAGGTGGGGTCCTCCGCCGAAACCGAACGGTTGTGCCCACGCCCAACCTCTTGACCAGCAGCAACCACCACGGCGCCAACCGGCACTTCGCCGGCCAATCCGGCTTGGCGCGCCTCGGCTAGCGCAACCTGCATCCAGCGTTCGTGGTGGGCCCCCGCCCCTACATCAGTCACCGCAGCCTTCATCTCCTGCCTGCCCTTCTCGCGCTTATGATCGTCCGATGCTGGACTCCGGCATCAAGACTATCGCCGAAGCGATCGTAGCGTCGGGCGGGCGCCCGGTTGCCGTAGGCGGCTTCGTGCGCGATCTGTGCCTCGGCATCGACGCCAAGGACATGGACATCGAGGTCTTTGGCCTCGCGCTCGAAGACCTCGAAGGCGTTCTGGCGCGATTCGGCCGTGTGCGCCGGGTTGGTCGCGCGTTCGGGGTGCTGCGGCTCGACGGCAAAGGCGTCCACGCCGAGTTCTCGCTGCCGCGTCGCGACAGCAAGCGCGGCCCGGGGCACCGAGGCTTCGATGTGCAGGTGGATCCAGACCTCGACTTTGCCGAAGCGGCGCGACGCCGCGACCTCACCATCAACAGCATGGGCATGGAGCTGCCTGGCGGGAACATCCTCGACCCGCATGGCGGACGCCGTGACCTCGAGCGTCGGGTTTTGCGGGCCACGGACACGGTCACCTTTCCCGAAGACCCTCTGCGAGGGCTACGCGTCGCGCAGTTCTGCGCCCGGCTCGACATGACGCCAAACGAAGAACTCGTGCGGCTGTGCGGCGAACTGGACCTGACCGAGATTTCGCCCGAGCGCAAGCGGGACGAGTTCCACAAGCTGCTCCTGCGCGGCGTGCGCCCGTCCCTTGGCTTGGCATTCTTGCGCCGCTCCGGGCTCCTCGGCCACTTCCCGCAACTCGCTGCTTTGGTGGACGTGCCGCAGGACCCTCGCTGGCATCCGGAGGGGGATGTGTGGACCCACACGCTGATGGTCGTGGACGAGGCGGCCATGCTTCGCACAGGCGACGGCGACGAAGACGTCGCGCTCATGTTCGCTGCCCTGTGCCATGACTTCGGAAAGCCGCTCGTAACGCAAACCACAGCCGACGGCACCGTTCGATCACCCGGCCATTCCGAAGCCGGGATCGCCCCCACCCGCGCTTTTCTGGAGCGCCTGCGCACCTCGCACGCTCTGATCAAGCGGGTCTCGGCGTTGGTTCGACACCATCTCGCGCCGGCCGAGTTCGTGGCGCAGGGCGCCGGCGAGAGCGCCTATCGACGTCTGGCACGACGACTCGCTGCCGACGGCGTAACCATGGAACTCTTGGTGCGCACCGCCCGCGCCGACCATCTCGGCCGCACCACCAAGGAGGCGTTGGCGCGATCGTTCTCCGAAGGTGACCGTTTCCTGGTCCGTGCCCGCGCCCTTGCCGTCGCCGACCATTCGCCTCCCAATGCCGTGCTCGGCCGCCATCTCATCGCCCGTGGCCTCAAGCCGGGGCCTGAATTCAGCGACATTCTCCGTCGCTGCCGCGCCGTGCAGGACACACATGGCTGGAATGACCCGGACCGCATCCTGGATGCCGTGCTGAAAGGCCCCACAACTCTCCAACCGGCACCGGGCTCTACCGAACTGCAATAGCTCCCGGTTCTAAAGCGGCCCTCGCTTATCGCCTTTCGATCCTTCCGAGCCGTTGTCTTGCGCGTTACGTTCAAGGCATCGCTTTGGCCACGAGGAGACAGGCGGTGAACGCATTCAAGCAAGTGGTGGTGGGCTTGGACGTGCATCAAGACAATGCGGCGCTCGTGCTTGGGCGGGCGTGCGAACTGACCGAGCCGAGCTGCATCGAGGCGGTGCACGCCTGCACTCAGCTTCATCACCAACACTTCGAGTATCCGGTGGGCTCGTTCCAGAACTCCGAGGAACTCGACGATGCCGTCCGCAAGCAAGCGTTCGGCTTCCTCGATCGGGTCTGCACGCCGCGGGGCGTCGCCAAGCATCAGGTTCTCGACGGTCGTCCGGCACACGCCCTGCACGACTACGCCAAGAACCGCGCCGATTTGGTGGTCGTCGGCTCGCATGGGCGCAGCGGGCCGCGGGCGATGTTCGGATCCACGTCCAACTCTGTGCTGCACGGCACGCCCTGCGACGTGCTCGCCGTACACCTCAACGGGCGTGGCCCGACACCCGGAAACTACGAGCGCATCCTGGTTGCCGTGGACCTGTCCGATGAGTCGTTCGAGGTGCTCGAACATGCCGGCCGGGTGTCGGCGCACTGCGGAGCCGAGGTGACTCTGTGCACGGTGACCCACGACGCCATCGCTGAACCGACGGCGCAGAAGCTTGGCCACCTTGCCGACGCCTTCGGCGTCGATGAGGACGCGATCTACGCGCTGTCCGGCAACCCGGTGACCGAGATCCACGCGCTCGCGACCGATATCGGCGCGGATCTCGTGGTGGTCGGCACGCACGGCAAGCACGGCCTGCAACTGCTCGCCGGCTCCACTGCCAACGCCATCTTGCACGGCGCCACATGCGACGTGCTAGCGGTTCGACTGCGGCAGCAGTAGGCGGGCTTGCCTATCTCGCCGCGCCGGCCTACTCCCACTCGATCGTGCCGGGCGGCTTGCCTGTCACGTCGTACACCACGCGGGAGACGCCGGGGAGTTCGTTGACGATGCGGTTGCTGACGATGGCGATCAAGTCGTGGGGAAGTTCGGCCCAGTTGGCGGTCATGAAGTCGGTCGTCACCACGGCGCGCAGGGCAATAACGTGTTCGTGGCGGCGTGCATCGCCCACCACGCCCACGGACTTCACCGGCAGATAAACGGCGAACGCCTGCGCCACGCGGTCGTACCAATCGGCCCGGCGCAACTCTTCGATGAAGATCGCGTCGGCTTCACGCAACACGCTCAGGTACTCGCGCCGCACTTCGCCCAGAACACGAACGCCCAGCCCCGGTCCGGGGAACGGGTGCCGGAACACCAGACTTTCCGGCAGCCCCAAGGCAAGCCCCACCTTGCGCACCTCGTCCTTGAAGAGGTCCCTGAGCGGCTCCACCAGCCCCAGCTTCATTCGCTCCGGCAGGCCGCCGACATTGTGATGCGACTTGATGACGTGCGCCTTGCCGGTGCGGGCGGCGGCGGACTCGATCACGTCCGGATAGATCGTGCCCTGCGCCAGCCAATCCACGTCCTCGATCCGCTGCGCCTCCCGCTCGAAGACCTCGACGAAGGTGCGACCGATGATGCGACGTTTCTGTTCGGGGTCGTCGACACCGCTCAGCGCATCGAGAAACTCGTCCGCCGCCGCCACCGTCACGAGTTTCAGCGGCAGCGCGTTCGAAGGCTCGAACGCGGCCTGCACCTCGTCCGCCTCGCCCTTGCGCAACAGGCCGTTGTCTACGAACACACACGTGAGCCGGTCGCCGATGGCACGAGAGAGCAGCGCAGCTACCACGCTCGAGTCCACGCCGCCGGAAAGCCCGAGCAGCACCTTGCCGTCGCCGACCTGACGCCGCACGGATGCCACCGCCCGTTCGACGATGCTGGAAGGCGTCCACGTCGCCTCGCAGCCAGCAATGTCGCGCACGAAGCGACGCAAAATGTCGCTGCCGCTCTGGGTGTGGGTTACTTCGGGATGGAACTGCAGCCCGTACAGTCGCCGCCCCACATCGGCCATCGCGGCGACCGGCGCGTTGTCTGAGGCAGCGGCGGCGACGAAGCCAGGCGGAACCTGGGTCACGCGGTCGCCGTGGCTCATCCAGACATCGAGTTCCAGATCGAGCCCCGCAAAGAGGTCTATGTCCTCGCGGATGCGTACCCGGGCGTGGCCGAACTCGCGCTCTGTGGACGGCACCACCGCGCCGCCCCACTGCGCCGCCATGGCCTGCATCCCGTAGCAGATGCCGAGCACGGGCACTCCGCCTTCGAGCACCCGGTCAGGCACGCGAGGTGTTGCCCCGACAGTGACCGACTCCGGGCCACCCGAAAGGATGAAAGCGCTTGCGCCAAGCGCCGTGAGCACCGCCTCATCGACGTCGAAGGGATGGATCTCGCAATACACGCCGCACTCCCGCACTCGGCGCGCGATCAACTGCGTGTACTGAGAGCCGAAGTCCAGCACCACGACGCGCTCTGGCGTCGCACCGATGGCGGATGTCGGCGAGCGCTCGGCCGCCGTCAGAGGAACAGTCACGGATGCATCAGGGGACCGGATAGTTCGGTGGCTCCTTGGTGATCGCCACGTCGTGGACGTGGTTCTCGGCGAGGCTCGCTGCGGATATGCGGGTGAAGACTCCTTCGCGACGCATTTCGCCGATGTCGGCACTGCCGGTGTAGCCCATGGCGGCGCGCAGGCCTCCCATGAGCTGCTGGACGATGGGGCTGACCGGGCCCCGGTACGGCACCCGCCCCTCGATCCCCTCCGGCACGAGCTTGCCGCCTTCGCTTTGCGGTTCCTGGAAATAGCGATCGCTCGAACCGTGTGCCTGATCCATCGCCCCGAGCGATCCCATGCCGCGATAGGACTTGTATGTGCGGCCTTGGTACAGCTCCGTTTCGCCGGGCGCCTCCTCCGTGCCGGCGAAGAGCGATCCCACCATCACCGCAGATGCGCCGGCGCTGATGGCCTTGGCAATGTCGCCGGAGAAGCGCACGCCGCCGTCGGCGATCACCGGGATGTCCTCGTCGTCCGCCGCGTCCACCGCCTCGGCAACCGCCGTGATCTGTGGCACGCCGACGCCCGTCACCACCCGCGTCGTGCAGATGCTGGCGGGGCCGATGCCCACCTTGATGGAGTCTGCACCCGCGTCGATGAGCGCGCGGGCACCTTCGGCGGTGGCAATGTTCCCACCCATCACCGGCACGCGCGGATACTTCTGCTTGATCCAGCGGATGCGGTCCAGCACGCGTTCCGAATGGCCATGCGCGGTGTCGACGACGATGATGTCTGCGCCGGCATCCACCAGCGCTTCAACCCGCTCGTCTGTATCCGCCCCGGTGCCGACGCTGGCGCCGACGCGTAGCTGCCCCAAGCCGTCCTTGCAGGCGTTGGGATAGGCCTGCGCCTTCGTGATGTCCTTCACCGTCACCATGCCGCGCAGGCGAAAGTCGTCGTCCACAAGCAGCACCTTCTCGATGCGGTGCCGATGAAGCAGCTCCGTGATGTTGTCGAGCGGCGCATCCTCGGCCGCCGTGATGAGCCGCGCCTTGGGCGTCATCACGTCCGCGACGCGGGCCTCGAGGCGCGACTCGAAGCGAATGTCGCGGGCCGTGACGATACCCACCAGATCGCCGGAGTCGGTGCCTTGCGAGCCGTTGCCACCTGCCGCCACGACAGGTACGCCAGAGATGCGATGCTCCCGCGTGAGTTCGATGAGATCGCGCACGGTGGCCTCGGGGCGGATGGTGATGGGATCGCGGATCACCCCGGACTCGAACTTCTTCACCGCTCGCACTTCGCGCGCCTGCTTCTTGAGAGACATGTTCTTGTGAACGACGCCAATGCCGCCTTCCTGGGCGAGCGCAATGGCAAGGCGTGACTCGGTGACCGTGTCCATGGCAGCAGACACGAGGGGAACGTTGAGGGGAATGTCGCGGGTCAGCCGCGTGCCGAGATCGACCTCGGAGGGAAGCACGCGCGAATAGGCCGGGAGCAGGAGCACGTCGTCGAAGGTCAAGGACTCGTGGGCGAACCTCAGCATGCGCGACTCCCAGCAAATCCGCGCATTATGGGCGCGTGCCGTTGGGCTGTAAAACCCTTGGGCAGCATGGCTTCCGACACGGAACCGCCCGCGAGCCCGCCAAGGCGCGCAGCCGTAGGCCAGCAGTTGGCGTAGCGAACTGTCCCGGCCGCGCTGCCCGTTGTTCTGGACACTCCAGCCACTACACTCCACCCATGAGTCGCCCTCAGCAGCCCCTCGCCCGCCACCCTCGAACCGAGCGTCGCATTCGCACTGTGTCAGAAGTCAACGGTGCCGCGAGGCTTTTGATCGAAGAGAACCTGGGCCGGGTGTGGATCGAGGGAGAGGTTTCGAACTTCAGTCGGCCTGGCTCCGGCCACTGGTACTTCAGCCTGCGGGACCGGTCGGCGCAGATTAGCTGCGCGATGTTCGCGAGTCGCAACCGGTTCGTGCGCGCGCCGTTCGGCAATGGCATCACCGTGATCGTGCGGGCGAGGCTGTCGGTGTACGAGGCCCGCGGCCAGTTCCAAGCCATCGTCGAGCATGTGGAACCCGCCGGCGAAGGCGCTCTGCGCGCCGCCTTTGAACAGATCAAGGCAAGCCTCGCCGCCGAGGGCCTCTTCGCTAGCGACCGTAAGCAGCCCCTGCCGGCATTCCCAAGGCACTTGGCGCTGATTTCGTCGCCTTCCGGGGCTGCCCCCCGCGACGTGCTGGCAGTGCTGCGCCGTCGTTTCCCGTGTCTGCGCGTGACTTGGTTCCATGTGTCAGTGCAGGGCGACGAGGCGCCGGGGCAGATCATTACGGCGCTCGACCGCGCCGAGCGAATGCGCAGCCGCCCCGACGCGATCATCCTCACCCGCGGCGGCGGCTCGCTCGAAGACCTGTGGGCATTCAACACCGAAGCCGTGGTGCGGCGGGTGGCGACCGCGACGATCCCGGTCGTATCCGCAGTCGGCCATGAGACGGATGTGACGCTTTGCGATTTCGTCGCCGACCAACGCGCCGCCACACCAACGGCGGCAGCGGAACTCGCTACGCCAGATCAGGGCGATCTGGGTCGTCGAATCGACCGCCTGGAGCGAACGTTCGAGTTTCAAGCCAATGCACGCTTGCGGAGCTTTCTGCAGTCCTTCTCGTCAGTGGCACGCCGGCTTGTGCATCCGGGCCGCAGCGTCGAGCAGTGGATGCAGCGCACGGACGAGCTGACGTTGCGACTGCAGCGAGGAATGACCGCACGCCTCGGCGCGGCAGCCACCGCACTCGAACACAGGTCGCGACTGCTGCACGGTGCCAGCCCAAGACGGCGCATCGACCGTCTCGCACCGCAGTTGCAGCAGGTGAAGCAGCGTCTGCGCGGCGCCATGACGCGACGGCTGGCCGATGCGACCGCGCGCAGCGACTCCAGCGCGCGGGCCCTTCACGCCGTCAGCCCCCTGCAAACCCTCGGGCGCGGCTACGCCATCGTCGCCCAAGGAGAGGGCAAGTGGGGAAGCCCGGTTTCCAGCGTCGAACAGGTAGCGACTGGGGAACGCATCCGGGCGCACGTCGCAGACGGCACCATGGAAGCGACAGTTACCGGAAAGGAGCACCGACAAATCGGGGAGGAGACATGACCGTTGTGCCGCTGCGCTTCAAGCAGGGCTTTTGCCGCCTTCTATGGCCCTGCCTCCTGGCATTCGCTTGCGCGGCGGCGTCGGCCAATACCGTCAAGATCGAGCTTGGCAGCGTCGCTGCGGTGCCCCTTCCCATCGACGCAGTCACGGCAAGCGTGAATGGCGAGCAAGTACTAGTGCTCGGTGGCCACGCCATCGTCGGCGTCGCACTCGATGCCGAGCCGGGTCCGCGTGTCCTTGAAGTGGCGACGCTGACCGACACCGCCAAGCTCGCCTACGAGGTGGTGCATCGCGACTATCCGGAGCAGAGGCTTCGCACCAGTAACCGCCGCATGGTGGACCCAGATCCCGCTGACCTCGAGCGAATCAACCGCGAAACCGCGACGATGCGCGCCGCATACGCACTGCGGACTCCGGTGACCACAAGCCCCGTGCCATTCCTGAAACCCGTTGCGGGCCGTCACTCCAGCGTGTTTGGCCTGCGCCGGTTCTGGAACGACCAGCCCCGCAGCCCACACTCCGGCCTCGACATCGCCGCCAACACCGGAACGCCCATCGAGTCCCCGGCCCCCGGCATCGTCGCCGTGACGGGCCACTACTTCTTCAACGGCAACACGGTAATGGTGGATCACGGCGGCGGACTCGTAACGATGTACTGCCACCTAGACACGATCGGCGTCAAGGAAGGCCAAGCAGTGGCTAGGGGTGACGTTCTGGGCCAGGTCGGCGCCACCGGGCGATCCACCGGGCCGCATTTGCATTGGAGCGTTAGCTTGGGGGGTGTTCGGGTAGACCCGGAGCGGATGATGGCGGTGCTGAACGGGCTTGAGGAAGAGTAGGAGCCCGCGCCGTAGAACGCGGTTCGTAGGGGACGGGCCTGTCCCGTCCCGGCGCGCCCTGACGGGCGCGTTGGCAGTTCGCTAGCGCGAACTGCTGTGCTTCGACGGTTTCCTCGACGCATTCAAGACGGGCGACCACAGGGTCGCCCCTACGAGGCACTTACCAGCATCGGCGGTGCCTGCTCCCCACCACCCAACCTCAGAGCTTCCCCAGCCGATGACGGATCAGCCGCCGGCGCTGGCGTAGCTGGCGCTCGGTGAGTTTGTTGCGGCGGTCTCCCCACGGGTTTTCTCCGGTACGGGTCTCGATGCGCAGCGGCGTTCCGGCCAGATCGAGCGCGGCGCGGAAGCGGTTCTCCAAGTAGCGCAGATAGCTCGCCGGCAAGGCCTCGGTGCGGTTGCCGTGCAGCAGCAACGTTGGTGGATGTGCCCCGGCCTTGTGGACGTAGCGCAGCTTGATGGCGCGTCCGTGCACCAACGGCGGCGGATGCGTGCGAACGGCCTCTTCGAGGATGCGATTGAGCTCAGGCGTACTCGCCTCGAAGGCGGCGGCGCTGTGGATGGTGTCCACCAAGCCCATCAGCTTGCCGACGCCGGCGCCGGTTCGAGCAGAGATGTAGCGAATCGACACCCAGGGCGCGAAGTCCATGCGCCGGTCAAGCGCGGAGCGAACCGCAGTGCGTCGATCGGGCGAAAGCCCGTCCCACTTGTTCACCGCCAGCAGGAGGCCTGTACCGGCGTCAATGGCGTGGCGCATCAGGTGCAGGTCTTGGTCCACAAGGCCTTCCTCGGCATCGATCAGGAGCACCGCAACATCGGCCCTTTCGAGCGCCTCGAGCGACTTGATCACCGAGAACTTCTCGATTGCCTCCGACACCCGCGACCGCCGTCGCAAGCCCGCCGTGTCGATCAGAATGTGATTGCCAACGCGGATGTCGATGGCGTCGCGGGTGGTGCCGGGACGATCCAGCACGACTTGGCGTTCGCTCCCGGCAAGGCGGTTCACCAACGTCGACTTGCCCACATTGGGGCGGCCAACGATGGCAACGCGGATGCCGCTTTCGGCCTCCTCCTGGCCGGCGTCCTCTACAGGCGGCAGTGCTTCGGCCAGCACCGTGCGCAGCCGTCCCATACCCCGCCCCCGCAGCGCGGAAAGCGGCAGCGCTTCGCCGAGGCCCAAACCCCAGAAGTCATTCGCCACCGCCGGATCGGTGCCGTCGGCCTTGTTCGCCACCAACAGCACGGGCTTGCCCCGACGACGCAGCCCTTCCGCGATTTCGTCGTCCGTGGCGGAAGCGCCCGTGTGCGCATCCACCAGCATCACCGCAACGTCCGCCTCGTCGATGGCCTGCCAAACCTGCGCTGCCACCGCGTCCGCCATTTCCGGATCGGCGGCCGCCATGTCGCCGAGACCGCCGGTGTCCACCACCGAGATCGTGCGACCCTCCACTTGCGCCCGCCCATAGCGACGGTCCCGCGTGAGACCCGGAAAACCCGCCACCAAGGCATCACGACCGCCGCAGAGGCGGTTGAACAAGGTGGACTTGCCGACGTTGGGCCGCCCGACGAGGGCCACTGTGGGCATTGTCTTCGTCTCCGAGTCTGCTACGGCTCATGCCTCGTCAAGCCCGCAGAAAACGACGAGGGAAGGCGGAGTGCCTTCGCGCCAAAGGGGCGGCAGCGCGCGTCCTCCGTGGCGCACGCAAGGTACCGGCCTTTAGCTGGCTTCCCTTGCCGGCAAACGGGTGATCTTCAGCGCCTCTACCGTGCCATCGTTGGTGACCATGTACACGAAGTCGTCGGCCTCGATCATGGGCGAGCGCAGGTCGCCTGAGAGCTTACCGCGGCCCATGAAGCGGCCGTCGCTCTGGGCCAGCACGTGCAGGTAGCCGTCGATGTCGCCCACCAGCACGTAGTTGTCGAATGCCACGGGGCTCGTGAGTTGGCGATGCTTGAGGGCGTCCTGCTCCCACACCACCGCCGACGTGAGTTGGTTCACCGCCATGATGGCGTCGTCCTCGGTGACGACATACACATTGCCGTAGCCTTGGGCGAGGTCCAGGAAGCTCGATGCGTCGCGCTCCCACAGTACCGCTCCGTTCTGCACCCGGATGGCCTTGAGTCGGCCCTGGTAGCCAACGCTGAACAAAAGCCCTCGTTCCGCCACCGGCGTCGAATCCACGTCCACCACGCGATCGAGTTCCGAGCGCCCCTGCGGCAGCATGATGCGCTGTTCCCAGATGGGAGCGCCGGTGTCGAGGTCCACGGCGCCCACCTTGCCGGTGGCAAAGCCGGCGAACACGGCACCGGAGTCGACGACTGGCGTCGCCGTGCCGCGCAGGGACAGGATGGGCACCTGGGTGTCGAAGGACCAGCGCGCGGCGCCGTCCTCGGCTTCGAGCGCAAGCAGACGGCCATTGCCGGTTTGCGCGATCACCACATCGCCAGCCGCCACCGGGGGCGCCAGCACTTCGCTTGTAACGGGGCTGCGCCACAGCTCGTTGCCATCTCCCGCATCAAGTGCCACCACCTCGCCGTGCGTGGTTCCCACCAGCACGCGGCCCTCGCCGGCACCGACACCACCGGTGACGAAGGCCGGGTCGCGTCGATCCCAGACCTTGTAGATTGGACCGCGATCCGGCTGCCCGATCCGCACAGCCCAGATTCGAGCGCCGGTGAAGCGGTTGCGCGCCTCCACCAGGCCGTAGGCATCGGCGAGGTAGATGCGGTCTGCCACCACTGCCGGTTTCATGCGCAGGTACTTGCGCCCAAGGCCGCCGCCCACCCTGGCACGCCACACCCGTTGCACCACCACCTCGGCGACAAACGGCGCAAGCCGCTGCGGCTTGCCGTCGTCGCTCGACTCGCCAGAGAATATCTGCCCCACCGTGTCGGCGCCGGGCAACCGTTGCAATGTCTCGCAGCCGGCGAGAACCAACGCCAGCGCAAGTGCTAGGAGGCCGCGCTGTAGGACAGCGCGGCCTCCTAGGAGCTTGCGCCGTAGAAATTGCGCGACAGCGTCATTTCTACGGCGCAAGGTCATAGGTAGGTGGGGGCTGGGGCCAGACCCCGAGCGTAGCGACGGGTTTGGCGGCGCTAGCCGACGTGTTGAGCGATAGCGAACCCGTAGGCCTGCAGCTGCGAAGCAACTGCCAACGCACCTGCAAGGGTGCGTCAGCGCAGCCCCATTGCGCCCTGCAGGGCGGGTTGGCAGTTCGCTCGCGCGAACTGGTCGATTTCGTCCGCAGCGCACGATCACGAGGAGCCTTCCTCGGCCGCCGCGCCTACCGTCGGAACGCTGGCAAGCTTGAGTTCGAGAATGCCGAGCCCCGGCGCCACCCTGCCGCCTTCCGTGGCGGCCTCAATGCCGGCTCGGTAGGCGTCGCGTGCGCCGGCAGGGTCCCCCTTGGCCACCAGCACGTCACCAGACAGTTCCGCCGCTGCCACCTCGAAGCCGCTGCTGCGGATTCGCGCCAGCGTCGCGAGGCAGTCGTCGAGTCGATCGAGTTGAAAGAGCACGCGGGCCGCGTTCAAGCGCGCCAAGTCGGCGAGCACCGGCAAGTCTGCGGCGTCGATGGCTGCTTCAAGGTGGGCGAGCGCCGCCTCGAAATTCTCCTCGTTGGCCTCGTCGCTGGCGCGATAGAGCAACGCGAACACGTGATAGGCGGTGCCGTCGTGTTCCTCGTCGATGGTGCCAAGGAGGGCCTCCACCGGCTCTCCTGCCGAGCGCGCCTCCAGATAGCCGCGGAAAGCATCGGACGCCTCCTCGCCTTGATCTGCACTCCAACTCTGGTAGTAGCGCCAGCCGATCACCGCCCCCACCGCCAGCACCAGCGTGACGATCAAGGACACGCCGTTGGCGTCCCACCATTTCTTCAGGCGTTCCGCCTGTTCCTCGTCGGTCAGGAAATCCGACACGTTGTCTCCTTTCGGTCCGCCGGCACACCGGTGCCGCCATTAGGTTCCATTTCGCGGCCGTCGCGAGTCCGTAGTACGCGCATCCGTGCGTAGGGAAGGCGAAGTACGTCCCTCCAATCGCGACCCATGTGGCGAAGTCCGACAGGCTCTTAGCTGGCTAGTTCCATCCACGCTCAACAGCCTCCGTCGCCGGAGCTTGCCAACAAGGACGCCGCCTCGTCCACGGTGAGGGCCGTTTGCTCCTTGCGTTCGCGCAGCCATTTTAGGGAAATGCGCCCACTCTCGACTTCGTCGCCGCCGACGATCACGGCCCAGAGAGCGCCGCTGCGGTCGGCGCGCCGAAGTTGGCTGCCGACCCCCGCGCCAGCCGCCGGTGCCAACACCCGCAATCCCGTGCGGCGCCGCAACTCGTCCGCCACGGCAAGGGCGCGCGTCAGATGTTCTTCGCCAACCACCACGCATTGCACGTCCACCTCGGCGTAGTCCCGCGCCACGCACTGTTCGTGCAGCAGCACCACCCGGTCCAGACCAATCCCGAAGCCAGCCGCGGGGGTTGACGAGCCACCGAGCAGTGCCACCAAGCCATCGTAGCGTCCGCCGCCGCACACCTGCGCCTGGGCGCCAAGTTCGTCGGTGACCCACTCGAACACCGTGTCGTTGTAGTAGTCGAGACCGCGCACGAGTCGCCGGTTGACGCGGTACTCAATGCCGGCGCTGTCCAGCATCCTGCGCACCGCAGCGAAATGTCCCTCGGCCGTCTCGTTCAGGAAGTCCTCCAGTCGAGGTGCATGCGCCAACGCTCTTTGGGTGGACTCTGCCTTGCTGTCGAGGATGCGCAACGGGTTGGTGTCGAGCCGCCGACGGCTATCGCCATCGAGTTCTTCCACAAGGGGCTTCAGGTAGCTCACCAAAGCCGCGCGATAGCGCTCACGGTCCTGGGCGGAACCGATCGAGTTGATCTCCAGGCGCAGAAACGGGCCAAGCCCGAGTTCGGCAAACGCCTGCGCCAGCATCGCCACAAGCTCGAAGTCGAGCTCCGGCCCCGGCAGGCCGAACGCTTCGGCGCCGATCTGCGAAAACTCTCGGCTGCGGCCCTTCTGCGGTCGCTCATAGCGGAACATGGAGCCTTGATACCAAAGCCGTGGCGTGCGCCCGCGCAGCAGTCCGCCATCGATGCAGGCTCGCACGCAGCCTGCAGTTCCTTCCGGCCGCAGGGACAGGTCCTTGCCCTTGCGATCTTTGAGGCTGTACATCTCCTTTTCCACGAGATCCGTGGCTTCGCCGACGCCGCGCTGGAACAGCTCGGTGCCCTCGATAAGGGGCAGGCGAATCTCCTGGTAGCCGTGACCGACCAAGACGCCGAGGACCGTCTTTTCCACCTCCCGCCAGCGCGCGCTCGCCGGCGGCAGGATGTCGCGCATCCCGCGCACGAGTGATGAGCGCATCAGCTTCCGATCACCAACCGAGCAACGTCGCCATCACGCCGTTCGTCCAGCACCACCACGTCCCCGTCGAAGGCGAGTTCCGTGCCGGTGGCGTTGCCGAGCACGACGTGAAACGGCGCAACCCCGCGCAACGACAGCGAACTGCCCGCAGCTTCAAGACCGAGATGCACCGTCCTGCCGTTGCCGTCGCGCACCTCAACCCAGCAGTTTTCGCTGAAGCGCAGGTCAAGCTGGTGCAGGTCATCGCCGGCAAGGGTGCCGATCGCTACCTCCGCGGCGTCGCCGTCGCCGCTGGCGCGGACATCGGCCGGCGACGGACTCGCCACCGCCGTCTGCGGCGAAGGAGCGTCTGGCTTGTTGCCGCGCCAAGCTTCCCAAGGCGAGCCGCCGGGCCAGAACGCCGCCAGCACGCCGGCGGCAGTTAGCACGATCAGCACCACGACGCCGCCGAAGATGAGCGCCGGCCGCCGCACCGGAATCTCGCGCAACAACGGGGCGGTGCCCGGGATCGGTGGTCGGACCGGTGCGGACTTCATCGGTGCCGCGCGCTCGAAGCTCGCCACCGCATCGTTGGCGTTCACGTTCAGGAGGCTAGCGTAGGAACGCACGTAGCCGCGTGCGAAGGTGCGCGCTGGCAAGTCGTCGAAGCGATCCTCTTCGATGGCCTGCACCACGGCGTCGCGCACGTTCAGCATCTCCGCCACGTCGGCGACATCAAGGCCGGCCGCGCGACGGGCCTGACGCAATGTGGCGCCGGGTCCGCGCGGTGGTTCCGGAGCGTCTCCCTCTCCCGCCGGAGCCGGCTCGCTGCCTTGCTCGGCGCGGGGCTTTGCCGGCCGAGACGATCGCTCGCGCGGGGACGGCTTGGTGGAGCCCTCAGCTGGGGGGTGCGCGACGGGCTTCCCCTCGCTAGAGGAGCCCTCAGCTTGGGGGTGCGCGAGGGGCCTCCCCTCGCTACAGGAGCCCTCAGCCTGGGGGTGCGAGACGGGCCGCCCTTCGTTAGAGGAGCCCTCGCTCATGGCGAGGTCACCCGCAGGAGCTGTTCGTCCGGTGCCATGCCTGTTCGACGTGCCAGATGCCGCGCCTGGCGCCGGGTCCGGTCGCGCACCAAGCCCACAAGTTGGCCACAGGCAGCGGTGATGTCGTCGCCTCGGGTCGTGCGCAGCATGGCCGGGATGCCGGCGCCCAGAAGGTGGGTCTGGAAGGCTCGCACGCGCTGCATCGACGGGCGCTTGAATTGGGACCCGGGGAATGGATTGAAGGGGATCAGGTTCACCTTGCAGCGCAGGTCGCCCAAGAGACCAGCGAGTTTCGCCGCATCCGCAAGAGCATCGTTGACGCCTTCCATAAGCGTGTACTCGATGGTGACGCTGCGGCGGTCGCCAAGCTGCCCGAGCCAGTGCCGGCATGCAGCGAGAAGCTCGGCAATGGGGTATCTGCGGTTAAGCGGCACCAGTTGACTGCGCAGCTCGTCCTCGGCGGCGTGCAGCGACACCGCAAGGGAAACTTCCGAGCGGCTCGCGAGTTCGCGGATCCGCGGCGCGACGCCGGCCGTGCTGATGGTCACTCGGCGCCGCGAGATGCCGAGTCCCAAGTCGTCGGTAAACACCGACGCCGCGTCCACCACGGCATCGAAGTTGTAGAGCGGCTCTCCCATGCCCATGAAGACGATGTTGGTGATGCCCCGGCCGGAGCCTTCGGTGGCAAGTTGCCGCGCCACGGCCCAAGCCTGACCGACGATCTCGGCGCGGCTCAGGTTGCCGTTGAAGCCTTGCTTGCCAGTGGCGCAGAAGGCGCAGTCGAGCACGCACCCTACTTGCGAAGAGATGCAAAGAGTGCTGCGCCCGGGCTTCTCTAACTCCTGCGAGGAGAGGCCCCTCGCCCTCCCCCCTGCTGAAGGCTCCTCTTGCGAGGGGAGGCCCCTCGCGCTCCCCCGCGCTGAGGGCTCCTCTTGCGAGGGGCGGCCCCTCGCGCTCCCCCGCGCTGAGGGCTCCGGAATGAGCACGGCCTCGACCCGTTCGCTGCCATCGCCGACGGCAACGCTCCATTTGCGCGTTCCGTCGGCGGCGGCGGGGAACGGAGTCAGCACGGGGGCTTCGATGCGGGCGATGTCCGAGAGGCGGTTTCGGAGGGCCTGCGAGATGTCTGTCATCGCGTCGAACTCGGCGACGCCAGCGTGGTAGATCCACTTCATCACCTGCTTCGCGCGCCACGGCTTTTCGCCCAGGTCCACGAAGAACCGCTCGAGTTCGGTGCGCGGCATCCCGAGGAGGTTAGCGCGGGCGTCGGCAGCCGCTGATTCGGAACCGGAGCCGGCACCCTCCGCCCGGCGCAACGGTGGCTGCTGCAAAGCTGCGAGGGACGGTTTGCTCACGTCATCCTCTCTATTCTTCAACGCGGACAGATTTCGTCCGCACCAAAGAAGTAGTCGATCTCGCGTCGCGCCGACTGCGGCGAGTCGGAGCCGTGTACCGCATTGGCGTCGATGGATTGCGCGTAGTCGGCGCGAATCGTGCCGGGTGCCGCCTCCTTGGGATTGGTGGCGCCCATGAGGTCGCGGTTCACCCGAATGGCATCGTCGCCTTCAAGTACCTGCACGACGATGGGGCCCGAGCACATGTACTCGACAAGATCCGCAAAGAACGGCTTGCCGCGATGCTCCGCATAGAAGCCCTCGGCCCGCTCCGCCGTCAGGCGCAGCATCTTCGCCGCCACAACGGCCAGCCCTCCATGCTCGAAACGAGAGTAGATTTCGCCAATCAAGTTGCGCGCCACGGCATCGGGCTTGACGATGGAAAGCGTCCGCTCCAAGTCGAATCTCCTGTTGCTTAAGGGCCTGCGATGCCGGCAACGCTGCCGCAAGCCAAAAATCGCTCCAAGCCAAAGCACGCGACTCGGCACAAGAGCACGAAACCTTCGAGAAACCAACGCATTGCCGGTGTCTTTAGATGGCGGCGCATGATACACCCATTGGGTGCCATTTGAACCTCGACGCCAGGAGCTTGCACCGCAGAACGCAGTCCGCAGGAGACGGGCTTTCCCGTCCGCTACGGCCCACACATGCCTCGTCGGTCAGAGGTGGAGCCTCGCTAGCTGTTTGCTGTCAGCGCCTGCACCACCTCGGCGACGCGAGTGCCGGCGTAGTCCACCTCCTCCTCGGTGGTGAAGCGACCGACCGTGAATCTCAGGGAACTGCCGGCCAAGTCGTCGGGGACACCCATCGCGCGCAGCACATGCGATGGCTCCACAGTTGCCGAGGTGCAGGCGGAGCCGCTCGACACCGCCACATCGTCGAGGGCCATGAGCAGCGTTTCGCCATCGACGCCCGCGAACGCGACGTTGAGGTTGCCCGGAAGACGGCATTCGAGCGTGCCGTTCAGGCTCGATCCCGCGATCTGCTTCAGATGCGACCACAGGCGATCACGCAGACGTCCCACACGATCGTTCTCGCGTTCGAGGTCGGTGGCGCAGATTCGCGCCGCTTCGCCCATGCCCACCAGTTGATGCGTGGCCAGCGTACCGGAGCGCATGCCGCGTTCGTGGCCGCCGCCGTGAATCTGCGCCGCGATGCCGAGCGGCGGCGACATTCGCACGTACAGCGCGCCGACGCCCTTGGGGCCATACATCTTGTGCGCGGAAAGACTCACGAGGTCGAGCTGATCGGCGACGACATCGATGGGAATCTTGCCCGCGCTCTGCGCCGCATCGGTGTGGAAGACGACGCCGCGCTCGCGACAGAGGGCACCGATGGCGGCGATGTCGTTGACGATCCCCACCTCGTTGTTGACATGCATGACGGAGACGATGCGGGTATCCGGGCGAAGCGCCTCGAACACCGCTTGCGGCGAAACCACGCCGTCGGCGTCGGGCGCCACCCGTGTCACGGCCACGCCGCCAGCCTCGAGCCAGGCGACGGTGTCGAGCACGGCCTTGTGTTCGTAGCTCGACGTGACGATGTGACCGTCGCCGGCAGCCTCCATTACGCCCTTGAGCGCCAGGTTGTCGGACTCCGTCGCGCCCGAGGTCCAGACGATCTCGCGCGGGTCGGCACCGATCAGCGCCGCCACCTGCGTGCGCGCCTCCTCCACCAGCTCCGCGGCGTTCCAGCCATAGACATGCGAGGTGGAGGCGGGATTGCCAAAGTCGCCGTCCGTCAGCAGGCAGCGGCTCATCTTCTGCGCCACCCTCGGGTCCACCGGCGCCGTGGCGGAGTAATCGAGGTACACGGGCGTCTTCGGCGCACCGGAATCCCCTCCGCCGCCAGCGGGGCGACGATCACTGCGAGTTACGCGGGCAGACATCAGTCATTCATCGCAGCTTGAACGGTTCTCTTAAGCGGCCGGAAGTCCGCGCCCCCACGGCGCGTTCCACGTGCGTAAGGATACCGCGCAGCATTGCGACTTCTGTCTCGTCCATGTCCACGCGGGCGAACAGGCGCCGGAGCCTAGTCAGCGATTGCCGTGGCGCGGCCGGGTCGTGAAAATCGATGAGTCGCAGCACCGCTTCCAAGTGTTCGTGGAAGCCCTCGACGTCGGCGGCACTGGCAAGCTCCCGGTCCCAAGCCGGGCCCGCTGCGTCGGCTTCGACACCAAGGGAAGCCTTGCGCAACTCATAGCACACCACCTGCACCGACATGGCGAGATTCAACGACGCATAGGCATCGTCGGCCGGAATCACCACATGGACCCGACAGCGCTGCAACTCCTCGTTGGTGAGGCCACTCGCCTCGCGCCCGAACAGCACCGCCACGGGGCGTTCGCCGCCATGCACGGCCACGCGCTCGGCGAACTGGGCCGCGGTATCGGTAGGCCACGGCACCCGCCGCGCCCGCGCGCTGGTGCCGGCGACGAGGCCACAATCCGCCACCGCGTCTTCGAGCGAGTCGAACACCCGGGCCGCATCGAGCACATCAACCGCTTGCGCAGCGCGCCACTGGGCCTGCGGGTCCGGAAAGCGCCGCGGCCCTACCAAGGCGAGGTCCGTGAATCCCATGTTCTTCATTGCCCGCGCGGCGCCACCGATGTTGCCCGGATGGTCCGGCTCCACGAGAACGATGCGTACGTTCGGCATCAAGGCCGCACAGCGCGCTTGGGCCTTTGCGCCAGCTTCGCCAGCATCGGTTGCGCGAGCTTGACAAAACGGCAGGCGATGGCGCGCGTGTCGCGCGGATCGATGAGGTCCACCACGTCGCCCTTGTGCGCCGCCCGGAACGGCGAGCGCAGCCGCAGCAGGCGCTCCTCGATGGCTTCGCGGTGCGCGTCCGGATCTGGCGCCGCCTCGATCTCGCGCCGATATGCCGCCGCCACCCCACCTTCGATGGGAATGCCGCCCCACTCACCCGCCGGCCAGCCGAAACGCAGATTCAGGCCATGCGGATGCCCCAGGCTGTGTGGCGCATCCGCGGCGACGCCATACGCCTTGCGAACGTTGAACTCCACCTTCGGCACCTCTGCCTCCGCGCTGGCGATGAGCGCCCGGATGCCGCGCCGCATGGTGGCCTTGCGTTCGGCGTGGGAGCCGAGCATGAAGCCCGGCATGTCGAGGAAGACCACCACCGGCAGGTTGAAGGCATCGCAGAGGTCCACGAAGTGGGCGTATTTGTCCGCAGCGGGGCCATCCATGGCACCGGCCATCTTCAATGGATCGCTGCCGATGATGCCGACACTGTAGCCGTCGAGGCGCGCAAAACCCGTGATCAGCGCGCCGGCCCAGTGGCGCCGCATCTCGAAGAACTCGCCGTTGTCCACCACGAGTTCGATCAGCCGCCGCGGGTTGTAACCCTGGCGGCGGTTGGGCGGGATGATGTTCAAGAGCTCCTCGGGGCGCCGATCGGGCGGATCGCCCGTCTCAACGCGAGGCGCCACGTCGCTCGTGGTGTTCGGCAGATAGGAGATGAAGCGGCGGATTTGCTCCAGCGCTTCCTCTTCCGAATCGGCTTCGTTGTCGACCTGGCCGCTTTCGTGAACGTGCATGGCGGCACCGCCCAGCGCCTCCTTGTCGAGCTTCTCGCCGATGGCGCGGCGCACCACCGGCGGTCCGGACGGGAATATCTGCGAACGCCCCTTCACCATCACCGTGAAGTGCGACATCAGGGCAAACGCAGCCGGCGCGCCAGCCACGGAGCCAAGAATGCCAGCGGCCACCGGAACCTTGGTGAGCAGGGCCACGCCCCGCCACCAGAGCTCGCCGGAGGGAAGCCCCATGTGGCCGGCCGCCTCGTCGGATTTCGAGCTGTGCCCGACGCCTTCCACGAGCTGTATGTATGGAATGCCGTACTGCACGGCCAAGGGTTGGGTGAACTGCCGCTGATGCTTGTGGACGTTGTGCGGACTACCCCCAGAGATGGTGAAGTCATCCCCGCCCACAGCCACCGGGCGACCGTCGATCTCGCCGAGACCCATCACATAGGCGCCGGGGGTGAATTCCCTCAGGTTGCCGTCTGCGTCAAACTCCGCCGCCCCCACCAGCGGCCCAGCCTCCATGAAGCTGCCCGCATCCACCAGCTTGTCGATGCGCTCGCGAATGGTGTAGCGCCCGCCCGCATGCTGCCGGTCGATGCGCTCTTGGCCTCCCATCTCGGTGGCGAGTTCCTTGATGTAGGCAATGTCCTCAATCGCCTTCTCCCACGGCATCCCGGGCTTCCAGCTCTCGCGCTTTGGATCGATGGGCATGGGTGCTTGCTCCCTCAAGTGATGGGGCCTTTAGGGAATGGCATTCTGCCTTCCCTTTGGCGCCGTTAGGCGCTTTTTCGTCAATTCACGGTGGCGAACGCGCCTTGCAGCCGTAGGGAGGTCGCAATGCCCTCCCTGCACGTTTCCTCAGCGAGTCCGACAGTCACTCCGCCCGAATGCGCCGGAACTTCTGCAGCGAGTGGCAGTCGAGCGGAACAAGGCCGCGATTGCCGCCGCCGCTGTAGATCACTTCGGCAACGTAAAGGTCGCCCTTGGAGTCTGCCCAGATGCCGTGCGGGGCGAAGAAGTTGCCGGGGCGCACCGGGTCCTTGCCGCCGAAGCGGTGGATCAGGGCACCGTCCAAGTCCAGCACCGCGACGCTTGCATGGGGCGTGTGGGGGAGGATTTCCACGTCCGGGCTGCGGCCGGCGATCTCGCCCAGTTCCGCGACGTACAGCACACCGTCTGCGTCGATGAAGAGATCATCAGGGCGGGTGACGTGATCCCACTCCGTGAGGTATTCGCCGCCGTGGTCGAACACCTGAATGCGGGAATTCTCCCGATCCGCGACCAATATGCGGTCGTCCTCGTCCACGGCAATGGCGTGCGGCAGGCGGAACTCGCCCGGACCGCCGCCCGGCTCGCCCCAGGACTTGAGGTGCTCGCCAGCCGTCGAGAATCGATGCACCCGGGCGTTGCCGTAGCCGTCCGCCACGAACATCTCCCCTGCACTGTCCAAGGCGAGGTTGGTCACCCGGTTGAACGGCCCGCCGCCGTACTGCACCGGCATCTTGCCCGGATCGAACCCTGTGTCGGCTGGCTTGTCCTTCTCGCCCAGGGTCTGCAAGAGCTCGCCGTCGGTGTTGAAGATGCGCACGGTGTGGTCGAAGTTGTCGGCCGCGTAGACGCGGTCGTCGGGGCCGATGTAAAGGCCGTGCGGATTGGTGAACACACCCTCGCCCCAGGCATTGAGGAAGTTGCCGTCGGCATCGAAGACGATCATCGGATGCTCGCCGCGATTGAAGGCATAGACGCGATCGCGGGAATCGGTGGCAACGCCGGCCACCTCGACGAAGCTCCATCCCTCCGGCAGCTTCTCCCAACCCTCGATCACTTCAAACTCGATCTGCGCCATGCTCCGTCCCGCCTGTTACGCTTGACGTTCACAAGGTAGCACGCGGCAACGAACGCGAGAGGATCAAGCCATGACGCGAAAGGCGCATTTCGGCGCGACCATTCCCCAGATCAAGCGCCCCTGGGTCGCCGCGGCAGAGTCGGCACGGGCGTTCGAGGCCCAGGGCTACGACTCGCTCTGGGTTTGCGACCACCTCTACGGCCCGCAATCGCCGCAACTGCCCATTCTGGAAGCCTGGTCAATGATCTCGGCGCTCGCTGCCATCACCGAAACGGTGGAACTCGGCACGCTGGTGACACCGGCCGGGATGCG
>JAPPDJ010000059.1 GCA_028824555.1 Gammaproteobacteria bacterium | reverse complement strand
TCAACCTAACGTTGCGGCGGCCTGCAACCCATTGGAATCACCGATGACAGCCCATCCGAATAAGCTCCAACGCCTGAGGCACGGTCAGGCTCTAGCTCTCCAGTACGCGGCTCAAGTCTTGATCAATTCACAGCGTGAGCCTCAGATCATCCGCCGTGTGTTGTCAGGTGCGCAGTTGGCCGCCACGAACGCCGTCAGTACGACGGCTCTCGGTTGCACCTACGCCGCACGCATGCTGTTGCCGTTCGTCGTGGAACTCGCTCTGAAGGCGCTGATCGCCAAGCACAACAACGACCAAGAAGCTTGGGGGCATCGCCTATCCAAGTTGTACGACAAATTGCCTCCGAACGTGCAGGTCGAGTTGGAGCGCGATTTCGAACAGATCAGACGCACCGAGTTCCCCGTTGAAACGAGGACGGCGCGGAGGATTCTAGCGGACCACGACAACGACTTTCCGGAGTGGCGCTACCTCGATGATCCAAGCGAGCTGGTGAGCGGGTCGGTCGATACCCTGCAGTACGTCGCGTGCGGGGTGCTCAACGTCTACAACTCAAGGTGAGGCTGCCCAAGGCTCCCTCTGCTTGAGCGGGCCACCCTTTATGCCGCACAGGGAAGTGTCCGAAGTCTGAGGTGACCGAGACCGGTCCGCAGCGATTCAGTGTTTGGTGGACTCGACCGGCGGGTCGCCGACGGCGACCCGCCAAGTTCTGAGCACTAGTGCTCCGAGCCAGGTCAAGGCCGCATAGCGGACCAAGGTGAGAAGCCTTTCCAGGATTTGTCCGGTAACTGTGGTGGGCGCGAAGTCAACCGGAATGCCAACGAATGGAAGGACTTGGTTGGTCACCCAACCCATACGCTGAGCGTGGTCAGCATCCCCCTCTACTACCCCGAGCATGATGTCACCGGCCAACATGGTGAGCAATACCAAGGTAAGCATGTTGCCCAAGCTATTCTTGTTCTGCGTGACAACCAGCTTGACCGCATCAAGGACTTCCTGGACGGCCTCCACAAAGAACTGCGTGCTTGCGGCCATCAGGAATCTGCCTAGATGTCTGACGGCCTCGACTGGAGCGATGCCTGTCGGAGGAAGCGCTGCTAGGAAACAGAAGATCCCCTTGGCACTCAAGACGTACGAATGCCATGGCTTGATAACAGCCGCACGGACACAGAACTCGAAGGCAAACCAAGCACTTAGCGCAGGATCTAGGCGCCGCAGGATGCTGCCGAACCAGGGCATTTCGGCCATCGCCTCGCTCGGCATCATGAACGACAGGGCCAGCATCGCACCAGCCGCCTTAGCAATCGCTGAGGTGCCGTCGAGGAGAATCCGGTGCCATAGGGGTGGGCCTGGTCGCGACCCGGTGACCCTGGCCTTCGCCTTCGGTGTCGGCGTAGTCTCCTGCGGGATCTTGGATTTCTGCGATGAGGGCTTCCGTCGCCGCCGCGCCTTCCGTGCTCTTCGACTCGCCACCTATGTATCAGTCCCCATCTTCCGAGTCACCGTAGACGTCGACCGCGTCTCTGGCGCGAGCGGCCCACGCGTGACTTCGGACTGGCCGTTCCATCCGTCCGCCTGCCGCTTCGCCCGTGCCCAACCGCGGTGTTTCAGCGACTGGCTCAACCTGCGCCCGTTCTCGCGCCGCTCGATCTGTTAGAAGCCCCGATCTTGGGATCGCGGAAGATCCTCATCTGGTTCCGGGCTCACATGCCTGCGCTGTAGCTGCGCGGATCCGCTTCGTGCGTACCGTCATTCGAGTCCTTTTTCGATGATGGACTGCACGATCTGCGCATTCGAAAGGTCGCGCGGGCGAGGCTTGTCCGCCAGTCGCGTCTCGGCTGGCGCGTGGGCCTTCCGCGGCAGGTGCCGGCGCGCGATCCTGGGAGCGCCGGACCGTCCAGCGTTGGGGATCTTGCCGTCGCGGACGAGGCGTCCGAGGTGGTCGGCGGAGTAGCCGCTCTCGCGGGCGGCCTCGACGAGCGAGAACGTGGTTTCGTCGTGTTCGACGAGCGTGGCTTCCAGCTCGTCGGCACAGCGTTCGAGTGCAGTGGCGGGAGTCTCAGCCCCGTAGCGACGCAGCATCTTGGCCCGCCTGCGCCAGATGGCCGGCAGTGCTTCGACGGACGTTCGGTCAATCATATGTGTTTACTCCCAGTCTCCTTCATCGTCTCTGCGCAGTGCTTCGGTGAGTTCCGGGTCGCCCTCGCCGCGCCTAACGGACCGTACGGCGAGATCGACGCGCCGTCCGAGGTCGGCGAGCCCGGTGGCGCGCGCGACGGCGTAGATGGCGGCCGAGATCGCTGCGAGCGCGAGCGCCACGTTCAGGACGAGCGCGAGCGCGTGGTCGCCGAGGATCAGCGGTCGGAATGGGGCGAGGTACGCGAGCCGGGAACCGGCGAGCAGGAGGGTGGATCCGGCGATGGCGGCGGTGAGTCCCGCACTGATTCTCCAGGGCTGCATGGCCTGGTTCGTCCGGGCCGGTCAGAGTTCGACCGTGGCCGGATCGCGGTCGTTGGGTCCGCCCAGCCAGGAGGCGTCGTCGCCTCCCCCCAGGCCGATCCACTGGGGCAGGCTCGCCGCGGCGGGTCCGTTC
>JAPPDJ010000078.1 GCA_028824555.1 Gammaproteobacteria bacterium | reverse complement strand
CGAGCTTCTCGGTGATGGCGCCAAGATAAACAAACAGCACGAAGGGCTCGTGGAACAGGCTTTCCGAGGTGTAGGGGCCAGACCAATCCGGTCGGTTCGCGGTGTTCGCGCCAAGCACATGGTCGTAGGCAATGAGGTGATCGTAGCCGCACTCTTCGGCGGTGCGGGCGAAGGCGGCGACCCCATCCGGGTCCGCGCCGATTTCCGTTTGCGGGAATACCACGCCGAGCTTCATGTTCGCTCTCCTTTGCTTCGCTATCGTCCGGGCGGGCGATAGACGGTGATGGGTCGGTTCTGAGTCATCCAGGACGCCTGCCGTCGCCACGGCCGGCCGGCGGTGATGCCGCCATCGACCACGTGCGCTTGCCCGGTCACGAATTCGGAATCGTCGCTTGCGAGCCACAGCGCGCAGCGGGCGATGTCGTCCGGCTCGCCAACGCGATTCAGCGGTTGCTGCCCGGCCATGTCGGCGCGGAAGTTGCGTTGCGCCTCGTCCGTGAATCCGCGTCCCACTGCCAGGGGCGTCGCGATGAGTCCGGGGCAGATGCAGTTCACGCGCACCTGCCACTCGGCCATTTCCAGCGCCACCGTCCGGGTCAGGGCGATGACCGCGGACTTTGCCGTGCTGTAAAGGTGCGGTGCCCAGCCGGCTTCGAGACCGGCGATGGAGGCGGTGCTGATGATGGAGCCGGAGGCCTGCTTCTTCATGATCGGGGCAGCGTGCTTGATGCCGAGGAAGACGCCCTTCAGCAGCACGTCGAAGGTGATGTCGAAATCCTCCACCGATGTTTCGTCGATGGGCCCGAGAGCGCCGCCGAAGCCGGCGTTGTTGAAGATGCAATCGAGCCGGCCCCAAGCGTCGGCAGTGCGCTCGATGGCAGCCTGCACGTCGGCTTCAACGGTTACGTTCACCCGCTCGAAGCGTGCTCGAGGGCCGAGCTCCGCGGCGAGGCCGTCCCCGGCTTCGTCGTTGAGGTCGGCGATGGTCACGTTGGCGCCTTCGGCCACGAACAGCCGCGCCGTCGCCGCGCCCATGCCGCTGGCGGCGCCGGTGATGAACGCCGCCTTGCCTTGCAGTCTTCCGATCCGGGTATCCGTCATGCAGCCTGTACCTTGGCGCCAGCCGAGTGTGCGTACACCGGCGGGCGACCGATGGCGATGTGATCGAAGCCAAGCGCCCGCATGGCTTCCGGCAGATAGAGATTGCGGCCGTCGAAGATGGTGGGCGTCTTCAGCCGCGCCTTGATTTCGTGGAAGTCCGGGCTGTGGAACTCGTTCCACTCGGTCACGACGGCCAGCGCATCGGCGCCGTCGAGTGCCTCCTCGCGCCGCTCGACGAGGTCGAGGTCGTCGCGTTCGCCGTAGAGCAGGCGCGCTTGCCGCATGGCTTGCGGGTCGTAGGCGCGCACACGGCCGCCGGCTGCCCAGATGCCTTCCATCAACGTGCAGCTCGGCGCCTCGCGCATGTCGTCGGTGTTGGGCTTGAAGGAAAGCCCCCACAAGGCAATGGTGCGGCCGGCGAGACTGCCGCCGAAATGCGCCGAGATGCGTTCCGGCAGCAGCCGATGCTGGCGTTGGTTGACATCGTCCACTCCGCGCACGATGGCGGTGTCATAGCCGACTTCTCGGCCCATGCCGATCAGCGCCCGTACGTCCTTGGGAAAGCACGAGCCGCCATAGCCGCAGCCAGCGTAGATAAAGTGGAAGCCGATGCGTGGGTCGGCGCCGATGCCGCGCCGCACCGCCTCGACGTCGGCGCCAAGACGGTCCGCAAGTCCGGCGAACTCGTTCATGAGGCTGATGCGCGTGGCGAGCATGACGTTGGCGGCGTATTTGGTGAGTTCCGCGGAACGCAAGTCCATGTGGATGATGCGGTCGTGGTTGCGGTTGAAGGGTGCGTAGAGCCGTTCGAGTAGGTCCTTGGCGCCGGCGCCATCCGAGCCGATGACGATGCGGTCCGGCTTCATGAAGTCCGAAACCGCGCTGCCCTCCTTGAGGAATTCGGGATTGGAGGCAATGTCGAAATCGATTTCGAGGCCGCGTTCGGCGAGCGCGCCGCAAATGGCGTCTCGCACCTGATCGGCGGCGCCCACGGGCACGGTGGACTTGCACACCACCACCTTGGGCACGGTCATGCATTCGCCGATGGTCCGTGCCACGGAGAGAGCCTGGCTCATGTCGGCCGAGCCATCCTCTCCCGGCGGCGTGCCGACCGCGATGAAGATCACTTCGCCGTGTTCGATGCCATCCGCGCCGCTGGTGGTGAAGCTGAGCCGCCCGGCGTCCAAGTTTGCCCGCACGAGTTCCGCGAGGCCCGGCTCGAACATCGGCACTTCGCCGCGCCGCAGCATCCCGACCTTGGCCGCGTCGATGTCCACGCAGACCACGTCGTTGCCGCGCTCGGCAAAGCAGGTGCCGGTGACGAGGCCCACATAGGCCGCGCCGAAGATGGTGACTCGCATGGACTCGAAGCCAAGGCGCAATGCTGACGGCGGGGCATTCTAACCGCAGCCGCCGAGTCGGCTCTCCCCGTCGGCGCGCGCCTAAAAAAGGGGAATTGTGTAGCACAGTGCACAAGGGCTTTCGCCGCGCCTTGCCGTGAGCTAG
>JAPPDJ010000069.1 GCA_028824555.1 Gammaproteobacteria bacterium | reverse complement strand
CGCGCCCTGACGGGCGCGTTGGCAGTTCGCTTGCGCGAACTGCTGCGCTTCGACCCATTCCTCGTAGGGGACGGGCTTGTCCCGTCCCGGCTCGAGTTCGTCGATGCCTTCAACACGGGCGGGGACAAGCCCCGCCCCTACGGGGGCACTTGCGCGCCCTCGCGGGCGCGTCGGCAGTTGGGTTTTCTGGTGGCTGGCGTCGGCAGGCCTTGGGGCAAATGTCTGCATCGTGTGTGCGACATTCGCTCGATGTCGTCGCGAACGCTCCAAAACGCGGGAAGATGGCGCGATGAAGACGCCATCAAGCCACAAGATCCTTTCCGTCAACATGCGCACCGACGATGTGTTGCATGCCGCCTACATGCCGTTCATCCAGCGCGGCGCCATCTTCGTGCCGTCCGATGCCAGCCACGGCTTGGGAGACGAGGTGCTGGTCATGCTGCAACTGCCAGATGACCCGACGCCGTTTCCCGTGGCCGGCACGGTGGTCTGGATCACGCCCCCTGGCGCCGGCGACGGCAGAGCCGCCGGGGTTGGCGTGCAGTTCGATGCTCGAGACGACAATGCCCGCCGACGAATCGAGGCACGCCTTGCTGGGTTTGTCGGCTCGGACCGGCCAACACAGACGTTGTGAACACGCTTCAGGCCAGGCGCGGGATCACCTCATCGGTGAGGAGCACGAAGGTCTCGTGGCTCAGGATGGAGGCGATCAGGTAGCGCAGCGGAGTCTCCTCCTCGAGTTGCTGAAGCTGCGCTGCCACCCGAGCCGGCGAGCCGTGGATGATGACGTCCTGAACGTAGCGCTCGATGCGCTCTTCGCGGGCGACCGCGCCCGGACCGGGGTTGGCGTAGGAACCCACCGTCCAGCGGGCACCCTCGCGTGCCACCTTCTCCGCGGCCTCGTCCGTCGGGGCAATGGCCAGTAGCCGGGCCACCGGTATCTCGCGCGAGTCGGCGTCCGGGAAGCCGTGGTCTTCCATCGCGGCAAGGTAGTGCCGGTACTTGGTGCCAATCTCGGCATGGGTGGCGTGCGGGTCCATCAGGATCGAGTGGCCCCGGCTTGCGGCCCAATCAATGGCGGTCACGGATGATGTAGCGATCCAGACCGGCATGGGGTCTTGCAGCGGCTTGGGCAACACCTCCACATCCTCGAACGAGTGATGCCGGCCTCGGTGCGTGAGCCGGTCGTCAGCCCAGGCCGCCAGCACAATCTCGACGTTCTCGCGGAAGCGGTCGTAGGAGTCCTCCGCGCCAACGCCGAACACCTCCATCTCCTTGCGGTCGAAGCCACGACCCGCGCCCCAGTTAACCCGACCGCCGGAGAGATTGTCGAGCAGCGCCACTTCCTCGGCGAGCCGCAGAGGGTGGTAGAAAGCCGCGAGGCTGACCCCGGTGCCGATGCGGATGTTCTTGGTGAGTCCCGCAACATGCATTCCCATGATGTGCACGGACGGACAGACGCTGTAGGTCGAGAAATGGTGTTCGGCGAGCCAAACCGCGTCGTAGCCGCCTTGATCCATGATCTGCACCCGTTCCAGCGCCCGCCCATAGACCGTCGTGAGCGGCACCCGCCGCCCCGGCCAACTGAAGAACTGCAGAACGCTGAATTTCACGCGGAGGTCCTCTGGGTGATGGGCGCAAGAATCTCGGCGCGCAATGTGCGCCCGGCGAGCAGGTAGTGCAAGGCGCACCATGCCAGCACGGGCAGCACCACGAGCAGCGCGAGACGCAACGAGCCCGCGCCGGCACTGGGCGCAAGGGCGTCCGAGAGCGCGCCGATGGTGAGGGGGCCAAGCCCGAGGCCAATCATGTTTGCAAAGAAAAGCAGAATGCTCGACGCCATTGCCCGCAACCCCTCGGGAGCGACGAACTGCGCCATCGCAAAGGTGGGGCCCATGTTCATGCCAATCAGGAAGTTCGGAACGACGTAGGCAGCGATGGCCAGTGTCGCAGACGGCGCGAGGAAGACGGCGCCGAGGAAGGGGATCGAACCGGCAAACCCGATGGCCAGCAGCCATGCATACCAGCGTGGATCCCGCTGCCCCAGCCGGTCGCAGGCGAGCCCGCCCAAGAAGGTGCCGGCAACGCCGGAGACGAATCCGACCGGGCCAAGCCAAAGCGCGATGTCCGCCGTCGAGAGGCCGTGCATCCGCCCCAAGAGCGCTGGTAGCCATGCGTTGTAGCCGAACGTGACGAAGGAAACAAGGGCGAAGCCGAGCACGAGCTGGCGGAAGGTGCGAATGCGCCAGAGGAGGGCCAGGGACTCGATGAGCGGAGGCTGCCCGGCACCAGTCGGCATCAGGCCGCCCATCGTCCGCGGTTCGGGAATCACCCACTTGGCCACGAGCGCGAGCAGTATGCCGGGAAGCCCCACGGCGATGAACGCGACCCGCCAGCCCCAAGCCTCGGCGATCAAGCCGCCGGCGAGAAGACCGAACAGGGCCCCGGTCGGGACTCCAAGCTGGTAGATGGCAAGCGCCGTGGCGCGTTGCCGCTCCGGGTACATGTCGGCGATCAGGGAGTGCGCCGGCGGCGTCAGCCCCGCCTCGCCCACGCCCACGCCCACCCGCGCCAGCACCAGATGCACGAAGTTCTGCGCAAGGCCGCAGACCGCCGTCATCGCGCTCCACAGCGCCACCGCCACGGAGATGATGTTGACCCGATGCGCCCGGTCTGCCAGCCGAGCGATGGGGATGCCGAGCGTTGCGTACAGCGCGGCGAACGCGACCCCGGACACCACGCCAAGCTGCCAATCCGCAAGCCCAAGGTCCGACTTGATGGGCTCGACCAGGATCGCAATGATCTGCCGATCAACGAAGTTGAAGAAGTAAAGCAGCGTCAGCGTGCCGAGCGCTGCGGCGCGACGTGGCGCAGAAATTGCCGCAGAAGTTGCAGATGCCAACGGCGGTCGTCCGCACCGACAAGGAGCGCGAAGTGTATGGCTTCACGTCGCGCTCGCAACCTGTCGGACTTCGCCGCGCCAGCGACGAAGTGCCACAGGCTGCGAGCCATAGCTGCTAGCGAACGCGAGCACCAAGGCCAGCAGGTCGCGCCAGCGAACTGTCGACGCCCCTGCAGGGCGCGCTCGCACCAGCAGTAAGCCCCATTGGAGTTTCGGGGCGCAAAGCCCGATACTGCACGCTGACGCCGCGCGACTTGCCGTGCGTGGCGAGCCGGACGGAGGGGAAAGGCGATGCTCACCGCAGCGCAGGTGGCGCAGTATGTGCGCGACGGCTTCACAGTGGTGCGCGGCGCACTCGACGATCACGAAGTCGAGCGCTTCGCCACGGCGTTCAAGCGCCATCCGCCGCTGCACGGGCCGGTGCCAGGGGTGTATCCGGAACCGGGTCGTTACACCCTCGCCGAAAGCTGCATGGCCGATCCCGACCTCGCCTTCGTTGCCGAACACCCGACCGTAGTGGAATCCGCCGCCACGTTGCTCGAAGACGATCCCGTACTCACCGCGTTCGTCGTGTATGACCGCACCCCCGGCGGCCCGGGCATTCCGATGCACAACGACTACAAGCGCTGGCGGCCCGTGGGTTCGTCCATGAACTGGCTTTTCACGATCGTGCCGCTCGACGACTTCGACGCCGAAGCCGGGCAGCTCTTCGTCGCGCCCGGATCACACCGGCTCGAGCGCATCCACGACCGCGGCGGTCGCACTCTGGAGGTGAACCCCGCCATCCGTCCCGACGAAGACAGCTTCATCGACCCAGAGCTGAGACGCGGCGACCTGCTGCTGATGAACATGCACTGCTGGCACAAGGCGGCGCCGAATCGCTCCAAGCGACATCGCATCGGCTTCTTCAACAAATACGCCGCCGCGAGCTATCCCCCGGCCACCGGCTACTATCCGTACACCGACGCCGCCTTTCATGCGCTTTCGGAACCCGGCAAGCGGCTCATGGCGACGCACAGCGACAAGCCCATCGCCAATGCCCGCGTGCTGCTGCAGAACGGCGACACCTATCTCTTCCACGACGGCAAGCTGCCCGGCGGCCCCACCTTCCACGAGCGGGCCATTCCCGATTGGGATCTCGGCAACTACATCGCCTCGGCACACGCCGCCACTCGCGAGCGGCTGAAGATCGAGGCGCCGTGGCTCACCTGGGTCGGCGACTACGACGAAGGCGACACGCTTTGTCGTCTTTACGCCTATGAACTCAGCGGCCAGGGTTTCCCGGTGCGCTATGACGGCGAGTGGCTGAGCCGCGACCAGGTGCTGGACCGCAACCGCGGCTTTGGCTACGAGGCCGAGGCAATCGAGCGCTGGCTCGATCCCGACATCGTGCGCGGCAAGGGCATCTCCCAAGCCCAAGCCCGTGTTGACCAGTATGCCTACTGACATGGCGGAAACGGCGCAGCAGCGCGAAATCGATCCCTACACCCAAGCCGAAGGGGAGTCGCTGGCGCCGCCCACCAATCTCGTCGGTCGCTTCAAGCACCTGGGGCCCAGCGTGATCGTCGCCGGCTCCATCGTCGGCTCCGGCGAGGTCATCATGACCGCAGGCCTCGGCGCCAACGCCGGCTTCGTCCTGCTCTGGTGGGTGCTGGTGTCGTGCTGGAGCAAGTCCGTGGTGCAGGCGGAGATCGCCCGCTACTGCATCACCACCGGCGACACCTACATGCGTGCCCTCAACCGCGTGCCGGGTCGGATCATGGGGCCCCGAGGCCCCGTCGGCTGGCCCATCTGGCTCGCCACCGCCAGTTTCGGCATTGGTCTGTTTGGCTTGGGCGGCATCGTCGGCGGCGCCGGCCAGTCGCTGGAACTGCTGACGGGAATCGAGTCCACCATCTCCACCGGCATCATCGTCGCGGCAGCCATCGGCATTCTCATCACGAACTCCTACCGCCATCTCGAAAAGGTGATGCTGTTCCTGGTGATGGGCTTCACCGCCATCACCATCTTCTGCGCCGTGCTCATGCAGTTCACCGAATACGCAGTCACCGCCGACGACATCGCCCTCGGCTTCTCGTTCGAGTTTCCGGTGATGTACGCGGCCCTGGCCATTGCCATGTACGGCTACACCGGCGTCAACTCCGGCGAGATCGCCGCCTACACCTACTGGTGCGTAGAGAAGGGCTACCCGCGTCACATCGGTTCGGACCCGAGCGACCCGGGCTGGGTGGATCGCGCCAAGGGCTGGATTCGCGTGCTGCAGACCGACGTGATCGCCACCCTCGTCATCCTCACCCTCGCCACGGTGCCGTTCTTCATCCTGGGCGCTGGCGTGCTGAACCCGAACGGAGAGATTCCAGAGGGCCTCGACACCATCCGCGTGCTCTCGGGCATGTTCACGGAAACCCTGGGCGGCTGGTCGCTATGGGTGTTCGGCATCGGCGCCTTCTTCATCCTGTTCTCGACCACGCTCTCCGGCGTCGGCGCCGGCGGTCGGGTGTTCCCAGACTACGTCATCGAGTGGGGCTTCATCTCCCGCCTGCGCATCCACCGCGCCAAATGGACCCGGGGTTACGTCGTCGCCATCCCGCTGATGGCCTTCCTGCTCTACTTCGGCTTTCAGAATCCCATCGCCCTGATCCTGATCTCCGCCACCTTCGCCGCCATCACGCTGCCAATCCAGAGCGGCGCCGCCCTCTGGCTGCAACGCAACGTGATGGACCAACGCGTGCGGCCCGGTCGCACCATGCACCTCGCGTTGTGGGCGACGTTCGTCTTTCAGGTCATCATGGCCGGTGTCGCCGTCTGGTACGGCGTGATCCTGCAGATATTCGGCGATTGACCGCACCGACCTTCACCAAACACGCCTAGGGGGAACCACCATGCAGGTTGCAGAAGCCATTGCCCATGCCATGAAGCGGGAGGGGATCGACACGATCTTCACCTATCCCGTCAATCCCATCATCGAGGCCGCGGCCGTGGCTGACATCCGCACGATCGTCGTGCGTCAGGAGCGCATTGGCCTGCACATGGCAGACGCCTATTCGCGGCTCTCATCCGGCAAGAAGATTGGCGTCTTCACCATGCAGCATGGCCCCGGCTCCGAGAACGCCTTCGGCGGCGTGGCGCAGGCATACTCGGAATCCGCACCCATTCTCGTGCTGCCGGCGGGCTATCCGCGCCGCATCGCCAACTACTACCCCAACTTCAACTCGACCCTGAACATGCGCCACGTCACGAAATGGGCGGAGCCGCTCACCATGGGCCGCGCCATTCCCGAGGTGATGCGGCGGGCGTTCTTCCAGCTCCGCAACGGGCGCCCTGGCCCCGTGTTGATCGAGGTACCGGTGGACGTGTTCCGCGAAGAGGTGCCGGAGGGCTGGGAGCACACGCCGAGCTTTGCAACCCGTGTCGGGCCAGACCCTGCGGACGTCGACCGTGCCGCGGAAGTGTTGGCGAATGCCGAGCGGCCGGTGATCTACGCCGGTCAAGGCGTCCACTACGCCGAAGCGTGGGATGAGCTGCGCGCCCTCGCCGAAGAGTGGAACATCCCCGTCACCACGAGCCTCGAAGGCAAGAGCGCCTTCAACGAAACCCATCCGCTCTCGCTCGGCTCGGGCGGCCGCGCCAATCCACGCACGGTGACGACCTTCCTCGCCGAGGCGGACGTGATCCTCGGCATCGGCTGCAGCTTCGCCCTCACCGGCTTCGGCGTGCCGATGCCACGCGGCAAGACCATCATCCACGCCACCCTCGACCCGATGGACCTCAACAAGGACGTGGAGGTGCAACACGCGCTTATCGGTGACGCCAAGCTCTCCCTTGCGGCACTCAGCGAGGCAATGGCAGACCGCGGCCGCGGCAAGGCGGACGACCGTGCGGGAGCGGTGCAGAAGCGCATAGCCACCCTAAAGGCCGAGTGGCTCGCCGAATGGCAGGCCAAGCGCACGAACAACGAGGCGCCCATCAATCCCTACCGCGTGCTCGCCGAACTGCACCGCGCGGTGGACATCGACAACACGATCATCACCCACGACGCCGGCAGCCCCCGCGACCAGCTCTCGCCGTTTTGGGAGTCCACCACGCCGCTTTCCTACATCGGCTGGGGCAAGACCACCCAGCTCGGCTACGGCCTGGGCCTTGCGATGGGGGCCAAGGTGGCGCAGCCGGAGGCGACCTGCATCAACGTCTGGGGCGACGCCGCCATCGGCTTCACCGGCATGGATTTCGAGACCGCCGTGCGGGAGCGCATTCCGATCCTGTCGATCCTGATGAACAACTTCTCGATGGCCATCGAGATTCCCATCATGCAGGTGGCGCAGGAGAAATACGGCTCCACCGACATCTCCGGCAACTACGCCGACATGGCCAAGGCGTTCGGCGGCCACGGCGAGCGCGTCACGGACCCCGGCGACATCGCCGCTGCCATCGAACGCGGTATCGCCGCCACCAAGGACGGCCACCCAGCGCTGGTGGAGTTCATCACCGACAAGGAGATCTCCATCTCCAATGAGTGATGCCAAGGCAGCACTGGCTCGTGTAGGTCGCTTGGAAGGGGTGCGCGTTCAAGATGTCTGGCCGGGAGAGGCGTCGGACTTCACGCCTTGGCTGGCGCGCAATCTCGACGACCTCGCGTTGGCTTTGAGCCTCGATCTTGACCTGGACCTTGTCGAAACAGAGAAGGCGGTGGGTCCATTCAAGGCCGACATGCTGCTCAGAACGGTCGAGGGCGAGGCCGTCGTCGTGGAGAACATGTACGGGACCTCCGACCATGACCATCTCGGCAAGCTCTTGACTTACGCAGCCGGCCTCGATGCGACGCACGCGATCCTCATCGCCGAACACCTGCGCCCTGAGCACCGCACGATGCTGAGATGGCTTAACGAGAACAGCAGCGATCCAATGCACTACTTCGGTGTTGAGATCAAGGCGTGGCGCATCGGCGAGTCCGTTGCCGCGCCACAGTTTGCCGTCGTGGTACAACCGGATGATTGGCAGCGCCAAGTACGGTCGAGCGTATCCGGCGAGCTGAGGGACATCCAGCAAATCTACCAAGCGTTCTGGAGCGAGTTCCTTCCAGCGTTCCACCAAGCACATGCCGGGTGGAGCCGCGCGAACACGCCAGGGAAAGACAACTGGATGAACTTCCCGGCTGGACGCACGCAAATCTCCTATGGGGCCAACTACAACTACGCGCCGTATCGCAATGCCGCCCCGAGTTTCCGCGTCGAGGTGTACATCGACGGCCAGAACCGGGAGCAGGCGTCGAGGCGATTCGACGCGCTACTCGAAAACAAGGAGCTCATCGAGACTGAGTACGGCGGCAGTCTTGAATGGGATCCCTTGCCAGGCGCGAGGGCTTGCCGAATCTCAAGCTATTTTGCTGAGGATGCAAAGGTAACCGAACGCGAGCAGTGGCCCCAAGTGCGCGAGTGGGCTGTCGAGCACCTTGGCCAGCTGAGGGCAGCCTTCGCTCCCTACATCGCCAACCTAGACTGAACGACGCGATGCCGACCAGTTCGGAACCCGTACTCCTCGATGACGCCGCCATGCAAGGCTTCATCCGCGACGGCTATCTGACCTTGCGCTCTGAGCTGCCGCGCGAGTTCCACGAACGGATGCTCGATGCGCTTGAAGACCTAGACGAAGGCGGTCCGCGCGGTCACAACAACCTCTTGCCTTGCGTCCCGGAACTCGCCCACATGCTGGACGAGCCGGTGATTCGCGGTGCCCTCACGTCCATCTTGGGGCCTGGCTTCTACCTGCACTTCCACCGCCACGACCACTTTGCGTTCCTGAACGCGGCTCAGCCTCTGCACAAGGACGGCGACAACCACTCGCACTACGCCGTCGATGGCCTGCGGCGAATGCACCGCACCCGCTACGCGATGCTGTTCTACTACCCGCAGGACACGCCCTTGGCGAAGGGCCCCACTGGCATCGTGCCGGGCAGCCACTATGTCCCCCGAAGGGCACTGGAGGCGGCACGGGCGAAGCTGAACGAGCTCAACAAGCAGGCGCGGGAGGAAGCCAAGGCGAAGTTCGGCGACGACGTGCTCGGCAGCGAGGAGGCGCGACGTTTCCACCGCGAGCGGCTAGAGCGCTTCCGCAGGGACAATCCGGCCATGTTCGCGGAAATGGCGAAGCTCGACGAACCGTGGGAGGCCGCGAAGATCCCCCTTACCGGCGAGGCTGGCACCGTCACCATCACCCACTTCGACATCGTGCACGGCCGTCACAGTGCCAACGTCACCGACGAGCCGCGCCATATGGTGAAGTTCCTGTTCACCCGAGACCGAGACCCGGTGGCACCGTCGTGGCAGCACACGGGCGCGCCTTGGCCGGAGGACGAAGACCCGCTCGCGCCGGTGTGGCATTCGATGTGGGATTGGCATCGTGGCGGCGCGTCATCACGCCCGGTCAGTGGCAACTGCTCCCCCAACCTTGGCAGCGATGACGACCGCATCGCCTTGGGGGCGGCCTATTCCCTTGGCATGGCCGCGGCACGCGGAGAGTCGGGGCTTACGCCGTTGTTCGATGCCTTTCTGAGCGACGATGTGTCCTTGCGAACCATCGCCGCCTACGGCTTGGTTGCCGCCGGCGCCAACGCCGCGCCGCGCCTTGCGGCAATGGTGGATGCTCAAGACGCAAACGGAACCGTGCGAGCGCTCGACCTCCTAGGGGACATCGGGCCACCTGCCGCAATCGCGCTTCCCAAAGTGCTCCAGGTGATGCAACACCAAGATCCCAACGTGCGCCGCTATGCCGTCGAAGCCGCCGGCACAATCGCCCAAGCCGATCCCCTCGACGCCAGCCAACTGCTCGCCCCACTACAGGACGAAGACGCCCTTGTCCGCCGCAACGCCGCCACCGCCGCGGCCCGGCTCGCTCCGAACCTAACCAACCCGGACGCCCTAGTCCCTGCCCTCGCCGACAACCTCTACTCTTGGCACCACCACGTCCGCGGCTGGTCCATCGAAGCCTTGCAGCGACTCGACTCCCCAGCAGCGACCCGAACCGCCATGCGCTACCTCGCCACGACCCGCTGGGACCCCACCCCCAAGTCCGGCGACACCCCACCTGGTGCCCGCGCCCCCGCACGCACCGTCCGGGGACGCATCTAGCTCGTGGCCGTGGAGGGAAGGCATTCTGCCTTCCCTAGCGGTCTGTCGCACTTGGCGGCGGCCCACCGGTCTGCCGGACAGGGCGACGCATGCGTCGCCCCTCTTCGGGTGGCCTTCCTCATGCGCCAGCGCGCCGTGAGGCGCACTGATTCGCGGGCGTTGCCTCAGAAAGGCGCCTATCGGCGCCAGGGAAGGCAGAATGCCTTCCCTCCAAGGGCTCCCTAGTCGTCGCGCGAGCGCAACGCCACCGTTGCCGAACCGAGGGCCGTGGGGAGCCCCGACTGGTTGACGTTGCGGATCTGCACTTCGACCAAGTGCTCGTTGCCGGCGATGGACTTGCCGGTTACCTCGCCGTGTACCGTGTTGGTATCCCCCACCACATTCGGGTGGCGAACCTGTGCACTTAGGGACTTGAGGGTGCCGTCGTCGCCCATCCAGTCCGTGACGATCTGGCTCAGCCAGCACACGCGCTGGGGCCCGAAGTCGAACTGGCCCGGCATGTTGCGGCGCTTGCGGGCATGTTCTTCGTCGAAGCGACCGCCGCCGCCCAAGTCGGCGGAGCCTTCTGCCTCCAACGCGGTGCGCGAGGTGCGACCGGTGCCGAGCACACCGTGGGTGAACAGGAACAGTTCGGTCACCGAATAGGTGCCCTTCTTGAGCGACGGCAGGGCATCGCCTACTGCCACGTCCTCCCAATACCGCGTTTCGGCACCCCGCCGCTCTCGCTCCCAAACGAGCGGATCCGCCGGCTCGACCACGCTGCCGCCGTCGCCTTCCTTGGGTGCACGGTCGTATTCCAGCGTGTGCCCCATGTTCTGGTAGCGCGCCATGGTCGTCTTGATGGTGGCGACCACCTCCTTGCGCTGGTTGGTGAAGGTTACGAAACCGGTGTTGAAGTTGATGGCGCCGATGCGGCGGCTGGTCTTGCGAATCGTCTCGCCCACCGTTTCGCTTGCCGTGATCGTGTCGTCGCGCCAGATGGGGCGGACGAACTCGATCTCGGCTCCGGCGTAGTTCACCGGCAGATACTCGGTGGACACCCGCCGCCGGTCGATGCCGCCCGTCTCACCGGCGACGACACCCAAGGTGACGCCGAACAGAAACGGCGGCGGCGCCGTGATCATGCCGAAGCGGCTTGCCGCGGCGTGCTCTTCGTCGCGCCACAGGGGGTTGTAGTCGCCGACTCCGTCACCGAAGCGGCGCACGTTGTCAATGTTGGCCTGCTTGCTCGGCCGATGCGGCAGCGTTTGGCCGATGGTCTTGCGGTATTCGTCCTGGAACTCGTCGATGGTGGTGATGAGGTCGCCGTCTGCCATTTGTTCGCCTCCGCGGTTAGATTTCGAGACCGCGAGGCACGCCGGGGTTGTCCACCGCCTGCACCCGCTTCAGCACTTCGTTGGCCCGCTCCTGTTGGTCCGGCGTCTCCCGCCGAATGCCGAGGCCCGTGCGGGTGGCGTACTCCCGCCGCGTGGCAAGGAAATCAGGCAGTTGATCCCACGTGCAGGTATCGGCCAGCTCGAGGATGTGGTCCGGCTCCACTGTGTCGTGCATCTCCTGCCACTTGCCCTGCAGCGACAGGACGTGCAGCTTCATGCCGAGTTCCTCGAGGCCGTGCAGCGCCAGCACCTTGTGGTAGGTGCGGGTGGAACCGTAGAAGGACAGCGCTCGCCTCATGCCGTCGATCTTGCGCTCGATCTCGCTGTCGTCGTCGCCGACCACCAGATAGCCGCTCTCGGCGACCTCGAGGTCGCTCCAGTTGCGTCCGGAGCGCACGAGGCCCTCGCGAACCGCCGGCAGCAGCACCTCGCGCATGTACTTGTCCGACATGATTCCGCCGTGGGGCATGACGACGTCCGCCACGTCCCCGGCGACTCTCGCCATGCCGGGCCCGACCATTGCGAGCCCCACCTGCGGGCGCGGAAAGTCGATGGGGCCGGGGTTGAAGTTCGGCGTCATCAGGGTGTAGGTGTAGTGCCGCCCCAGGAACTCGGGCCGCTTGCCGTCCTGCCACGAGTCCCACACCTCGTGCATCATGCGGATGTACTCGCGCATTCGCGGCGCAGGAGGGCTCCAGGTGCCGCCGAAGCGACGCTCGTTGTGCCCCTTCACCTGACTGCCGAGGCCGAGCACGAAGCGTCCCTTCGAGAGGTGCTGGATGTCCCATGCCTCCATCGCCAGCACCATTGGGCTGCGCGGAAAGGCGATGGTCACCGAGGTCTGCAAGCCGACGCGTTCCGTCGCGGTCGCCGCCACTGTCATGGTGAGCATCGAGTCGTGCGACAGCTCGCCGCAGGTGATGGTGTCGAATCCTTGAGCCTCGGCGGCCCTTGCCTGCTCGGCAATCTCCGCCGGCCAGCCCCCAACCCCGGTAATGACCTTCACGGCGCTCCACTCCTCCCCAAGCCTTGAGCCAAGCATGACACAGAAGCCACAGCATCTCTGTTAGAGTCATCCCGCATCAGGAGGGGAAACATGGCAATCAAGCGAGCACACCTCATCGTCGGTGGATTCCCGATCGGCTCCACTGCGGGGCATGACATGGATTTCGCCCGCATCACGCTGCTGCAGAAACTCTACGACGGCGGCTACCAAACCACCGTCGCCAACGACTTTTCGGACATCGGCGAACGGCTTCACGGCGTCAATCTGCTGGTGACCTACGTTGCGGGGCCCTACCCCAACGACGCCCAATGCCAGGAGATGGAGCAGTGGATGGCCGACGGCGGGCGCTGGTTCGCCCTGCACGGCACCAGCGGGGGCCGCGCCGCCCGCATCGAGGGCAGCCGACGACGACGCATGGTTCGCCTCGCCCACCACGACGCCTTGGGCGCGTTCTTCCTAAACCACCCGCCGCTCAGCAAGTTCAAGGTTGAGGTGCAGGCAGACCACCCCATCACGACCGGATTGCCGGCCAACTTCGAAACCTCGGACGAGCTCTATCTCGTCGAGCCCGTGGGCACGAGCCAAACGCTACTCACCACGGAACTGCCCAAGGACCCCTCCCCGCCCGGATTCGGCTTCGTCTATGACGAAGACACTTCCGTGCGCGAAGACGGCAAGACCCGCGTGCTGGGACTGGAGCGAACCGTCGGCAAGGGTGCGGTGGTGTACGTCGCCCTCGGCCATTGCCATTCGCCCGAAACCAACGGCCAGCCCTTGGTGGACGAAAGCGTCGGTGCCGGCGGCAAAACGCCAATGGTCTTCCGCGGCTCGTGGGAAACCGAAGCGTTCAACACCATCCTCGACAACGCGGTGCGCTGGGGCGCCGCCGCCTGACGATTCGGCGCTCGCGCGCCAAGCAGGAGAGACGGGTCTTTGAGGCAACGCGCAATGCCTGCGCTCGAAGGATCGGTCAGGTGCGTTGACGACGGGCCTCGAACAGGAGGATGGTCGCGGCCATTGCCGCGTTCACCGAGTCGATGTGGCCGGACATCGGGATGGACACCGATGCCGAATCAGCCATGCGCCAAGCTGGGCTGACGCCGGCGTGCTCGCTGCCGATGACAAACGCAATGTCCCCCGTTAGGTCCGCTTCCGTGTAGGGCACATTCGCTTCGGGAGTGGCCGTGAAGGGGCGGATGCCGCGCGCTTGGAGCCAACCTCGGACTTCGTCGCCCGTCGCCACCGCCAGCGGAACCGTGAACAGCGTTCCCATGCTGGCGCGGATCACGTTGGGGTTGAGCACGTCCGTCTTCGGATCGGCGACGACCACGCCGGCGCCGGCAGCGTCGGCGGAGCGCAACATCGCGCCAAGGTTGCCGGGCTTTTCGATTCCCTCCACCACGAGCCAAAGGCCGTCGCTCGAGTCGCCAAGTTGGTCTAGACCGAGCGTCGGCGAAAGGGCGACGCCGAGTACGCCATCCGGCCCCTGCCGATGGGACATCTTCCGGAACGCCTCGGCGCTCGTGCCAACGAGCTCGATGTCCGCCCTGCCGAGACGACGCACCAGGTCGCGTTCGGATTCACCGCGGTGCAATGCGTCGCAGTGGAACACCGTTTCGATGGCAGCACGCGCATCCAACGCACGCTCGAGTTCGCGCCGGCCCTCCACCACGAACCGCCCTTCCCGTTCCCGCGCCCGGCGCTGCCGCAGGCGCACGACGTGCTTGACGCGGGCGTTCTGCAGGCTGGTGAGCAAATCACCCGCTCGCCAAGGCCGGCCTCGGCGGGCGTTCGCTGAACCGCGAGGCGGACAAATGCATCACGAAGCGTTGCACCCAATCGCCGGGACAGGCACCCACATGGCGCTCCAAGGCGGTGATGGCAAGGCCGCGAACGTAGCGATCGTGGTCGGCGAGGCCAAGTTCCGCCAAGCGATCCAAGTCCGCCGCATCGAGACGGACATTGTTGAGCGCGTACGCGACGCTTTCGCGCACGGTAGAGCGGGTCATGCCGCCATTGGCCGAGTTTTCCGCTTCCACCCCAGGTTCCAGCCGCGCCAAGAGCAGCGCTGCCGGAACCCGCTCCGGCACGACTCGCGCGATGTTGCCAAGCGAATAGGCGGCATTCGAGCGCACGAGGTCGTCTGGGTCCTCTTCCAGGCCGCGAAAGAGCCCCGCCACGATGTGCTCGGACTCGAAGCGCCCTTCCGCCGCAGCGAGGCACGCCACCCTCCGCACCCGCGCGTCGTCGTGCTTCAAGGCGCGAAGCACGACTCCCTCGGCGGGAGGGCCGGCCACGCCTAGCGCGTATCCCATCGCTCGACGCACGGATTCCGGCCCGGTAGCAAGCAGCCGCTCTAGCTCCGGCAACAGCGAATGATCGTCTCGCGCCTGCAATCCAAGTTCATAGGCGAACTGCACGCGCTCGTTCTCGGCCGCCGCGTTCTCAACCCCGCTGACTGGATCTTCGGACGACACCCGCATCCGGCATTCGTCGCCACCACCGCGCAGCCACTGCCAGATGGACTCGACCACGCCATCCACCGGGCTCCCCGCCGCCCCCTCAATCGGCGAAGCGGACCCATTGCGCCACGACGCCTCGCGCGGCTCTTGCGTGCGGAAGTAGTAGAACTTGTACATGAACCTGCGCGACGCCGCGCTCACCGAGGCGCGTGTGCCGCGATGGAAGAGGTCATAGTTCGCCAGCACCAGGCTGCCAGCCTCCACCGTCAGCCTTCGCCGTTCTAAGCCGGGCACGCCAAGCAAGTCCACAACCTGTCCGATGCGCCGGTCCCGCGCAGCAAGATCCGCGTTGGCCAGTTCCTCCCGCCGAAGCGTCTTGTCCGCCGCATCCCCCCGATGCCAAGTGCCATCTTCCAGCTCGAAGTCGGTGGTCCAATACTGCGTCCCCGGCAGCACCTCGGTCGGCCCGCTTTCCTCCGTCACCCGCTGTGGGTAGTAGAACAGCATCGCCCAGTTGGGCCGGTGCGTCCGGTAATGCGCCCGCTCGTTCCACGGCAGGTTGCCGTCCTGATGGAAGCTCTGGTCGTTGGGCGTCGCCTCATGCACGAAATGGTGTGGATGCAACACGAACCCCTCGCCCAACACACTCGTGAGCGCGCCCTGCACCGTGTCGCAATCGAGTAGCCGGTCCAGCGCCGGAATCCGCGCCCGCAGGTTGTCGCCGATCACCTGCAAGTGGTTCGAGTCGCCGCCAATCGCCCGGGCATCATCGTGAACCGCACACGCGGCGTCGAACATCTCTTCGTGAAACGACGCCGGCAACTCACCCGGCGCAAGCACCACGTAGCCGTCGCGCAGATAGCTCGACATCCGCTCGTCGTCGAACAGCGCCTCACGCCCGATCCCCGTCATTCCGCTTCGCCCCCCACAACTTGCATCATCGCCAACGGCAAACAAGCCTATCCCAAGCGCGGTCAACGCATGCATCGCGCAAACCGACCGACCGCAAGGCGTACAGTGCCCTTCCATCGTGGCGCGATTTGCGCGAGAGTTATCAGTTGGCACGGGATGCAGCACAAAGGGGAGTGTGGGCATGAAGCCGATTTCCGCAGATTCGCATGTGGTGGAGTCCGAGGACGTGTTCATCGGCCTCGCCGAACGCTTCGGCGACGATGCGCCGAGGGTCACCGGCGCCGGCACCGTTCACGACGCCATCGTGATTCCTTCCAAGGGTGCCCGCGGCATTCGCCGGCGCATGGGCTTCGCCGGCATGCGCCTGCGCGAAGGCATCACCGTGCAGCGCCGACGCGGCCACAAGCCGGAAGTGGACGACATGACCGACGATGAGGCCAAGCGCATCCTCGCCAAGGGCTACGACGGTCTGCGCGCCGGCATCCGCGACGGTGCCATGCGCGCCGACGATCAGGACCACGACGGCGTGAGCGCCGAGTTCCTCTATCCGGGCTTTTTTGGCCTTTTCAGCTTCGAGAACACCGAGCTGCTCGTCGCCTGCCAGAAGAACTACAACGACTGGCTGCACGACTACGCTAACGCCTCCAACGGTCGCCTGTTCGGCCTTGCGGCAATCCCCGTGCAAGACCCCGACGCCGCCGTTGCCGAACTCGACCGCGTGATCAAGAAGGGCTTCAAGGGCGGCTGCATACCGTGCACCGCGCCGGTGGATGCGCCCTACCGCGACGAAATCTACGATCCGCTCTGGGCCCGCGCCGCCGAGGCCAACTTCCCCCTCTCCATGCACGTCGGCACCAACGCCTACGTGCCGCCGCAATACCGCCCGAGCAAGCTCGGCCGCGACGAAACCGCCGACTACGCCGCTTCCGCCACCACCATTCAGCGCACCTTGGTGGACCTCATGTGCCGCGGCCCCGCCGAGCGCCACCCCACCATGAAATGGGTCGTGGGCGAGTTCAACGCCGGCTGGATCGCCCACTGGCTCGACCGCGTGGATCAAGGCATCTTCCGCGAACACCGCTTCCGCAACACCGACTACACCGGCGAGCGCCCGCACGATGTCTGGCTGCGGCAGTTCTACGCCACGATCGAGGACGACCGCCCCGCGGTGCTCACGCGCGAACTCATTGGCGTCGACAACCTAATGTGGGGCTCGGACTATCCGCATGTCGACTCCACCTGGCCTTGCTCCACCCAAGTGATCGACGAGATATTCGAAGGCGTGCCGGAAGCCGACCGCACCAAGATCACCCACGACAACGTGAAGGCTCTGTACGGCATCTGATTGACGCCCCAGCGCAGGCCACACCGAGGAGGGAACGACCATGCAGACCCTGACCGCCGAACAGCGCCGGCAATGGCAGGTGGACGGCTACCTGCACCTCAAGGGCGTGCTGGATGCGGAACAAGTGCAGCATTACTCAGACGAGATGGACCGCGTGCGCAAGCTGCCCGGCTACGAGCCGGACCGCAAGCCCGATCTCCCCATCGGCCACTATTCGTGGATGGAGCAGACGCCAGACCAGGACCCAAGCGGCTTCATGGACCGCCGCGAACTCCTCACGTACGATCAATCCTTCATCGACCTGATGGACCGCTCCCCGGTATTCGACTACATCGTCGACATCATGGGCCCGAACATCCTCTTCAGCATGAGCCAGGCCATCGTCCGCCCACCGTCGCCGAGATTCCCCGGCTACACCCACACCGACGGCGGCGAATCCCTGCGACTCACCCGAGTAAGCGAATCTAGCCCCCCGATCGCCATGAAGGCCATGTACCTCCTAACGGACGTGACGGAGAAAGACCGCGGCAACCTGACCGTCTTCCCCGGCAGCCACATGCGCCCCATCCCCCTCCCCGGCGAACGCACAGAACCGATCACCCCCTACTCCCCCGGCGCCGCCCAACTCATGGGCAACGCCGGCGACGTCTACCTCTTCCCCCACGCCCTCTGGCACGGCCCCTCCCGCAACGAATCGAACACCGCCCGCAAGGTGCTCCTCTACAACTACTGCCAGCTCTGGGTCCGCTGCTACGACTACGGCGCCATTCCGGACGTGGCCCAGCAATGCACGCCTAGGCAACGGCGGCTGCTGGGGGATCTGGGCTACGACTTCATGCCGGGGTCATACTTCTATGTGCCTACGGATCAGGAAGAGGTGATCACTGGCGAGGCCGCGACGACGTAGTCGCAAGACGACGACATCGTCGACACGCCTTCACCGCCACTGGGCCCGCCAAGCGTCGAACTCCGATGGGGTGAGCCGGGCGCGGGCGATGTTGCCTTCGTGCAGGTTCGAGAGGTCCGCTTCGACGATCTCGACAAGGCGAGCCGCATCCGCTGGCGGGAGGGCCGCTGCACGACGGACGATGTGTGCATGGGCGCCCTTCTTGTCTAATCGGGTACGAACCACCTCGGAAACCGCATCGACAATGGCGCTGCGATATCGCGTTCGCATCGGGTCGGGCTCGCCGAGCGATTGCCGGATTGTCGAGTAGCGAGCGCAGGAACGCTCGTAGGCCCAACAGAAGACATCGCGCAACAGTTCCACTCGGTTCTGCTCGTAAACCCCCAAGAGGCCATCCACGTATGCCTTGGTCGGCACATCGACGAAGGACAGCGGGCACAGGTTTGCGCGAATGAGCGGCAGGTTTGCGACGAGCCGCGACACCCGTTTGTTCACGTCCAGAAACGGCTGCAGATAGGGAAGTTGCACCAAGGCGAAAAAAGCCTGCTCGAACGGATCGTCGATGGCATCCGCCTTGTGCAGTATCTGCTCGAAGCACTCTTCGATGAGTTGCGGAACCGCCAGCGGATGGTACGTCGAGCCGCCGATGTCCACGGTTGCCGCGCGCAACCGTCCCCAGGCAGCCGAGTCGGCCAAGAGGTTCTCGGCCAGCAATGCGTGCAGGTTCAGCACCGTGTAGCGGTTGAACCCGACGTGTTCCGCCTGGTCGATCAACAGCTCGATCGCGGCCTTGTGGTTCAGGATCATCTGCGCCTCGCGAGCATCGTGATCCGCCGACTCGCCGAGTTCGAGTAGCCGTTCCGTTTCCAGCAACGAGTAGGTATTGCCTTCCAAGCGGCTGGAGTTCCACGACAAATCGATCAGCAGACGCTCGTGTATTTTGCGGGCATACGTTCCGGCTGGTTGGTCTCGATCCGGCGACTCTCCGAGTTCGGCAAGGTGGTCGCGCGCTTCTGCCGATAGATACGCGGTCACGTTGGGCTCGTAATCGTCGAGAAAGGAGCGGCTATAGCCAACCGGCCGTCGCTGTTGGATCGGGGCCCGGACTGTTTCGCTGATGGATGCGGCGGCGGCGGAAATCGGGATGACATAGTCGTCCCTGAATGACACGACCGCCGTCGCGGTCGGCGGCGAAGCCGCGACGGGAATCCGGTAACGTGTGGCTTGCCCACGACCTTGCCGATCGAGGCGCCCCTGTCGGACGAGCTCGGCTAGATGCCTCTGCACCGTGCGCCGGGCACCGGCCACTTCGGGCGCATGGCAAATGGCCTCTATAGACCCGCCTTCGGGGAATCGAGCCACGGCGTTCAGGATGGCTTGAAAGGTTGCCGGTGGCGTGCGCCTTGGCATTCCCTTGGTCTCTGTGGCGCGAAAGCGGTGATCGTGCCATAAACCGCAACATCGCGCCAAAAAAAGTGGACTATGTGGCGCGAAGGGAGCTATTGCGCCATATACGCAGGGCTTACCGGGTGGCAGACGGTCGCAAACTAAGCGTGACGGCCCACGAACACCGGCTCGGTGTCGCGGTCACCCAACAGGCAATATTCCTTCAGGCGCCGTCGCCACTGCGCTTCGTTGAGTTCCGCGGCAGGGGTCATGGCGCCTCTAGGAAAACGTCCCTGTTCGACTTCCTAGGCTTCTACGGCCAAACCCCGCCATCGTCGCACACGCAGGCGGCGACGACGGTCGATCGCCGTTCCCGCGAGACGAGTGGCACGTAGCGGACGTTTGCGGGCGTGCTATCAGGCTGTCGGACTTTGCCGCGTAGAGGCGAAGTGCGAAAGGCTGCTAGCCGGAGTTGCGAGCGAACGCGAGCACGAAGGCCAGCGGTTCGCGCTAGCGAACTGCCGACGCGCCCTTCAGGGCGCGCTATCGCCAGAGGAAGCCGCGCCCGGTGGTGCGGTATTGCGTCGGTTCCGCCATCGTGATTTCGACTCCTTCCTTGCGCAGTTTTTCGCCTAGGGCGACGTGGTTTGGGTCTGTGGCGTGCTTTTCTACGGCCGCGGCGTCGGTGCAGGCCATTACGAAGAGGAGGTCGCCTTCGGCCCAGGGGTTGGAGTCGGGGAAGTCGGCGACGATGCCGCCGGAGTACACCAGTGTGTCCGGTTCGGCTTCCGCGCAGTAGCGGGCATGATCGGCGCTCATGGTGATGAACTGGGCACGGTGGGTGGGTGACGCGAACTTCATGCCGAGGAGGGTGAAGGAGTGGTCGACCAAGGTAGCGGGCGAGGCAACGTCGGGGCGTGACCACCAGCCGTAGTCGGGCACGTCGAAGGCGATGTTGACGAGGCTGCGGTTCTTGATCATGCGGCCGCCGCCCATGGCTTCGCCGATGACCTTGTGCGATGGGCGTTCCATGTGGGTTTGCAGGCTTGCGAGGCCGCGTTCATATCGCTCATACACCAGCACGCGGGCTTCGTCTTCCACGTGGACGGCGGCTTCGTAGGCGGTGGTTTCGGGCTCAAAGTCGTAGGCGTCTTCGGCGCGCTTTTCCCATTCGTCGAGCCACTCGGACATGGTGGTGGTCTCGGTGATTTCGAACTCCACCACGGCGATCATCGGGCGGTTGTCGTTGCTCATTCGGGCGCTCTCGGTAGGATTGCGCCCTAGTTCAACACACCTGAAGGCGAGTTGCCTAATGGCATCTGTCGGAACCCAGTACGAGGCCGCGTGCGAGGCCGTCGGACGGCTGCTGCGGGAAGCCGGCCGCAAGGCCATTCTTCGTTCCGAACTGGTACCTCATGCGCCGGCGCACGCCTGCGATCGGGCGTTGCGGCACTTCTGCGAGTCTGGCGAGTTAACGCGGGTCGGCCAGGGCATCTATGGCATCGGAGCTGCCAAGGTGTACGAGATCGTGCCGGAGGTGATGCCAAAGCTGGGCTACCGCATCCTGCCGGGGGAGCCGGTGCGCGGGTACAGCCAGAAGGCGGGTGGCGCGGTGTGGCGGCTGGATCGGCCTTGCCGCCGCCGCATCCGCAAGCGTGGCGTGCAGGCGATGTTCGAGACGCCTAGTGGAAGACCGGTGGCAAGCCGGCAACAAGGAAGCACGATGGAGCCCATGCAAGAACCCCCAGCGCGGAGCGAAATCGACGCGCATTTCCACACTTTCGAGCGCTGCCACTCCCCGGCCCGAGCAGAGAAGGACCTGATCGTGCGTCGAGCGCTGGTGGCGATGGAGCGCTTCCGCAGTGCAAGGGCCACGCTCGCCATTGAGGATGGCACCGCGTTGGTGGCCTATCACCGGCTGACCACCCGCTTCTCCGAAGACTTGGACATCCGCCTGATTCCAAACCAATCGGTGGGGCAGCTTCCCGAAGCGGAACGAATCGAGGCGCTGAAGGAGATCGGCCAGGAGATCAAGGAACACATCCACGCCGAAATGCCCTTCCTGCAACCGACGCGCAAGGGACGGATTCGCAGGGATGCGCTGTTGCAGGCGTTTATCTACAACTACCAAAGCTCCGTGCCTGACGAGGAGGTCGTGGCGGGGCTGAAGTTCGAGGTGGTACACATTCCGCTGATGATGCCGACCGTGCCTCGGTCAGGGGTCGGCGACGGCATGTTCGAGGCTATCCGTCCCGTCGAAATCGCGAGCGGCAAGTGGCAGGCTCTCACCACAAGATTGCCTCGCAACGCAGACTCCTATCCGGATCTGGTCCGCCACGTTCACGACCTCGCTGCCATCGCGCCCGTGCTGGAAGCGCTAGACCCCCAAACCGCCCGCGAGACCATGCTGCAGGGCGAGACCACGCACGAGTCCGTTGCCGCCGTGCTGGAGGAACTGGCGCGCCCCGTCTGGCGCGAACACTACGAGAGCTACATGCGGCGGATGGGGGTGCTGCCGGTAACGGATTGGCCGAACAGCCACCCGACATGGAACACGGTGCTGGCAAACTTCACCGCGCTCGCCGGCGAGCTCGGACTAACGCCAACCGCCGGCGCCCCGCATTAGACGCAGGGGACGGGCTTGTCTCGTCCCGTGCCGAAACCCGCTGCAAGTGTCCAATGCGAGACGGGACAAGCACATCCCCTCGTACGGAACAAACGCGTAACACGCTAATGACTTGACGATTTGGCTCGACGCGAGGGCCTCGGAGGGAAGGCATTCTGCCTTCCCTGCGCCCTCTGGCGTGCTGACCGCGACCTGCAATAGGAAAGCGCCTGTCGGCGCTAGGGAAGGCAGGATGCCTTCCCTCCGAAGGCCCGCCCATCGCAAGTCCGGCAGGGTGCTAGCGCCAGAACGTCAAAGGGGGATCCGGAGGGAGGGCGTCTCGCCCTCCAGAGCCCCGGGTAGATGTCCGACAGGCTTCCTCCCGTTGGCGGCCTGCGCTTGAGGCTGGCACTTTATGTTGCAGCCTTGGCCGGCTCCGCTGCGTGCGTGCCTTCGGCACGCTTGGAGGGCGGGTTAGTCGCTCGTGGTGAGGAGGAGGACGAAGTCTTCGTCGCCCTCGTAGTTGGGGTTCGGGGAGGTGAAGGTTAGCTCGCCGTTGGCATTGGTGGCCTGGGCTGGTTGCATTGAGCCGTTTGTGGGGTCGTGCCAAGTTGCTTGCACTGGCCCGTGGAACCATGTGGCGTCGATGGCGAGTTCCGTTTGGCCCGCGACGTAAATCAGGGCGAAGGAGCGGTCTGAGGCGCCGGCCGCCACGGTGCGGTCCCATCCGTTCGGGTTTCCGGCGCCAGCAGTTAGTAACTGTCCCCCGGTGTCGGGTTCGAGTTTCCACCACTCGACCTGGCGCAAGAGGTTCGTCATGTGCGTGCCGATGTGCGTCGCCGATTTCTGCCGCAGGGCTGCCCGCCATTGCGCTTCGGTGGAGTCGTGGAACCACAGCGGCCACGCGCCGTGGCCTTCGCCCATGCTGCCGCCGCCGAGGCGGGTTTGGTACATGGATTGGCGGATGCGCAGTTCCGGCGCGTGAATCGGGAAGCCGAATCTGGGGTCCTTGAGTTCGGTCCAGTAGTACCACGGCTCCACCATCAGCACAGGCTTCGCTGGCGTGCGGCGGTAGTCCTCGAGCACGCGTGCCGCCATGCGTCCGCCCTCGGCGTGGCCTTGCACGCTGCTGAAGTCAAGCCACGGTTCGTCGTGCAGATATTCGGAGGAGGAGTGGCCGGCGCTGCGCATCGGGCCGCCGCCGTGTGGGTGCCAGCTCATCAGTTGCTCGCCGCCACCGGCGCGAATGCCGTTCGCCAAGGCGCGGTAGCTTGCGAGGTCGGATTCCCGGTAGGGCGTGTCGCCGCCGATCACCCAGAGCACGTTGGCTCGATCCGCCCAGCGCTCGCCGAGCCACCGGCCGTACTCGCCGATGCCCTCCACCGTCGCCTGGCGGTTGAACTGATTCCACCAGAGCGCCACGGCATACGTGGCCATGCCGCGCGACTCGATGTGATCCAACACGCGGTCCGCGTGCGTGAAATACTCCTCGATTGGCGTGAGCTTGGCTCGATCGGAAAACGAACGGTGTCCTTGTGCGTTCGGGCGGTCGCTGAACGCGCCCACGCTCAGCAACATGACGGTGAAGCCCTTGGCGGCGCGGTCGTCGATGATCTCCCGTGCCTCGTCGAAGGAGTAATGCCAAAGGAGCGGCCAATGCGTGTCGCCCACGAACAGGAACGGCGCTCCGGCCGCATCCGTCAGATAGCGCCCATCGGGCGATACCGTGAGCGGAAACTCTGCCGCTGCCATCGAAGCCGCCAGCGCCATTGCAAAGAGTCCTGCCGCGAGTCGCCGCATCGCCCTGCTCAATACCGGATCGACGTGTCCAGCGTCACCCACCGGCCATCGCGCACCACGGAGAGGGCGGATTCGTCCACGCCCTTGTGGTCATTGGGTCCGAAGACGACGCTGTAGCCGAAGATGTCGGTGTAGTCGTTGATCGATTCCATCGCCTCGATGAATCCATCCCGGGTGAGATCACGCCCCGCGCGCTCCAGCGCAACCACCACCAGGTCCGCACCCCGGTAGCCTTCCATCGCCGGCAGCCCGGCCTCCTCGCCATACCGCTCGCGATAGCGACGCATCCAGTCGCGCGCTTCCTCCGGCAAGGTCTCGTCGTCCTCGTAGATCTTGCCCATGTGGACGAAGGCGTAGTAGCCCTCCCCGGCGCCGCTCTCCTGATCTGCGATTACCTGCCCGTACGCGGCGTTGTTGCCGACCCAAGCCACATCCTCGTAGCCGAGCTTGCGTGCCGCCTCGAGGATGAGAATGGTGTCGCGGTGTACCGAGCCGAGCATCACAAGGTCGCAGCCGGCGTTGCGCAGCCGAATCACCGAGGCGGTGAACTCGCTGTCGGTGATCTTGTGCGCCGCCGTCTGGGCGATCTCAATGCCCATTTCAGCCGCCTGATCCTGGGCGCCTTCGAGGATCTCGAGGCCGTAGTCGTTGTTGAGGTACATCACGCACGGCGTCGTCTTGCCCTCGTTCTCGATGAAGTACTTCACGCCGGCACGGATTTCGTCGTAGTAGGTGCCGTGCTGCGAGAACATCAGCCGCTCGAACGGCTCCACCATGGCGCGGGCGCCGGTGCCGGGGAAGATGTTGGGCACGCCGGCGCGGAACTGCGTCTGCATCACGGCGTTGTTGGTGGGCGTGCCCACCGCCATCAGCATGGCGAAGATCTTGTCGCGGTTGATGAGCTTGTTGGCGGCGGAGATGGCACGGGGCACCTGATACTGCGTGTCCTCGACGATGTAGCGGACGCTGCGGCCATGCACGCCGCCGGCCTCGTTCACCTCGTCGAAGCGCATCCGGGCGCCGTTGAGGACGCCGACGCCCCAGATGGCGATGGCGCCGGAAAGGTCGGTATGGGTGCCGAACACGACCTCGGTGTCGGTCACGCCGTCCACCACCGGCGCTTCGGCCGCAGGCGCTTCGTCCGTCCCGGTGGGTGCCTCGCCGCAGCCGACGACGGCCAAGGGCAACGCCAAACCTAGCAGTCGCCCCATCGCCAGCGATCTTTTCATCTGCAACGCTCCTTGTCTCTCGATCGGTTCAGCACGCCTTGCGGCGCGATGGAGGGCGAAACGCCCTCCCTCCGGGAAGACGCTCGGTTCGATCCCAACGAGGCCTGCTGGTCAGCCACCACGATACATCGCCTCGATGAGGTCTGCGTATTTCTCGTTCACCACCTTGCGCTTGAGCTTCTGCGTGGGGGTGAGTTCGTCGTCTTCCGGGTCCAGTAGCTGGTCGATCAGGCGGAACCGCTTGATGGTCTCCACCTGGGCGAAACGTAAGTTGACGGTCTCGATTTCGCCCCAGATCAAGTCCTCCACCTCCCGGGTATGGCACAGGCTCGTGTAGTTGGTGAACGGCACGTCGTTGTCCTGGGCGAACTTGGTGACGTTCTCGTCGTCGATCATCACGAGGCACGTGAGGTAGGGGCGGCGATCCCCCACCACGACCGCGTCGGTGATGTAGGGCGAGAACTTGAGCTGGTTCTCGATCTCGCTCGGCGTGATGTTCTT
>JAPPDJ010000079.1 GCA_028824555.1 Gammaproteobacteria bacterium | reverse complement strand
CGGCCCCCCCTCCGAGAAAAGCGAGGACGCTTTTCTCGACTCCCCCGCGAGGGGTGAGTGACAGGCCCGTCAGCAGGATGCCGTCCCTCTCCGAAGGCCCCATCACAAGCCCGACAGGCTGCTAGTACTCCCACTTCACGGTGATGGAGGCTGCGGCGCCCGGCTTTTCGCGGAAGACCGTCACCCCTTCCCGTTCGATCTCGATCGCTTGGTTCAGGATGTTGCGGAGCTTCGCCTTCACGGTCAGGAACTCGGTGGGGTACCAGGAGTAGGTGAAGTCCAGCGAATGGAACGGCCGCTCGTAACCGTCCGGCGCGCCTAGGCGTCCGGCGACGTAGAGGCGCTCTCCAAAGACGTTGTACACGAGTGTTGCCGCGCTCCGGCCGTCCGGGCTGTCGAAGCCGAACATCAGGTTGGCGACGTACTCTGATGCGCCTGCCAGGGGGCGCACGTCGTTGGTTGGGGCGTCTGCCTGATCTCCCGCCACGAGTTCCGAGGCCTGCACCGTCAGGTTGCCCTGCACGAAGAACGCTTCGCCCAACTCGCCAAGGAAGCCGAGTTCCTTCAATGCTTCGAACTCGATGCCCGACACCTGGGCGGTCTCGGCGTTGACGATCTCCCGCGCAACCGTGGTGTCGCTGGCGGCGGATTCGAAGAACTCGATGGGACTCGCGATCGTCTTGTGGAAGAGCGAGACCGTCACCGTGTCGCTGCCGGCGAAAAACCATTCCGCGCGGAGGTCAAAATTGGACACGTCCGCCGGGATCACTCCGGGGTTGCCGTCCACCAGATCGTCCGTGATGGGATCGAGATAGGAGGCGTCGGTGATCTCCCTGAGGTCTGGCCGCACCACCGTCTCGCTCCAGCCGAAGCGAAGCTGGAAGAGCTCCGCCACCCATGTCTCGTTCATGTAGGTGAGGGAAAGCGAAGGGTAGATGCGATCGTCCCTGAAGGTGGCCTCGCGCAGACGGTCCGGATCGGTCGTGACTGCCGGATCGCTGATGGAATAGGCGTAGAGATTCCAATCGAGCGCCACCTGCTTGTATTCCTCCCAGCGCGCGCCGGCGGAGACGCGCCAAGTGTCGTCCAGCGTCCAGTCCAACTTGCCGTAGGCCGCGTCGGTCATGTTGGCGGCGATGTAGCTCTGGTTGTTGGTGCCGGCGAGATCAAAGACGAAATTGTTGCCCTCGTCCAGGATGTTCGCGTCGGAGAAGACGTTGCCGATGGGGCCGGCGAGGATGGACGGATCGCGCACACTGAGCGCCCCGAGGCTGAATTGCGACTGGCGGTAGGTGCGCAGCTTCTGCGAGTGCTCGAAGCCGCCGCCGAACTCGACGAACGAGCGAGCGGTGAGGATCGGCACGGTCACGTTCCAGCCGTAGTTCAGCGCCTCGTCGTCGAGCTGGGTGAAGCGATAGTCCGCCGTGGTCGCGTCCACGCTCACCGCCGAACTCAGCACCGCCCCGGTTGCCGGGTCCGTCACCGTCTGGGCGTCTACGTTCACCTGGTTCGGAATCTCGGTGCTGGCGCGGGCATCGGAGTAAAACCAGATCACTTCCGTGTCGTCCGGCAAACCCGTGGCATCGAGCAAGCCAGCGAGCGGCAGTTCGCGGGTTTCGACTCCGAGCCGGTGGGTCCCGGTGATCTGGTTCACGAGCATCTCGCGCTGCTCGAACTGCAAGCGATAGTCGCGAAAGCCGATGCCGTCCGACATTTCCCGGTTCTCGTTGAAGAAATCGCGCACGGCGGTTTCGTCGTCGGTGTTGCGCAGGAACAGGGTGGTGGTTGCCACTTCGTGGTCCTCGCCGAAGCGGGCGCCGAGGTTGAGGTTGCCGGTCATGTCGACGGTGTAGGTGGACTCAAGCTCCGTATCCGTGCGCTCGCCCGGGAAGTTGAAGTTGCGGCTCATGCGCTCGTTCTCGCGCCACTCGGTCTTGTAGGCGCCGCCGACGAGGAAGCCAAGCTCGGAGCGGTCGCCAACGAGGACGTTGTTGCCGATGCTGCCCTTGAGGTTGAGGTCCGGGCCGACCGACTCCTCGGTGAGCGAGATGTCGCGGTTGAGATGCAGGGCAAGCTCGCGGTTGATGCGCCGGGCCTCGGCCACCGTGGCATCGGCGCGGCCTTCGCGGCGGAGCCCCGTGAGGATGCCCTGGACGTCCACGTTGGCAAGAAAGCGGTCGATGCCGGCGGCGAGGTCCGCCGACATGGCACGGGTGCCGTCGTCCGCGCCGAACCGGTCGTCGCCGCCGCCCTGGTAGCTGAAGACATCGCCGTCGTTCTCGAAGTTGAGCCCCGAGCCCACTTCCAAGCCGTAGGTGAAGCCCGTCGGGATGCCCTTGGTGCGGATATCCACCGCGCCGCCGCCGAAGGCAGCGGGCATGTCTGCCGAGTAAGACTTCTGCACCCGAAGCGACTGTACGATGGCCGTGGGAAAGATGTCGAGCGGAATGACGTTGCGCGTCAGGTCCGGCGACGGGATCGTGGCACCGTTGAGCGACGTGCTCGAGTAGCGCTCGCCGAGGCCCCGCACGTAGATGAACTTCTCGTTCACGAGCGAAAGTCCCGCGATGCGCCGCAGCGCCACCGCCACCGTAGTGTCACCGAGACGCGAGATGGTGTCGTCGCCGAGCACGTCGGACACCACCTCGTCGTCCTTGCGCTCGTTCATGAGTTGGCGCGCGGCGTTGTACAGGCGACCGATGACGATGACTTCCTCGTCGGCGGCGGGGGTTGCGTTGGCATCGGCTTGGTCCACCGGCTCTTGCGCAACGGCGCCGAGCCCCGCAACCGGCATGGCGAGAAAGAGCCACAGCCGCAGCAGTTTTGCGGCTGCGAAGCTAGCGCAGCGCCTGCCTGGTCGCGGCGCCCAAGAAGACGCGCCTGTCCGCGCGCTATGGAGGGCGAGACGCCCTCCCTCCGAAGGCACGTCCATACCGGCGCTTGCTTCGAGAAGCACCCTTGGAGGGAGGGCGTCTCGCCCTCCGTGGCACGCCGACAGGCGTGCTACCGGGGGTATCGTCAATGGGCGAGATTGGCGACGCGCCTGTGGGCGCGTCCGCAAGGCAGAATGCCTTTTCTCGACGGGGCCGTGCATAGCGAGGGTAATTTTCATGGTGCCTGCCCTACTCAAACCAGAGCGGCTGCGCGCGGTTACCCTCGTGGATGCCGTAGGTCCAGCCCGCGGTCCAGTCGGCACTGCCGAGGGATAGACCGCCGACGTGGGCGCTGCCACGCTCCGGGCTGCCGGCCGGCGATTGGCCGTTGACCACCATCGTTGTGTAGTCAATGGAGTACACGGGCGGGGTGCCCTCGAGCAGTTGCAGGTCGGTGTTGGCGTTGGCCGTAGCGTCCGTGGCGCCGTTGATGTCGGCGAAAACGCTGCCGTTTGCCGCCGCCCAGGCTTCGACGCTAGTGCCGTTCGGCAATGAGCCGCCCCTCGTCTTCTCGGCGCAGGCGAAGATGCCGGTGTTGATGGCAAGGTCGCCGTCCTCGGCCGCCTGCAACGAGCGGTTGTCCACGCGCAGGCAGTAGTTTGAGTCGCCCGAGTCCGGCCCGAAGGAGCCGATCACCATCGAGTCGTTGATGGTGGGGAAGATGCCTTCGCGCAAGCGCCAGCCGGCGCCCGGGTCGTGGGTGGCCGTGGCCGCACCGTTCGGTGAAACGATGCAGGTGAGGCCCGTGATGGTGGGGCGGCTGTTGATGCCTTGGCTGATGGTGGCTTCCACCTCATCGGCGGTGAGGCTATCGAAGGAGCCGATGCCGTCCCCCTCGATGCAGTGGTTGCCGTCGGTGGCGGACTGGACCACGAGCGCGTTGGTGATGGTGCCGGACCAGCCCTCATCGATGTCGATGGCGTCGTCGCGGACATAGAGCCCGACGAAGTTTTCGAAGCTCACCGCGCCGCCAAACATCTCGATGCCGTCGTCGAAGGTGGAATAAACCTCAATGTTCCTGACGATGGTGTTGGAGCCAACGCCGCCGAAGGAGATGCCGTTCAGTTCGTCGCCGTTGCCCACCGTGGCGCCGGTGTGCTTGACGAGAACGAACTCGAGGCGCCCGGAGCTGTCGGCGTTGTTGTCACCGCCGTACTGGGACTCGTCGAGGCCGGCCGCGCCTTCGGCATCCACGTGGCAATCGCTGGTGGCGAGGTCGCCGGCCGATACCGAGCCGGTGTAGTCGCACTTGTTGGTGACGCCGAAGCCGTTGATGACCATACCGCCCCACTGCTGCACGTCTTCGGCGCCGACGCTGCCTTCGATGTCGGAAACCGAAGTGAAGGTGATGGGCGCCTCGCGAGTGCCGACGGCGAAGAGCTGCGAGCCGCGATTGACGATGAGGAAGTCGGCGCTCGACTGGAAGGCGAGGGTTGCGCCGGCTTCGACCGTCAGCGTGGGGCCGTCGCCGCCGCGAGAGATGCCGGCGTTGGCGAGCCCTTCGTCGGTGTCGTGGGTGCGGCCGACGAACAGGCTGCCCTCGAAGATGTGGGCGCCGTCATCGGGAAGGGATGGAATGCGCAGGTTCACCGTGAGGTTGTTGCCGGCATCCACGAAGGAAGGCGAATACACGCAGTTCGCCCCAACCTGCTCGCCCTGAAAGGTAGATCCGTCCTTTTCGTACACCGCGCAAGGATTGTCCTCGCTGGTGGATGTGGTGTTGGTGTTGTTGGAGTTGTTGGTCGAGTTGTCCACGGAGGAGTCGGTGGTGGACGGTTGAATGACGATATCCCCGCCCTCGCACGCCCCAAGAAGCAAGATCGCAGCTAACGCCGCAAACAGTCGACTCATAGAGCCTTCCTTGGTTGGGTGTCCACTTGGGCACCCTAGCCAGCGAATATGACGGCTGGATTACGGCATATGACGAAATGGTTACGGCTTCCGTGTGTCACTCCCCCCTCGAGGGGGAGTCGAGAAAAGTCCGTCCTCGGCCTTTCTCGGTGGGGGGGCTTGCTGTGAACCGGGCAAGGAGTTTCCTGCGGCTGCCTGTTGCTTTCTTCATGGGGCAGTCGACGAGGCCGGCTAGCCCCCCCTCCGAGAAAAGCGAGGCGCTTTTCTCGACTCCCCCTCGAGGGGGGAGTGACGAGAACGGGGCTGCTGGCAGGGGTGAAAGAAAACGCCGCCGGACCCGTGCGGGACCGGCGGCGTTTGTGTTGTTGCCTGTGGGGCGTTAGTGGATTAGGACTCCTCGGCGGCAGCTTCCGCTTCGGCGGGTGCCTCGGCAGCCTCTTCGCCAGCATCCCCCTCAGCGGGCATCTCTTCGGCGCCCTCTTCGGCCATTGCCTCTTCGCCGGCGTCCTCGGCCATCGCCTCTTCGCCCTCGGCGGCTGGCATTTCTTCGCCAGCCTCGCCCTCGGCGGCCTCTTCCATGGTGTCCATCGCGGGCATTGCCTCAGGAGCGGCTTCTTCTGCCGCCGGAGGCGCGGCCTCTTCCGTGGTCGCCGGTCCACCGCCCGACGAGGTGTCGCCGCAAGCGCCAAGCAGGATCAGCGCACAGGCCGCACCGAGCATTTGCAAGTATTTCATGGCCCCTCCAAGAGAACCAGCATCAAACCAAGCCGCGAGCATAACCCATCGCGCGCCACGGCGGGAAGCGCAAACTTTCCCGCCGCTCGCTGCGACGATTTTCGGTACGACACGCCGCAAGGTGGCCGATTCCGCCAATCCTGGCGGCCGCCACCGCCGCCCCACGCAGCACCGTCACGAGGGAAAAAGCCCAATGAAGCAAGCGCTTGCAGCCGCCACCCCGACGTTGGCACGGAATCTGTAGAGACTCCCCCGTGAATACACCCCGCCTCATCCGCATCTTCGTTGAGCATCGCCTGGCCTCGAATCTGGCCATGGCGCTGATGGTGCTTGCCGGGCTTTGGGCCATCACCCAGATCAACGTTCAGCTCAATCCCGAGCAGCCGCCGCGCTACATCAGCGTCTCCATCGGCTGGCGCGGCGCTGCGGCGGAAGACGTGGAGAAGCTCATCACCACGCCGGTGGAGCAGCAGCTTCGCACCCTAGGCGAGATCAGGACGCTGCGTTCCTACACCGGCAACGGCTACACCAACGTCATGGCGCGGCTCGAAGTCGGCACCGACGTGGGTCAGGCGGTGGAGAAGATTCGCCAACGCGTGGCCAACATGCAGTCGCTGCCGGCGAACATCGAGCCGCCTCAGGTAGCCGTCAGCGAGTGGAACGAGCTGGTTGCCTCCGTGCTCATCACCGGGCCCAAGACCACCGAAGAAATCGCCCCACTCGCCCGCCGCTTCGAGCGCGAACTGCTCGCGAGCGGTGCCGACAAGGTGGAAATCTCCGGCCTGCCGGCCGAGGAGATCGCCATTCAGGTGAATAGCCGAACCCTATACGAGCTCGGCCTCTCCCTCGACCAACTCGCCGAACGCATCTCCCGCGCCAGCCAAGATGCCCCGGGCGGTCGCATCGGTCGCGGCCAGGAAGCGCAGCAATTGCGCAGCCTAGGCCAGCGCCGCAGCGCCGATGAGTTCGCCGACCTCATCATCTTCAATGACGTCAATGGCCGCTCCATGCGCCTCGGCGACATCGCCACCGTCACCAAGCGCCCACGGGTGGACCAGCCCTACACCATGATGAACGGCCTGCCGGCGGTTTCCCTCGACGTGCGCCGCGACGTGGAAACCGACTCTCTTACCGCTGCCGAACACCTGCGCGAATGGCTCGGCGAAACCGAAGGCAAGCTCACCGAAGGCGTCAGCTTGCAGCTATTCCAGGAAGCCTGGCGCTACATCGCCGACGAGATCACCATCATCCTCGGCAACGGCCTCGGTGGCCTCATGCTGGTGATCGTGGTGCTGATGGTGTTCCTGCACGGTCGCGTGGCGTTCTGGGTGATGGTTGGCATTCCGGTCACCTTCCTCGCGGCTCTGCTCGGCTTCTACTACGCCGGTGGCACTATCAACCTCATCAGCATCATCGGCATGGTGATGGCGCTCGGCATTGTCGTGGACGACGCCATCGTCGTCGGCGAGGAGGCGTTGACGCAGCACCAGCGGGGGCTTTCGGCCACCGACGCCGCGGCGGCAGGCGCCTCGCGCATGTTCGCACCGGTGGTCGCCTCCTCCATCACTACGCTCTGTGCCTTCGCGCCGATCGTGGTGATGGCGGCGGCCGAGGGTGGCGGCAACATCATGGAGATCCCGATGGTGATGCTGTTCATGATCGGCGCATCGCTGGTGGAGTGCTTCCTGGTCCTGCCTGGCCACCTGCGCGCCTCGTTCGAAGGCATGCGCCAGCGCACCGAGAGCGCCTTTCGCAAGCGCTTCGACACCGCCTTCGCCCGCTTCCGGGAAGAGCGCTTCCGGCCGATGGTGCGGCTCGCCATGCACAATCGGCTCGTGGTTGTCGGCGGTGCCGGGTCACTGTTCGCGGTGATGATGACGCTCTGGGTTTCCGGCTGGATCAAGACGGATCTCAACCTCAACCTGTCGCCGGATGTGGTGAGCGCTCAGGTGCAGTTCGCGGCTGGCACACCCGAAAGCGAGAAGCTCGCGTACTTGGGCGAGCTCGAAGGCGTCATCGCCGCCGCGGACGAAGCTGTTGGCGGCGACAATGTGGTGGCGCATGTGGTGTCGAACAACACCGCCATCATCGCCAACGACCGCAAGGTGGGCGCGCAGTACGCCAGCATTCAGGTGGAGATGGTGTCCGAGGAGAAGCGCAGCGCCACGGTCGCCGAGTTCGCCTTGGCGTGGAACGAAAGGGCACCGCGTTCGCACGTCGTGGACAGCTTGCAGGTGCTCGAACGCTTCTCGTGGAACTCCGATTTCAGCCTCCTGCTCAAGGGCGAGGAGGTGTCCGATCTCAAGCGCGCCTCCGATGAGTTGATGGAGCGCCTCGCCACCCTCGATGGCGTGCGCAACCTGCACGACAACCTGCCCTACGGCAACGATCAGCTCGTGTTCGAGCTGACCCCGGAGGGACAAGCACTCGGCCTCTCCACCGGCGCCGTCGGCAGCCAACTGCGCGCCGCCTACGACGGCCGCCGCGTGCAGATCTTCCAGGACGCTGACGCCGAGACCGAAGTGCGCCTCACACTGCCGGAAATCGAGCGCGCAGATCCCGCCAGCCTTGCCCGTTTCCCCATCCGCACGAGCGGCGGCGAGATGGTGCCGCTCTCGAGCGTCGCAACCTGGGAGCGACGGCGCGGCATCGAAGAAATCCGCCACCACGACACGCAAAAAACGGTTGCCGTGAGCGGCGACGTGGACCTTGGCACGATCACCGGCGGCGAGGTGGTGGCGTTTGCCACCGAGGAAGTGATCCCGGAACTCGAACGCAAATACGGCATCAGCTACGGCCTTGACGGCGCGAGCCTCGCAGCGCAAGAGGCGCAAACGCAGTTCTTGCGCAGCTTCTTCATCACCCTCGGCCTCATCTTCATCGTCTTGGCATGGGTGTTCTCGTCCTACACATGGCCGCTGGCCGTGATGGCGGCGATTCCTCTCGGCCTCACCGGCGCTCTGGCCGGGCACTTGCTGATGGGCTTGCCGATCAATCCCATGTCGATGATGGGGCTCTTTGCCCTCACCGGCATCATCGTCAACGACTCGATCATCCTTGTGACCACCTTCAAGAACCTGCGCGCCGACGGTGTGGAAGCGCGGCAGGCCATCGAAGACGCCGTCTGCGCCCGCTTGCGCCCGGTGGTGGTCACCTCGATCACGACCATCGCCGGCCTGTCGTTCCTGATGCTGGAACAGGCGCCGGTGGCAGCCATCTATACGCCGCTTGCCGCAGCCATCTGCTTCGGCCTCGCCTACGGCACGGTGCTGGTGCTGCTCGTCATCCCGGCTCTGCTGTCGGCCATCGTCGAGGCTGGCGATCGGGCGCCCTTGTGGGTGCAGCGGATGTTGCACCCGCGCAAAGAACCGGGGCGGGACGCTGAGGCCGAACTCCTGGGCGAAGGCGCAGCTTCCCGCCCGTAGATTCTCTGGAGAACATGCGAATGAAGGAAGAGAACGACAAACGCACCTGGCTTTCGCCCGCCGCCGTTTGGCGACGCATCAAGAGCGTGGCGCAGGCACGGGTGCAGCTCGGCTGGACCGGCACCCGCGTGTTCTTGCTGCTTCTGGTGGCTACCGTCGCCGTCGTCATTTTGCTCGTCGCAATGGCGCCGGAGCCGGAACTGGTGGCGCAGGAGGAGACCGCTTGGGAGGTCAACACCATGGTGGCGGAGCCTGCTGCCATCGCTCCGGAGCTGCGTCTCGTCGGGCGGGTGGAGACGCCGCGCGTTTCGTCGCTCGCCTCTGCACTGGCGGCAGAAGTGCGCGAAGTGCCAGCCGTAGAGGGCCAGCATGTGGAACAGGGCGATGTGCTCGTCGTGCTCGACGACCGCGACGCCCGCCTGATGGCCGAACAGCGCCGCGCCGATGTCGAGGAAGCGCATGCCAATCTCGCTTCGCTCCAGCTTGCCGGCAAGGACGATCAAGCAACGCTGGAACACCAGCGCAAGCTAGTCGAGCTGACCCTCAAGGACCTCAAGCGGCACAAGGAACTGCGCCAGAACTCCGCGGTGTCGGAAACACTGTTCGACACCATCGAACGGCAGGCGCACCAGCAAGCCATCGCTTTGCGCCAAGCCGAAGGCGCGGTGGATGATTTCGCCAACCGCTTGGCCATGAGCGAAGCGCGGCTACGCCGCAGCCAAGCGTTGCTGGCGGAAGCGGAGCTTGCCGTGCAGCGCACGCGGATTCGCTCGCCCTACCACGGACGCGTGGCGAGGGTGGTCGTGGCGCCAGGCGAACGGGTGAGTCCGGGCGAGGTGGTGGTGGACGTCTACGACACCGCGGCGCTGGAGGTGCGGGCGCAGATTCCGGGTCGGGCGCTGACAACCGTGCGAAACGCCCTCGGGACTGGCGCTGCAACCAGCCTGCCGGCCAAGGTCCTCACCCAGCCGATCCTCGATGCGTCCTTGAATCGCCTGTCAGGACAGGTGGATAGCGGCACGGCCGGAGTCGATGGCCTGTTCCGCGTGCAAGGCGGCGCGACGCTGCTCGAAGTGGGCCGCGTCGTGGAGCTCGAATTGCATCTGCCGGCCGTGGATTCGGTGATCGCCGCCCCCGAACAAGCCATCTTCGGCGAAGACCGCGTGTATCTGGTGGAAGAGGGACGCCTGCGCGGCGTAACGGTGGAACGCGTCGGCCGTGCCGACGGCGACGAGGGCGAGCGTGTCCTCATCCGCTCCGCCGACATCCACGCCGGTGCCGAAATCCTCACCACCCAACTCGGCAACGCTATGACGGGCCTCAGGGTCGCCACGGAGGACCCACCGGAAGACGCCTCGTCGGAGGTGGGAACGGCCGCCGTCGCGGCCCGTTAGTCCCGACCCGAATCCATTGGCGTGTTCAACACGGGCGGGGACAAGCCCCGCCCCTACGGGGCACTTGCGCGCCTTGGCAGGTGCGTCGGCAGTTGGGTTCCCCCTTCCGCTCAAGTCCTCACCGGTCGCCAGAGGCGTTCCTCTCGCGCGAGCCGCCGCGCCATCACGAACAAGAGGTCCGACACGCGATTGAGCCAGCCGCCAATGCCCGTCTCGGCGAGTGCCGGCTTATCCTCGGCCAACAGCCAGAACGTCCGCTCGGCACGGCGCACCACGGTTCGTGCCACATGACAACGCGCTGCCGCTTCGCCACCACCCGGTAGAACGAACTCGGCAAGGGGCTCGAGCGACGCGTTCAAGCGTTCCGTCATCTCCTCGATTCGCCCTGTCTCGGCCTCCCAATCGACCTCAGAACCACCGGTGGCAACCGCAGCTCCTGCATCGAACAGGCGCGATTGAACCAGCGTCAGATCCTCCCCGAGTTCGGTCGTGGCGGCGGCAAGCAGCCCGAGGAAGCTGTTGGCTTCATCGAGTGCGCCCACCACTTCGATGGCGATGTCGTGCTTGGCATACCGCCGCCCGTCCGCCAACGACGTGGCACCGGCGTCCCCAGAGCGGGTGTTAACGCGATCTATCCGATTGCGAGCGATGGGTCCCTCCAACGCCTTGGTCAACTCCGTGCATGGTAACCAGAGCCGCGGGTTGGCATCTGCCATACTGCGGGCCGGATCGAATGCTCAAGGAATGCAACCATGCGTTATGTTGCGTTTGCGCTCGCCTTGGCCATGGCACCAACCGGTGCCGCCGCACCAATCGGAGCCGCGACCCCGGACTCGGCCATTCTCAGTGTCAGCATCGAGCGCGACGGGAAGTCCGTGTTTTCCCCTCGCCTGCTCGTGCGCCTTGGCGAGATGGCTGAAGCCTCGATGTCCTCGCCCACTGGCGAGTCGCATCGTCTGGTGCTTTCCGTCAACCGCCACGACGAAGGTGCGTACCGCTTCCGTTCGCTATACCTCACCAAGGCAGCCCCCACGGCCAACTGGATCGTGCGATCAGAGCCTGCATTTGTCGCCCGGGATGCCAGCCCAGCATCCATGGCCCTAGCTGACGCAAGCGGCGAAGAGCGGCTGCGCTTCGGCATCCACATTCGTGGCGGAACGGCAGAAGAGCTGCGCGAGCTGTGGGCTCGCGAACCGCAAACAGCGACGCCTTTGGAGAAGTAGCGCCCGTTCAACGACCCTGCGCGACCGTTCGGGGCGCGGTTTATGATCGCGCCCGCCTTGTTTCCATCGGAGTCGTCATGCCTTCGTTTGATGTGGTGTCTGAGATCGATCTGCAAGAGGTTCGCAACGTCGTCGATCAGGCGGCGCGGGAACTGCGTGGGCGGTTCGATTTTCGCGGCGTGGATGCCGGGGTTTCGCTGGAGGGCGAACAGGTGCAGCTTTGGGCGCCTGAGGAGTTTCAGGTGGCGCAGTTGCTTGACATCCTGCACGACAAGATGGCGAAGCGACGGCTCGACGTGAGCGCGCTCGCGCCGGGCGAGGTCGAGGGGGCCGGCAAGGTGAAGCGGCAGATGATTGGCCTCAAGCAGGGCGTGGACCGCGACAGCGCGCGGCGCATCGTGAAGCTGGTGAAGGACAGCAAGGTCAAGGCGCAGACGCAGATTCAGGGGGACCAGGTTCGGGTCACCGGGAAGAAGCGGGACGACCTGCAGGGCATCATCGCGGCGATCAAAGACGCAGACTTCGACCTGCCGCTGCAGTTCAGCAACTTTCGCGACTGACCCCTCGTCGGCAGGCTTGCCGCGCCCATGACGGACCAGGCCGAGACCGCCTCCCGCGCGTCCATGTTAGCCCTGGTGGCGGCTCTCGTTCGCGACCCTCGGCTGCGGCGCATCTTTCTCTTGGGCGTTGCCAGCGGCTTTCCGTGGCTCCTGATCGGCTCGGCCATGACGGCGTGGCTCGCCGACGAGGGTCTGACGCGCTCGGCCATTGGCCTGTTCAGCTCGGTACTGGTGGCTTACACCGTCAACTTCCTGTGGGCACCGCTGGTGGATCACCTGCGCCTTCCCGGATTGCACCGGCTTGGACGCCGGCGCTCATGGATGCTGCTTTGCCAGGGTGCAATGATCGCCTTCACCTTGTTGCTCGCGGTGTCCGGGCCGGCATCGAGCATTTGGCTCACGGCGGCGCTTGCGCTGGGCATTGCCTTGGCGTCGGCGACCCAGGACCTCGCCATCGACGCCTATCGCATCAACATCATCGGCGAGGACGAGCCGGAACTCATCGGCCACGGAGCGGCCATGGCCACATGCGGCTGGTGGACCGGCTTGAGTCTGCCCGGCACGTTCGCGTTCTGGCTGGCAGACCCGCTCGGCTGGCCCGCTGTGTATCTGCTGCTCGCTGTCGTCATCGTCGCCATCAGCGTGCTGGTGCTGGTCTTCTTTCAGGAACCCGCCACGCCTCCGCAGCAAGTACATGTGCAACCATCGTGGCGCGAGTGGATCACCTTCACCCCCTGGCTCGATGCCGTGGCCGAGTTCTTCCGGCGCAACGGTGTCGCACTTGCGCTGGGCCTGTTGGCCTTCATCTTCCTGTTCAAGATTGGCGAGGCGTTCTTGGGACGCATGGTGATCCTGTTCTACAAGGAGGTGGGGTTCAGCGATGCCGACATCGGCACCTACTCGAAGGGGCTTGGGCTCCTGGTCACCTTTGCCTGCTGCATCGCCGCCGGCATCTTCGCCGGCCGCTTCGGCGCGGTGCGAGGATTGCTATTCGCCGGCTTTGCCATGGCCGCCACCAACCTCCTGTTCTCGTGGATCGCCGTGGTCGGGCCGGACGAGCGTCTGCTGTCGCTGGCGGTGATCGCAGATGGCATCACGTCGACGTTTTCGACGGTGGCGTTCGTGACCTTCATCTCCTACTACACCAGCCGCCTGCACACCGCCGCCCAATACGGCGCCCTCGCTTCCCTCGGCAACTCGGGCCGCACCCTGCTCGCGGCGTCAAGCGGCATGCTCGTGGACGGCATGGGCGGCGATTGGGCACTGTTCTTCGTGCTGACCGCGGTGATGGTGCTGCCGTCGCTCGGCGTGCTCGCCTGGATTGCACGACGCGTGGCGGTCAAGGTTCCCAGCGGTAGCGGCTGAGCGTAAGCGCACCACCTGCGAACCGCACACCTTCGCCCTGCAGGCGGCGGCGTTGCTCTTCGCCGGCGGCACCGGGCAGCGAACTGCGCCCCGATGCGTTGACGACGCGGTGCCAAGGCAGGCGGCTTCCCTTGGGCAAGGCGCTCAGCACGCGGCCGACGTGGCGAGCGCGGCGCGGTTCGCCGGCAAGCTCGGCGATCTGGCCGTAGGTCGCGACGCGTCCGGACGGAATCGACGAAACGACCTGCCAGACGCGTTCCTCGAAGGTGGGTTCGGCGTTTTCCACGCAATACCCCTCGTCACCTCGCCCCTGCGGCCGGTTGCGCCACAACCCCGTTGGGGCGACCCTTGTGGTCGCCTGTGCCGGTGCCACCGAGGCCGTTCGCTTGCCACCACGGGCGAGGACAAACCTCCCCCCTTAGACCGTCGCAAGGCCTTTGCATCATCCAGGGGTTGAATAATCGAAACTCGCCCCTATGATACGCGCGGCTTGGCACTCTCGCCGCGAGAGTGCCAGCGTCAGCCTTTGCAAGGCTTCGAGAATTGGTTGTCAACCATGGGAGAGAGCTAGGTCATGAACATTCGGCCACTACACGATCGCGTTGTCGTTCGCCGGCTGGAGGAGGACACCATGTCCGCCGGCGGCATCGTGTTGCCGGACAGTGCCTCCGAAAAGCCCTCGCAGGGGGAAATCCTCGCGGTGGGCCCAGGCAAGCTGCTCGACACCGGCGAGCGCACCACGCCGGACGTCAGCGTCGGCGACAAGATCATCTTCGGCCAGTATGCCGGGAACACGGTGAAGATCGACGGAGAGGAGCTTCTGGTCCTGTCCGAAACCGAGATCTTCGGCGTCCTCGAAAGCTAGTCGGCGATTCACGAAGGAGAAACCCACATGAGTGCAAAAGACGTACAGTTCGGCGACGACGCCCGTTCCAAGCTGCTGTCCGGCGTCAACATCCTCGCCGATGCCGTCAAGGTCACGCTGGGCCCGAAAGGGCGCAACGTCGTGCTTGACAAGTCCTTCGGCGCACCCACGGTCACCAAGGACGGCGTGTCCGTGGCCAAGGAAGTCGAACTCAAGGACAAGTTCGAGAACATGGGCGCGCAGATGGTGAAGGAAGTCGCGAGCCAGACCTCCGACGAGGCCGGCGACGGCACCACCACCGCCACCGTGCTCGCGCAGTGCATCCTGGCCGAGGGCCTCAAGTCGGTGGCTGCCGGCATGAATCCCATGGACCTCAAGCGTGGCATCGACAAGGCGGTCACGGCCGCCGTTGCCGAGCTGCAAGGCATGGCAACGCCGTGCGAAGACTCCACCTCCATCGCCCAGGTGGGCACGGTGTCCGCCAACAGCGACTCCGAGATCGGCGACATCATCGCCGACGCCATGGACAAGGTGGGCAAGGAAGGGGTCATCACCGTCGAGCAGGGCTCTGGCCTCGAGAACGAGCTCGAAGTGGTGGAAGGCATGCAGTTCGACCGCGGCTACCTCTCCCCCTACTTCATCAACAACCAAGACTCCATGTCCGCGGACCTCGAAGAGCCCTACGTGCTCCTCTGCGACAAGAAGATCTCCAACATCCGCGACATGCTGCCGGTGCTCGAGAACGTCGCCAAGGCCGGTCGGCCGCTAATGGTCATCGCCGAGGACATCGAAGGCGAGGCGCTCGCAACGCTGGTGGTCAACAACATGCGCGGCATCGTCAAGATCGCCGCCGCCAAGGCGCCCGGCTTCGGCGACCGCCGCAAGGCCATGTTGCAGGACATCGCCATCCTCACCGGCGGCACGGTGATCTCCGAGGAAGTGGGGCTGACGCTCGAAGGCGCCTCCCTCGACGACCTCGGCACCGCCAAGAAGGTGTCGAGCACGAAGGAGAACACCACCATCGTCGACGGCAGCGGCGAGAAGATCGACATCGAAGGCCGCATCAAGCAGATTCGCGCCGAGATCGAGGAAACCACCTCGGACTACGACCGCGAGAAGCTGCAAGAGCGCCTCGCCAAGCTCGCCGGCGGCGTTGCCGTCATCAAGGTTGGCGCGGCCACCGAGGTGGAGATGAAGGAGAAGCAGGCCCGCACCGAAGACGCGCTGCACTCCACCCGCGCTGCGGTGGAGGAAGGCATCGTCGCCGGCGGCGGCGTCGCTCTCGTTCGCGCCCTGCAGAAGATCGAGGGCATCACCGGCGACAACGAAGACCAGAACGTCGGCATCGCCATTGCCCTGCGCGCCATGTCTTCGCCGCTGCGCCAGATCGCCGACAACGCCGGCGACGAGGCCGCAGTGGTGCTCGACAAGGTTCGGGGCCTCGACGGCAACCAAGGCTACAACGGTGCCACCAGCGAATACGGTGACATGATCGAGATGGGCATCCCCGACCCCGCCAAGGTAACGCGCACGGCGTTGCAGGCAGCGGCATCGGTGGCTGGCCTGATGATCACCACCGAGGCGATGGTCGCCGAAATGCCGGAAGACGCCCCTCCCGCGATGCCTCCGGGCGGCGGCATGGGCGGCATGGACGGCATGATGTAGCGCCCACGGCCCGCAATCGGCCCTAAGGCCAAGGCTCGCGACATCCATCGGGCGTCGCGAGCAACCAAAAAAGCCCCGTCGAAAGGCGGGGCTTTTTCTTTTGTGGGATTCGGGTTCAGCAGAGCCCGGCCCTGACGCGGTGAGCGATGCGATGCCTTTGGCTGCCTATAATCTCCGGACCACTAACTCGCGGGGCGCGCCAAGGCCAATTGCATGAGCAGTGAGGAACACGCCATCGAGTTGTTGCTGCGCTCGCCGCGGTTCGACATAGAGCAGATCATGGAGCTCTTCGATATAGGCGACCGGGAGTTTCGCGAGCTCGCACGCACCAACCCCGAAATCTCTCGGCTGCTCGAGCAGAGGCGTCTCGGCACTCTTGAGCCGCTCCCTGTGCAGCCACACAAATGTGGCGTCTGTGGCGAGTGGTTCCTACCCTACGGTGCAGACAAGCAGTGTTCCGACCCCTGCAAGCGCACCGCACAAGCGGACCGCCGCGTTCGTGCGCAGGAACGCAAGCGCACGATTCACGCATCAGCGCAGCGACTGACGTAGGCGGCACGGGTGCGCGAGAGGGGAATGGCCCGTCTCGGAACGCTGGCGCTTGCTTCGGTGGTTGCGGTTGCCGTGCTGGTCGGCGGCGGCTATTGGTTTCTGGTTCGCACGGCCGCCGGGCAGGATTTCCTTTTCGACCGCATGGCGGGGGCCGTACTGTCCGGGGGCCTCCCCGCTGAGTTCGATGGCTTGCGCGTATTCATGTGCGGCACGTCAGGGCCGCTTGTGGCACCCGGGCGGGCGCAGACTTGCGTCGCCATCACGGCCGGTGACTCGCTCTATCTCTTCGACGCTGGCGAGGGCTCGGCGGATGTCGCGCAACTGCACGGCCTGCCCACCGAGACGCTGCGGGCGATTTTCGTGACCCACATGCATTCGGACCACATCGCCGGCATCAACAACTTCAACCTCGCCTCTTGGGTACAAGGACGCAAAGCGCCGCTCAAGGTGATGGGGCCTGCCGGCATCGAGCGCGTTGTGGCCGGCTTCAACGAGGCCTTCGCCATCGACCGCGCCTATCGCGTCGCCCACCACGGCGAGGACTTCTTGCCACCAGCCCTCGGCGTGATGCACGCGGAGGTCATATCGCCAGGCGTCGTCATGGAGGTCGACGGCCTCCGAGTTGCCGCCTTTGCCGTGGATCACGGACCCGTCAAGCCGGCCTACGGTTTCCGAATCGACTTTCGTGGCCGCTCGGTGGTCGTGGGCGGCGACACCATCGCGACCGCGAGCCTGACGGCGGCAGCCAAGAATGCAGACCTGTTGCTGCACGATGCCCTGTCACTGCCGATCATCGCCGGAATGGAAGCTGCGGCCAGGAACGCCGGCCGCATCCGCGCCGCCACCATCCTGCACGACATCCAGAACTACCACGCCCATGCCGCCCACCTTGCGCCGCTGGCGCAGGAAGCCGGCGTGCGCATGCTCGCCCTCTACCACTTCGTGCCAGCGCCACGAAACCACCTGCTCGAACAGATTTTCCGCCGCGACTTGCCGAGTGATGCGGTGCTCACCACCGAAGGCATGGTATTCGAACTGCCGGCAGGGGGAACGGACATTCACGTTCGCCAACCGTAGCGGCGAGCGACCGCGAGCGCCGTCGCCACGTTGGCGCTTGAGGGTTTTGATTCGAAGCGAAAGCCTCGGAGGGAAGGCATTCTGCCTTCCCTGCGCGCCAGCGCACCTGCTTCATTGCGGGAGATGGAAAGCGCCTGTCGGCGCTTAGGGAAGGCAGAATGCCTTCCCTCCGGCCCTTCGCTGGTCAGCGAATCGGCGTCCTCGGCGGGTTAGAAAAGCGCTTCGCAGCCCGTCCCCGCCAGGATCTTCTCGGCTGCCGCCCGGTCGTCGCCCGTGAGACGCGCGTATCCCTGGCGCACCCATTGCAGACACTTGGCCTGGTACGGGAACGGCGGCTGCACCCAGTGCTGGCCGTCGATTTCGGCTTCCACCTGTTCGGCGCCGGTGTCGATGGCGCGGGCGTTGGCCAAGAGTGCCGGAACGTAGGTGCGTCCCGCTTCGGCGAGCAAGCCCGTCAGGGAGGTGGGGACGCTAGCGCGGTCGATCCAGTCGTCCTCTTGCGGTTCCAAGCCTGAAAGATCGTCCACCGACTGCACCCAGGCGAGCACTCGCGGAGCCACGGCTTCCGCGATTCGCGCTGGCGTGGGATCGAAGGCGGCGAGTTGGGTGAGCTGGCCGTACAGGCCAAAGTCGGCGCTCGAAGGACGGGCGCCGAACAGGAACGGGCCGCCAACGATGCAGTTGTCGAGCACCGTGAGGAAGCGCCGGTAGCTGGCCTCGATCACCGGCGCGGTGGTGTCGTTGCTGCCGACTACATAGAGCCGCCCGATTTGCCGCTCGCGGACGAACTCCGACATCGGTGCGATGGCCTCGTCCGAGCCGGCGAGGTTGCGCCAGCGGGGCAGGATTTCGCCGGCGAGACGGATGTCGTCGTCGTAGTACCAGCGGTAGTGGAACATGGGCTTGGTGAGCCACTCGTCGGCATAGTCCTCGATGAGATAATTGATGAAGGCAAGCGCGGGGTCGGTGGGGATGACGGAGCGGCCGAGCGCCTCCTCCTCAAGCCGCCGGATGATGGGCGTCGAATCCACCACCGCCTCGATGCCACCCTCTTCCGCCTCGTTCTCGAAGTAGAACGTGGGCAAGAGCTCCACCTTGGGCCTCGGCAGCGTCTCGTCCGCCGGCCCCAGACCGCCAACGAGGAACCGATACGGGATGCGCCGGTAGCGCAGCACCGCCAGCATCTTGCGCGTGTAGGGTGAGCCTGGGGCGCCCCGCAGGGCAATGCGGTCGTGAATTGGCATGTGATGGGAGCTCAAGTTCGAAGCGGGAGTTCCATTCTGCCACCCATTGCCCGGGCAGCTTAAGCGCCAAGGCCGGGGACGCACGGGTCGCCCGTGCCTGACTTCAGGCAACCTCGGACGCCGGGCTCGCCTTTCTCGTCGGAAAATGCGCGCCTTAGGACGTCGTGCCCGTCCCCGGCTTGAGCGCCAGTACATCGGCGGGAATGCGCGTCAGCACCCTCTCCGCCGTGTTGCCGACGATCTTGGCGTTGACGCCCTGTCGGCCCACCGTACCCATTACCACCAGTTGAGCCTGAAGGCGTCGTGCCGTCTCGGCGATGGTCTCGTCCACGTCGCCGTGCTCGACGAGCACTTGGGCGGAAGAGATGCCATGCGCCTTGCACAGCCTTGCGGCGTTGGCGCGGATGGCGTCCGTCACCTTCAGCGTGTGGGCTTCCTCATCGACCAGATGTAGCTCCTTGAGGGCCGCCGGGACGTGCACCACATGCACCAAGTGCAGGGGATTGTCGAGCGCTTTCGCGTAGTCGCGGGCCGTGGCGACGATAGCGTGATTGAGGGCGCGCTTGACCCGCGAGCGGCTGGCGAGATCCACGGCGGCAACGATGGAGTGGGTGGGACGCCAGATCTCCTCGGCGGCGATCAGCACCGGTGCCCGGCATTCGCGCAGCAGGTGCCAGTCAGTAGGCGTGTAAAGGAAGCTCTCGCTGCGATGCGCTGTCTTGATGACCGCTTGATGCGACATGCGGTCACAGCGGATGTCCACCCATTCGTGGACGAGCTTTTCCCAACCGATTACGACCTTGGCGCGCACGTTGCCGGACTGGTGACGCGCCACCTGCGCCTCCACTTCCTCCCGCCGCCGGTCCATCAGCGTTCGCTTCGCCTCGCGCTGGTGCGCGACGTTGTCGAGGCCCGCGAGCGACTCGTAGCAAAACCCCACCACCTCGGCGTCCCAGCCCATGGCCTGTGCCAAACTGAGACCGCGCGCCAAGGCAACCTGTCGTTCCCCTTCGCGGTCCGCGACGATCAGGATGGACATTTGCGTTCCCCTCAAGCAATGCGTCGGCGGCAAGTCTAGCGCCGTGTCGATGAGCTCGCCGTGGACGTCCTAACGTCCGGGTGCAGACCACGCGAGGGAGCATGGGTTAAGCCCCAACGCTCATCCGGCGGCTACGTTCACCACCGCGGCGGTGCAACTCGGCGTGGGCACGGGCTCGTTGTGTTCGCGCAGGCTTTCGATGTGGAAGGCGATGGCGCACCGCATCTCTCGCACCGCTTCCTCCCGGGTCGCGCCGGTCGCGACGCAGCCAGGAAGGTCGGGCGCGTAGGCTGCGAAGTTGCGCGGCGTTTCCTCGATCACGATGGTGTATTCCATTGCCGCGGTCACTTCAGTCCTGCTTGCTTGACGATGCTGACCGTGCCACGTTCCAAGGACCTAGTGCGCCGGCGGCAGGTCCAGCGCGGGGTTGCGGTCGAAGAAGCCGATGGGTTGCAGGGTGAAGCCGCGGTATTCCGCCGGCATGACGGGCCAGTCTGCCGGACGGGGCAGGTGGGTGGAGCCGAACGTGTGCCAGAGGACGATGTCGGTGTCCTTGATGTCGCGGTTGCGCCCTGACCAGGCCGGCAGGCCGTCGCCGCCGGGGTGGAGGTTGGGGTGGTCGCCGGCGGCGGAGATTTCACCTTCCTCGTGGCGGGTTACCCAGAGGTTGTGTTGGGCGAATCCAGCGCGAGCAGCGACTTGGGAGTCGGGGTTTGCCAGCAATGCTGGGGTGGCGCTTGGATTCAGGCGGTAGGCGACGGGCTTGCCGAGGCGGTTGGTGGTGTCTGTGGCGACCACCTTCCACGTGCGGGAGCGCGCGGCGTTGGTGTTGCGGCGGGCCTCGCCTTCCGTCGCAAGCAGGCGGTCTGTGGCGAGGAAATTCGTGCCGTCTGGGTTGGTCGGTCCCTGCGGTGCGGGTTCCACGTCCACTTCGTACACGCTGGCGGTGTCGCCATCGAGATCGAAGTCGAGGCGAAAGCAGAACAGGTGCTGGTGGATGGGCGATGCGAGGTTCGGCGCGATCAGGGGGGCGTACTCCGGACGTTCCTCGGCCTCGTTCACCGCCGAGACGCCGACGATGCCGGTTAGCTTGGCCTCCATTTGGATGGTGCCGTCGAGATAGAGGTACCAGTAGAAGCCGTATTCGTAGTTGCCCACGGTGTGGAAGGCACTCACGACGAGCCGCCGGGAGCGCCGCACCTCGGTGGTTTGGCCGTGGCCGTCGTGGTGCTTCCAGAGGATGCCGTAGTCCTCCTCGTGGATGCAGATGGCGCGTTCGATGAGGCGGGCGCTGCCGTCGGGCTTCACCGCCACATGGTCCAGGTAGTGGATTTCGCCGAGGCAGTCGCAGCCGAGCATGAGGGAGTTGGCGCAATTGCCGATGCTGGCTTCGCCAGCGTCGAGGACGTGCTTCCAGCCGTGCATGGGATCGGGGTCGCCGTACGGGACGACCATGTCCGAGAGCGCCGCCCGGTGCAGCACCGAACGCCAGGGCGCGTCATCGCCCTTGCCCGGGCCATCCCGCACTTCCACCTGGTGCAGCACGAGGCCGTTGATGGGGTGCATGGTGACGCGGAAGCGCCAGTTGGCCCAGGTGATGGAGCCGCCTTCTACTGTGAAGCCGGGGCCTTCCGGCTGGCTGATCTCGAGGGGCTTGAGCGGCGAGCGCAGATTGGGTTGGCTTGCGGCGTCGTAGCGACCATGTTCCGGCGGCAGGGGTATGGCGCCGTGGTCTTCGAGGTGGGCGACCCGGCCGGCGGTAAGGTCCACATGAGCGATGAGGCCCTGCACCGGGCGGGCGTAGCCGTTGTCGGTCTTGTTCTCGCGCACGAAGCTGATGGCGCGGTGGGCGCGATGGCCGGCCGGGATGCTCGGATGCTGATAGCCGCCGGCCGGCCAGGGATCGATCTGCACATGCTCGAAATCGGTTACGCCGCGCTCGCGCATGGCGGCTTGCCAGCCGGGGTCTTCCTTGGTGATGCGCACGGCGCGCACGACATCGGCGAAACCGATGGGCGCTTGCCCCTTGGCGATGCGGGAGATGTCGGCTGTGCCGGCGGAAAGATCGACGACGGCATCGAAGCCGCCATCGGGGTCGCCTTCCGGGTAGTCGAAGCCCATGAAGCGCAGGCGGCGGGGGATGGAGGCTCCGGTGGCAAGGGCCTTGAGGGACTCCTTGGGAGGTTCGACGAGGGCTACGGAACAGAAGGCCGCTTCGTCGCCGAGCCCGGGCTTCACGAGGGCCGCGGCGCGCTCAACCTCGTCTGCGGTGAGCGGGTCCAAAGGGTGGGACGCAAGTGCGGCGTCCGGCGGTGTCAACTGGACTGCTTCGGCCATGATGTGCTCAAGCTCGTGAATGTGCCCCGCATTCTACGCTTGGGCAGCGAGTGGCTAGCGCCGCCCGTTGGGCGCGCTTCCGTGGGGGATGGATGTTGACTCGGCCCTATCAGGCACTGGTGAGGAAGCGGTCTATTTCCTGGGCGGCTTCGCGGCCTTCGTTGATGGCTCGAACGACTAGGGACTGGCCGCTGCGGCAGTCGCCGGCGGCGAAGACGTTGGCAACGGAGGTGCGATAGGCGCCTTTGTCGGCCTTGTAGTTGGAGCGTTCGTCGAGGTCGAGGCCGAGGGGTTCGCTGACGTAGTGTTCGGGGCCGAGGAAGCCCATGGAGAGGAACACGAGGTCCGCGTCCCAAAAGCGTTCGGAGCCCTCCACGTTCTCGAAGCGGCCGTCCACCATCTGCACGTCCACCGTCTTGAGTCCCGTTAGCCGGCCGTTTTCGCCGACGAACTCGGTGGTGGAGATGGAATACACGCGCGGGTCGCGGTTGAACTTGGCCGCCGCTTCCTCGTGGCCGTAGTCCACGCGGAAGATCGCCGGCCAAGTGGGCCACGGATTGCCGGGCGAGCGTTCCTGCGGCGGCATGGGGAAGAGCTCGAAATTCGTGAGGGTGCGGCAGCCGTGGCGCATGGAGGTGCCGATGCAGTCGGTGCCGGTGTCGCCGCCGCCGATGACGATGACGTTTTTGTCCTTGGCGCTGATGTAGTTGCCGTCGGCGAGGTTCGAGTCGAGCAGGCTGCGGGTGTTCTTGGTGAGGAACTCCATCGCGAAATGCACGCCTTCGAGCTCGCGGCCCGGAATGGGCAGGTCTCTCGGCGTCGTCGCGCCGGTGGCGAGCAGCATGGCGTCGTTTTCGCTGGCGAGCTCCTGCACGGACAGCGAACCGTTCGAGCCGTCGCCGACATCGGCGCCAGTGACGAACTCGATGCCCTCCTCGCGCAGCAACCCGACCCGCCGTTCCACGACGTCGGGCTTGTTCAGCTTCATGTTGGGGATGCCGTACATCAAGAGGCCACCGATGCGGTCAGCGCGCTCGTAAACCGTCACGCGGTGCCCGGCCTTGTTCAATTGCGCGGCGGCGGCAAGCCCTGCCGGCCCGGAGCCAACCACGGCGACGCTCTTGCCGGTTCTCGTCTGCGGCGGCTTCGCTTTCACCCAACCCTCGGAGAAGCCCCGGTCGATGATGGCCATCTCGATGTTCTTGATGGTCACCGGCGGATCGGTGATGCCGAGCACGCACGACCCTTCGCATGGCGCCGGACAGACACGGCCGGTGAACTCCGGGAAGTTGTTGGTGCTGTGCAGGCGATCCAAGGCATCGCGCCACTGGTCGCGATAGACGAGGTCGTTCCACTCCGGGATCAGGTTGTGAATGGGGCACCCGGCTCGCTGCGCCGGGCCGCCCGGAAGGTCTGGCGACTGGCAGAACGGCACGCCGCAGTCCATGCAGCGGGACGCCTGCGTCGTCAGCCGCGGCACATCGTGTTCGGTGTAGATTTCCTCGAAGTCGTCAACGCGCGTGACGGCGTTGCGGTACGGTGCCGCCTCGCGCGCAAACTCCTTGAATCCGGTCGGCTTACCCACCCTTTAGTTACCGCTCGCCCTGCCTTTTTTGTCCCGGCACGAACCGCCCTTCTCTCCCAAATCCGCCGGAACGCAAGTCGCAACGGCTCCCCGCAAGGGGCGCGTAACGTGACAGAAAAGCGGTGAAGGATCAAGCCGTAGCTTGTGAACTGCAACTCTCACCACGCCGAGGACCCTTGGGGGCGAGGGCAAGATGCCCTCGCCCCAAGGGGACACCTCCGAGCTCGGCTCTCGCTCAACCGGCGACGGCGCGGAGTTCGCCGTCGGCTTCTTTGGCGGCGCGCTCTTCAAGGACGCGCTTGTAGTCGAGGGGCATCACCTTGACGAAGCGTTCGAGGGCCCGGGGCCAATCCGACAGCACCCGTTCTGCCACCGTGGAGCCGGTGTAGCGCTGGTGCTTCGCGATCAGCTCCTTGAGTTCGGCGATGTCGCCTTCCGACTCGACGCGTTCGAGTGCCACCATGCCCATGTTGCAGCGGTCCGCGAAGGCGTCGTCTTCATCCAGGATATAGGCGATGCCGCCGCTCATGCCGGCGGCGAAGTTGCGGCCGGTGCTGCCGAGCACGACCACCCGGCCGCCCGTCATATATTCGCAGCCGTGGTCGCCGACGCCCTCGATGACGGTGTGGGCGCCGGAGTTGCGCACGCAAAAGCGCTCTGCGGCGATGCCGCGGAAGAAGCACTCGCCGGAGGTTGCGCCGTAGAGCACGACGTTGCCGATGAGGATCTGCTCCTCGGCACGGAAGGCGCTCGACTTCGGCGGATAGATGACGACGCGGCCGCCGGAAAGCCCCTTGCCTACGTAGTCGTTAGCATCGCCTTCCACTTCGAGCGTCACGCCGCGGGCGAGCCAGGCACCGAAACTCTGCCCGGCGCTGCCGGTGAACTTGAAGTGGATGGCGCCGTCTTCCAGCATGGCGGGGCCGGCTCGCTCGATGATGCGGTGCGAGAGCATTCCGCCCACCACGCGGTTGGTGTTCTCGATTGGCAGGTCGACATGCACCTTGGCCCGTCGCGCCAGCGCGGGTTCTGCAAGCTCGATCAGCTTGTTGTCGAGTGCTTCGGCGATGCCGTGGTCCTGGTCGTGAATCCGATAGGTGCCGAGGCAGTTCTCCGGTTGCTCCGCCGGGGCGAGGATGGCCGCGAGGTCAATGCCCCGCGCCTTCCAGTGATCGATGGCGTCGTCCATGTGCAGGGCATCGGCGCGCCCCACCATCTCGTTCACCGTGCGGAAGCCAAGCTCCGCCATGATGGCGCGGAGCTCCCGCGCCACCATGAAGAAATAGTTGATGACGTGTTCTGGAGCGCCGGTGAACTGGCGGCGCAGGTCCGGGTCTTGGGTGGCGATGCCTACCGGGCAGGTGTTGAGGTGGCACTTGCGCATCATGATGCAGCCGAGCGACACCAGAGGCGCGGTGGAGAAGCCGAACTCCTCTGCCCCGAGCAGCGTGGCGATGGCCACGTCGCGGCCCGTCTTGAGCTGGCCGTCGGTCTGCAAGGTTACGCGGGAGCGCAGGTTGTTCATCACCAGAATCTGGTGCGTCTCGGCGATGCCGAGCTCCCAGGGCACGCCGGCATGCTTGATGGAGGTGAGGGGCGACGCGCCGGTACCGCCGGTGTCGCCGGCGATCACCAGATGGTCGGTGCGCGCCTTGACAACCCCCGCCGCCACCGTGCCGACGCCAATGGCGGCGCCGAGCTTGACGCTGATGCGGGCATTGGGATTGCCGTTCTTGAGGTCGTGGATGAGCTGGGCAATGTCCTCAATCGAATAGATGTCGTGGTGCGGCGGCGGGCTGATGAGGCCGACGCCCGGCGTGGAATGGCGGATGCTGGCGATGTAGTCGTCCACCTTGCGGCCTGGCAGTTCGCCGCCTTCGCCCGGCTTCGCGCCCTGGACGATCTTGATCTGCAGCTCGTCCGCATTGGCGAGGTAGTTCACGGTGACGCCGAAGCGACCGCTCGCCACCTGCTTGATGGCGGAGCGGCGCGAGTCGCCGTTCGGCAGCGGCACGAACCGATCCGGGTCCTCGCCGCCCTCGCCGGTGTTGGACTTGCCGCCGATGCGGTTCATGGCG
>JAPPDJ010000133.1 GCA_028824555.1 Gammaproteobacteria bacterium | reverse complement strand
CGTGCGGTCGATGCCCTTGAGCGAAGCGGGCTACACGCTGGTCTAGCGCGCCCTCCCTCCAGAGTACGGCGACGCTAGAGGCCAACGCATCCGCTCGCTTGTTTTGCGGCCTTTCCTACGGCGGAGCCTCCTAGCGTACCGAGTCTGTCGGTGCGTTCAACACGGGCCGGGACAAGCCCTGGGACAAGCCCGGGACAAGCCCCGCCCCTACTGCGTGCCGGCGAGGTCGGGCGACTCCGACCCTTCTGCTTCTGTCTCGCCGGCTTGCGGGTCGTCCTCATCCCAAGCCGACTTCGGTGCGAAGTCGCCCGTGAGGTGCGAAAGCTCGTCGCCGCTGAAGAACAGCGACATGCGCACGATCGCCGTCGGGGTGCCGGGGATGTGCATCGAGTACACATAGTCCCAGCGGTCTGCGTTGAAGGGATTGCGGATCACCGGTTCGCCCATGACGAACGCCACCTGCTCGCGGGTCATGCCCGGACTCAACTGATCCACCATTTCCTGCGTGATGACGTTGCCCTGCTGCACCGTCACCCGGTGCATGCGCGGAAACGCGCACGCCGCCAGCGTCAGCGCGGCGATGATCGCGAGCAGGGCCGGCCGCCAAGGGCGCCAAGTGAAGTGGGTCACGGTGCTGTCAGGTTCCTTGCGGTCAAGTTGAATGGTAGCAGTGCCGGACAATGCCTCGCGCCTCAATCGCTCGCTCCGCGCCCTTCCCGCAACAGCGTCGCCGCGTAGCTGCGCGACTCTTCGGTCACCGTTCGACCGCCGAGCATTCGTGCGAGTTCCCCGACGCGGCCGTCTTCGTCCAAGGGCACGATGGCCACATCCTGATCGTCGTTGCGCACCACTTTCATGTGCGCGTCCGCAAGGGCGGCGATCTGCGGCGCGTGGGTGATGGCAATCACCTGGCCACTGCGGGAAAGGCGGCGCAACACGCGTCCGAGCACGTCCGCCGAGGTGCCGCCGACGCCCACGTCGGCCTCGTCCAGGATCATGCAGGGGAGCGCCGAGTGCTCCGCCGCCACGAGCTGAATCGCGAGGCTGATGCGAGAAATCTCGCCCCCCGACGCGATGTCGCCCAAGCGGCCGGCGGGGTATTTGGGGTTGGTGGCGATGATGTAGTCCACGCTCTCGAGACCAGCGGCAGACTCCGCTGGCGAGAACTGCACTTCCAGCGACGCCTCGCTGAGGCCCAGTTCGCGGATGGCCTCGGTGACCTTGGCCGCGAAAGGCGCCGCCGCCTCACGGCGTTGGCCAGAGAGCTGCTCGGCCAACTGCCCGAATTCCGCCGCCGCGTCGCGCGCCTCGGCCTCGAGCGCCTCCACGCGGGTGTCTTCGTCTGCGAGTTCCTTTAGCTCCTCGTTCAACGCCGCAAGATGTTCCGCCAACGCCGCCGGCGGAACCCGGTGCCGTCGGGCAACGTCGTGCAGTGCCGACAGCCGTGCATCCACGTCCGCAAGCGTCTCTTCGGCAGCGTCGAAGCTGTCGAGATAGCGCCGCAGTTCGTCGCCCGCTTCCTCCAAAAACACTTGCACGGAGTTCATCAGCTCATTGGCGCGGGCGAGGTTTTCGTGCGGGTCTTGCGCATCCTCAATGGCGCGCACGATGTGCGCGGCACGGCTGCCGAGGTCGTCCTGAATCTCGGTCACCGCAGTGCCGATTGCGGCGACGATCTCCTGCGCGCGGGAGAGTCGTCGATGGGTTGCGGCAATCTCGTCGAAGCGGCCGAGGTCTTCCCCCAGCGCGCCAAGTTCCTCGGTCTGGTAGGCAAGCAGTGCCCGACGCTCTTGCCGGCGTTGCGCATCCGCGCGCGCCGCCTCGAGTTCCGCCGCCGCCCCCGTTCTGCGCCGATGTGCGTCCGCCACCGCGGCAGCAAGCGTCGCATCCACGCCGAAGTCGTCGAGCAGGCGCCGCTGCTGGTCTGGCCGCATGACGAGCCGGTGCTGGTCTTGGCCATGAATGTCGATGAGCGGCTCCGCCAGCCGTGCAAGCACGGCCGCCGTCACGGCCGCGCCGTTGACGAAGGCGCGCGAGCGCCCTTCCGCACTTGCCGCCCGCCGCACGAGGCAATTGCCTTCCGATTCCGCATCGAATGCCTCCTGCTCGCCCAGCACTGCCAGCGCCTGCGGCTGGGCGGAAACATCGAACTCGGCACTGACGTCGCAGCCAGTTGTGCCAGGGCGAATCTTCGACCTCTGCACCCGTGCGCCGAGCACCAGCGAGAGCGCGTCGAGCAAGATCGACTTGCCAGCGCCGGACTCGCCGGTGATCACTGTGAGGCCGGGACCGAACTCGATGTCGAGCCGATCCACCAGCACGAAGTTGCGAACGGTTAGGGCCTTGAGCACGAAAAAACGGCGTGGTGCCGTGGCCTGGTGGGGAAGCGGCAGACTACGGCAAAGGCGCGCTTGGAGGGAAGGCATTCTGCTTTCCCATGCGCCGCAAGGGCGCGGGCCGTGGCCTGAAGTAAGGCGCCTGTCGGCGCCAGGGACGGCAGAGCGCGCTTCCCGCCAAGAGCCTGCCCTTCCTTCCGATGGGCCGACCATCGCCGAGTCCGAATGGCGGCGAAAACCAACCCGCACGAGGCTGCGACAATTGGCGTGTTGCGAGTGCGCAGGGGAGGGCGCGTGGACATGAAAAGGGCCTTGCTGCCTTGCTGCATTGGGTTGCTCGTCGCCGCGCCGGTGGCCGCACAGACGGTGGCGTTCGACGAACACGCCATCGAAGCGCCGTTCCGCGTGCAGGAAACGCTGTCTGGCAGCTTTGCGAATGCGCCGAGCCTCCTGTTCGTCGGCGGCGACCACGACGCCACGGAATGCGCTGTCCACTCGCTGGGCGACGATGGCTGGAGCCAAGTGCATCGCGGCCCATTGCCTGCTGGCACCGTTCTGGCCGATAGCATGTCCATCGCCGGCCGGGACCGTTTCGTCATCTTCGACGGCACGCACTTTTCCTGGCTCGATCCAGTCGACTGGACCTTCAAGCCCCTCGACATGGCCGTCGCAACCACCCTCTACCGCGGCGAGGCACGCGGCGTCGCCGTGGGAGACGTGGGCCGTGATGTCAACGGCGATGAAGCGGACGACATCGTGCTGCTCGACTTCGACGGTATCTGGATCACCCTCCAGGGCGCCGGCGGCACCTTCGATGCGCCCATCAAGCTGCCCGTTCCGCCATTGATTCAGGTGGGCAACAGCATTTCCTTCACCGCGCCATCCATGTACGCGCTCGACTACGACGGAGACGGTCGCGGTGACCTGGCGGCTCTGCAGGACGGCCAACTCCTCGTCTTCAAGGATGCGACCGCGGATTCTGAGCCCGAGTCGATCACGGTCCCCGGCGGATTAACCGACTCCAGCGCCGACCGGCCCATCAATGACGACACCCCCACCCGCACGTTGCGGGACATCGCCGACCACAACGGCGACCGCATAGCCGACATCACCGTCTCCACCGCCAAGGGCGAAGGCCCGATGGAGGCAGAAACCGCAACGCTCTTTCACTTCGGCCGCCGCGACGGTGGGGCGACTGTGTTTGACGAACACCCCAACTCCAGCATCGCCACCGGCTCCTTTGGCGACATCCAGATGGTGGACATCGACGGCGACGGGCGCGAAGACGTGGTGGCGCTTTCCGGCGAGTTCAGCGTCGGCAAGATTGCAATGGCGCTGATGACCGGTTCCATCTCCCTCGACGCGGGGATTTACCTCATGGGCGAGGAGGGGTTCGACGACGAACCTGCTGCAACCCGGAAGATGAAGGTGGGGGAGAACAGCCCCGGCCCGACGTTTGCGGATGTGAACGGCGACGGCCGCCAAGACATGGTGCAGGTGGTGGAGGACGGCCTGGAGATCGCTCTGGGCGAGCCAAGCAAGCGCCTGTTCCCGAAGCGTCCGCAAGAGGTGGAGCTCGACGAACCCTTCGGCGATGCTACGCCGAGCCGCACGGACGCGGAGGATCTAAACCAAGACGGCAAGGACGACCTACTGCTCCACTACGGCCCAACCACCGGCATATTGGTGTTGCTGAGCCGCTGAGCGCCGCTCTGGAGGAGGGCACCAAGAGCTTGCACCCCAGGCGCTGCGCGAAAGCGCCGCGTATGGGGTGCATGGTCTTGGGGAGGTGGGGGCTGAGTCCAGACCCCGAGCGTCAGCGAGGAGTTTGGCGGCGCCCGCCCTCCCGCCAGTAGCCTCAGGCGCTCGGCAAGTCAAAGTGAAACACCACCGGTAGCCCGTACCTGCCTAGAACCTGCGCTGCTGCAATACAATCGGCCCATCGGGAGTAGGTTGACAGCGGCCGTGAAGCAGCAACTTCCGCCGCGTCGCCTTGAGGAGCCAAGCGATGCGCCAGCCCAGGCAGTTGCCGGAAAACGTCGATGAGCGGGCGCAGCATCTTTTCAAGATGCTGGTGGAGCACTACCTGAAGGACGGCAACCCCGTCGGCTCGAAAACCCTCGCGGCCTCGCGCGAGATCACCGTCAGTTCCGCCACCATCCGCAACATCATGGTGGATTTGGAGACCCGCGGCCTCGTCACCTCTCCGCACACCTCCGCCGGGCGCGTGCCGACGCATCAGGGCTTGCGATTCTTCGTCGAGAGCCTGATCTCGGTGAGCCCCATGGAAGCCGATGCGGTTCGGCACCTGCACCGCGAACTGAGCCCCGACCTCGGTCCCACCGAACTCGTCGAATCCGCCTCGCAACTGCTCTCGCACCTCACCCACATGGCCGGTGTCGTTACGGTGCGCAGGCCCGAGCAGGTGTCGCTGAGGCAAGTGGAGTTCCTGCACCTCTCGGGTGGACGGGTGCTGGTGATCCTCGTCGTCAACGACCGCGAAGTGCAAAACCGGGTCATCCATCCGGACCGGGAATACACCGAAGCCGAGCTCACCCGCGCCGCCAACTACATCAACGCGGAGTTCTTCGGCCAGTCCCTCGGCGCCATCCGCGCCGGCATCCTCGACAGCATGCGCGGCGATAAGGATCGCCTCAACGCCCTGATGGAGACCGCCCTCGACGTCGCCAGCAAGGCATTCCCCAAGGACGGCGAGGACGGCGAGGACGACTGCGTCGTCAGCGGCGAAACGAACCTGCTCGATTCGCTACCGAGCATCGAGGCGGTGCGCGAGCTGTACGACGCCTTCGCCCACAAGAGCGCGATCGTCCACCTGCTCGACCGCTGCCTCGACAGCGACGGCATCCAGCTTTTCATCGGCGAAGAGTCTGGCTACCGCGCCCTCGACGACTACAGCCTGGTCACGGCGCGCTATCAGGTGGGCGGCCAGGTGGCCGGCGTGCTCGGTGTCGTCGGCCCCACCCGCATGGCCTACGAAAAGGTCATCCCGGTGGTGGACGTGACCGCCCGCCTGCTCGGCGCCGCGATGGACCACCCACAAGAGCGCCGCCAAGCCTCTCGCTAGTCCCGGCGCGCCCTTGCGGGCGCGTTGGCAGTTCGCTTACTCGAGCTGCTACGCTTCGACGAAATTCCTCGTGTCGCATTCAAGACGGGCGGGGACAAGCCCCGCCCCTATGGGCCAAACCCCTCGCGACGCTCGGGCAGGGTTGAAATTCGACTGCATCGTCGCCATCTACCCGCCTTCCACACTGCACGAATCCACCGCTTTCAATGCAAACCGACAAAACCTGCCCGGAAGGCGCGCCGGGACAAGGCGCTGATGCGACGAGTCGTGTCGCGGAAGACAGCGAAGATGCTAGTGGCGAAGCCGCCATGACGCCGGCCGATCCGGAACAGGGTGCCGAAACGGATGCACCCGACTCCGATGCCGCGCCGGCGGAAGAGCAACCCGAAGATCCAGCAACCACCATCGTCGCCCTGAACGTCGCCCTCGAGGCTGCCCAGGAAGAGATCGAGAGCCTGAACGACCGCGCCTTGCGCGCCACCGCCGAGGTGGAGAACGTGCGCAAGCGCGCCGATCGCAGCGTTGCCAATGCCCACAAGTTCGCCCTCGAGAAGTTCACCGCCGACCTGCTGCCCGTCATCGACAGCTTCGAGCGAGCACTCGAAGCCGCCTCGGCGCTCGCGAGTGAGAACGACGCCGCTGGCAGCACCGTGGAAGGCATCGAACTGTCGCTGCGCCTGATGAACGAAACCCTCGGTCGCCACGGCGTCGAAGCCATCGACCCCGTGGGCGAACCGTTCAACCCCTCCTTCCACGAAGCCATGAGCATGCTGCCGAACCCCGACGCGGAACCGGGCTCAGTGCTGCAAGTGGTGCAGAAGGGCTACACCCTAAACGAGCGCCTCGTGCGTCCGGCCCGGGTGCTGGTGGCCAAGGCGCCCGAGTAGCACCGCAACCGCTTGATTAATCGTCCTCCCGACCCAATTTCCCAAACCTAACCACTGAAAGAACTGCACGCAGGACAAACGGAGACCATCATGGGCAAGATCATCGGCATCGACCTCGGCACCACCAACTCGTGCGTTGCCGTGCTCGACGGCCGCGAGGCGCGGGTCATCGAGAACTCCGAGGGCGACCGCACCACGCCGTCGATCATCGCCTATACCGACGGCGAAACCCTCGTCGGCCAGAGCGCCAAGCGCCAGGCCGTGACCAACCCGGCCAACACCCTGTTCGCGGTCAAGCGCCTCATCGGGCGGCGCTACAAGGACAACGTGGTGCAGCGCGACATCGACATGGTGCCCTACAAGATCGTCGAAGCCGCCAACGGCGACGCCTGGGTCGAAGGCAATGACGAGCAACTCGCCCCGCCGCAAGTTTCCGCCGAAGTCTTGAAGAAGATGAAGAAGACCGCGGAGGAATTCCTAGGCGAGGACGTGACCGAAGCCGTCATCACCGTGCCGGCCTACTTCGACGACTCCCAGCGCCAAGCCACAAAGGACGCCGGCCGCATCGCCGGTCTCGACGTCAAGCGCATCATCAACGAACCCACCGCCGCCTCCCTCGCCTACGGCATGGACAAGCAGCGCGGCGACTCCAAGATCGCCGTGTTCGACTTGGGCGGCGGCACGTTCGACATCTCGATCATCGAGATCGCCGAGATCGACGGCGAGCACCAGTTCGAGGTGCTCTCCACCAACGGCGACACCTTCCTCGGCGGCGAAGACTTCGACCTCGCCATCATCGACTACCTGGCCCAGGAGTTCATGGCCGAGAACAAGGTCGACCTGACCGGCGACCCCATCGCCAAGCAGCGCCTCAAGGAAGCGGCGGAGAAGGCCAAGATCGAGCTCTCCTCCAGCCAGCAGACGGAGGTGAACCTGCCCTACATCACCGCCGACCAGACCGGGCCCAAGCACCTCGTCATCAAGCTCACCCGCGCCAAGCTCGAATCCCTAGTCGAGGGCTTCGTCGAGCGCACCATCGCCCCGTGCCGCACCGCACTCGACGACGCCGGCCTCAAGGTGGGCGACATCGACGAGGTGATCCTCGTCGGCGGTCAGACGCGGATGCCGCTGGTGCAGGAGAAGGTGCGCGAGTTCTTCGGCCGCGAGCCACGGCGCGACGTAAACCCCGACGAAGCTGTCGCCATGGGCGCAGCGATCCAGGCCGCAGTGCTGTCGGGCGACGTCAAGGACGTGCTCCTGCTCGACGTCACGCCCCTTTCGCTCGGCATCGAGACGCTCGGCGGCATCATGAACACCCTGATCGAGAAGAACACCACCATTCCGGCGCAGAAGCAGCAGGTCTATTCCACCGCCGACGACAACCAGACCGCGGTGACCATCCACGTGCTGCAAGGCGAGCGCAAACAGGCGATGCAGAACAAATCGCTCGGCCGCTTCGACCTCACGGACATTCCGCCGGCGCCGCGCGGCATGCCGCAGATCGAGGTGAGCTTCGACATCGACGCCAACGGCATTCTCAACGTTTCCGCCAAGGACAAGGCCACCGGCAAGGAACAGTCCATCGTCATCAAGGCGTCGAGCGGGCTCGCCGACGACGAGATCGAGAAGATGGTGCGCGACGCCGAGGCGCATGCCGAGGACGACGCCAAGTTCGAGGAAATGGTGACCCTGCGGAACCAAGCCGACAGCGTCGTTCATTCCGCCCGCAAGATGGTGGGCGATGCTGGCGACAAGATCACCGACGAAGAGAAGCAGAAGGTGGAAGCCGCCGCCGCCGACCTCGAAGCTGCCATTCAGGGTGAGGACCAAGAGGACATCTCGGCCAAGCTCAACGCCCTCACCGAAGCGACCGGTGCCGTGGCGCAGAAGATGTATGCTGACGAGGCACAGGCCGCTGGCGGAGACGGCGCGGGCGCCGACCCCGACCCGGGTGCGGGACGGAACGCGAATGCCGGTGCCGGCCAAGAGGATGTCGTGGACGCCGACTTCGAGGAAGTCCACGCCGACAGGAAGTCGGACAGGAAGTCGGACGACAAGTCGAGCTAGGACAAGCAACGCGGGGTCTGGCGGCAAGCAACCATGGCGGCAAAGCGCGATTACTACGACGTTCTAGGCGTCGAACGCGGCGCGTCCGAAGGCGACGTGAAGAAGGCCTATCGCCGCCTCGCCATGAAGTACCACCCGGACCGCAACCCCGACGACGAGGACGCCGAGGAGCGCTTCAAGGAGGCCAGCGAAGCCTACGAAGTGCTCTCCGACGAGGAGAAGCGCGAGGCCTACGACCGCTTCGGCCACGCCGGGGTGGACGGTCGAGGCTTCGAAACCGGCGGCTTCAGCACCGGCAACTTCGCCGACATCTTCAGCGACGTTTTCGGCGACATCGGCGACATCTTCGGCGGCGGTGGCGGCGGTCGCAGCCGCAGTTCCGTGCGCCGCGGCGCCGACTTGCGCTATCCGCTGAACCTCACCCTCGAGCAGGCCGTCGGCGGCGACAGCGTGGAAATCCCCGTGCCGAAGCTAGACACCTGCCCCGACTGCGACGGCAGCGGCGCCGCCCCGGGAACCTCGCCGACCACCTGCCCCGACTGCAACGGCGCCGGCCAGATTCGCGTCGCCCAAGGGTTCTTCTCCCTGCAGCAAACCTGTCCCCGCTGCCGCGGCACCGGCAAGGTCATCCTCAATCCCTGCCGAACCTGCGGCGGCGGCGGCCGTGTCGAACGGCGCAAGACCCTGTCGGTGGACATCCCCGCCGGCGTCGACGATGGCAATCGCATCCGCCTGACCGGCGAGGGCGAGGCCGGCATCAACGGCGGCCCGCCGGGCGACCTCTACGTGCAGATCGGCATTGCCGAACACGACATCTTCAAGCGCGAGGGCCGGCACCTTTTCTGTGACGTGCCCATTTCCTTCGTGGATGCGGCGCTGGGTGCCGAGATCGAAGTGCCCACCCTGAACGGCCGCGTAAAAGTAAAGGTCCCCGCCGAAACCCAAACCGGCAAGCTTTTCCGCCTGCGCGGCCGCGGCGTGCCAGCCCTGCGCGGCGGCGGAAGCGGCGACTTGTTGTGCCGCATGGTGGTGGAAACTCCGGTGCGCCTCTCCGAACAGCAAAAGGACCTCTTGCGCGAGTTCAAGGAAAGCCTCGACAACGGCGGTGGCAAGCACGCCCCCCGCGAGAGTTCCTGGTTCGACTCGGTGCGCAAGTTCGTCGGCGGACTAGGCAGTTGAGCAAACGCAACGACACGCCCATGGCCGCGAGGGCACTGGGCACGTCAAGCCGAAGGGTGCCCTGATGGCGGAACCGATCAACGTCGCAGTCGCCGGCGCCGCCGGACGCATGGGCCGCACCCTCGTAACCGGCATCGCCGCCCACGAACGCCTGCACCTCGCCGCCGCCGCCGACCGCCCCGGCGCACCGGAGGCCGGCGAAGACGCCGGCCTGCTCGCCGGCGTCGGCGACCTGGGCGTGACCATCAGCGAAGACATTGGCCCCGCCCTCGACGCCTTCGACGTGCTGATCGACTTCACCATCCCCTCCGCCGCCCTAAGGCACGTGGGTCTCTGCATGGAAGCCGGCAAGGCAATGGTCATCGGCACCACCGGCTTCGACGCCGAAGGCCTCGCCGCCATCCGCAAGGCCGCCGAGCGCATGCCCATCCTGCTCTCTCCCAACATGAGCGTCGGCGTCAACGTCACCTTCATGCTGGTCGAGCAAGCAGCGCGCATTCTTGGCGACGAAGTGGACGTGGAGGTCTTCGAAGCGCACCACCGCCACAAAATCGACGCACCTTCCGGAACTGCGGTGCGCATGGGCGAAATCCTCGCCAAGACGCTGGGCCGGGACCTCGCCACCGACGCCGTGTACGGCCGCGAGGGCGAAACCGGCGAACGCGAGCGCCGCACGATCGGCTTTCACAGCCTGCGCGGCGGCGACATCGTGGGCGACCACACCGTCACCTTCGCCGGCACAGGCGAACGGCTCGAAATCACCCACCGTGCCGGCAGCCGCGAGAACTTTGCCGCCGGGGCCCTGCGCGCCGTGCAGTTCGTGCATGGTCGGGAACCGGGTTTCTACGGCATGGAAGACGTGCTGGGGCTGTAGCCGATGGAACGATTGCTCGAATTCATCATGAACCACCCGTTCCTAGTGAGCGCATTCCTGATTGTCCTCGGCCTCTTCGTGCGCAACGAAGTCTCCCGTGGCGGGCGCGGCGTGACGGCGCAGGAGCTCGTCAACCTCGTCAACCGCGACGGCGCGCTTGTGGTCGATGTGCGCGACCAGAAGGAGTTCTCCGAGGGGCACATCGTCGACGCGGTGAACATTCCCCACGCCGCTCTCCCAGCCCGCCTCTCGGAGATCGAACGGCACAAGGCCAAGCCCGTCGTCGTGACGTGCAAGATGGGGCAACATGCCGGCGCTGCCGGCACCGTGCTGCGCAAGGCCGGCTTCGAGAACGTCTCGCGGCTCAAGGGCGGCATCATGGAATGGCGCAACCAGAACCTGCCGGTGGTCAAGGGCGGCGGGCGAAGTGGCAGGAAAAAGGCACGCTGATGGCTGAAAACGCACCCTCACCAGGCCTCGCCATCGAGCGCATCTACCTCAAGGATGCCTCGTTCGAGTCCCCCCGCGCGCCAGCGGTGTTCCGCTCCGAATGGCAGCCGCAAATCCACATCGACATCAACACCAAGAACAACGCTCTCGGCGAAGATCGCCACGAGGTAGTCCTGGCCCTCACGCTCACCGCCAAGGTGGACGGCGAGTCCCTCCTCATCATCGAACTCCAGCAAGCCGGCATCTTCCGCATCACGGGCCTCACCGACGACCCCCTGCGCCAGGCCCTCGCCGTCGCCTGCCCCAACATCCTCTTCCCCTACGCCCGCGAGGCCATCGACTCCCTGGCCTCCCGCGGCACCTTCCCCGCGTTCAACCTGGCCCCCATCAACTTCGACGCCCTATACGCCGAAGCCAAGCGCCGCCACGAAGCCGAGATCAGTAGCGGCACCGACCCCTCAGGCGCTGGCGAACGGTTTGTGAATTAGGACCGACCACGCGAAATTCAGCCCACCAGTTACAGTGCAAATCCAAAACTGACTTTTGGATTTCGCATGTAATTCTGCCTACACGTCCCCTAAGGCCTTGACCTTCCCGCCGCCGGGAGGCTGCCTCCCACAGCCGACCTCCCTTCACAGGTTCCAAGCCGGACGCGCTTTCCGAACGGGCAAGGCGGTGAGCACGAATAGCCTGTGTGGTGGGTGGTCCATGCATGGCACCGATGAACTAGAGATGGCCTACGTTGTGTAGGACGAGATGTTTGTGTGTCGGGAGGACGGAAAGCGAGACCGTGCGCAGTAGAGGGAGTTGCGGCGTCACGACCTCCCCCAGAGCAGGCCCTCGGGGCGAGGCTTCACGGGGCGAATCCCGCTCCCGTCACATTTGCTGCCATTGCGTAACGTTTGCGTTGCAAACTGACGGGCCGTTGGCCAGCGATCGGCTTTAGCATCCGGGAGGAGTTCCGATACGTGGCTAGGGTTTTGCCTCACCTGCGACAGGTCATCACCCGCGCGCATGTGCCGACTTCCGTTGTTGGTTGCGCTTTCGCGACAAGCTGAGCCGAGAGAGGAGGTGACAAAGTGACATGGTTCACACAAAGGCTGGTCGCCGGCGCTCTGGCGATGGCCACATTGGCCATACCCGCCGCTGCATTGGAGAGCTCACCGTCCATCGAAACGGCCAATCCTGATGACGTGGAAGAGGTGGTCGTCAGCGCCGAGCGACTTCCCGTTCCCTCGCTCATCGAGATGCGCGACACCTACAAGGCACAGGGACAAGGCGTGAAGCACTTTCGCCGACGCGACTACGCGCGCGCCTATCCGCACCTGCTCGCCGCGGCCAAGCGCGGGTTCAAGACGGCGCAGGCGCGGCTCGGCTACATCTACCTGCACGGCCTCGGCGGCATCCCCTACGACCCGGTGCGCGGCATCGGCTGGCTGTCGGTGGCGGCTTCGCCGGAGACATTGCCGTGGATCCGGCGCTACTCGAAACGCATCTGGAAGATTGTCCCGGAACGGTACTCCGCCGAACTCGAGGTGGTGGCAGGCAGGTACATCGCCAAGTACGGCCGTGGCGCCACGGGAGTTAGCTGCAACCGGAACCGCGCAGCGGGCACCCATTTGACCTCACTCACTTGTCTCTTCGATGAGGAGTCCATGCACGAAACCTCAATGGACCGCGAAGCGCTGCGAGGCCTTTGGTGCCCCGACGAGAGAGCCTTGGCGCTGCCGGCGGCCGGCACGGACACCTTCTTTCTTTGGGGGCCGCGCCAGACCGGCAAGAGTACGCTGCTTCGGCAGCGTTTTGGCGATGCGTTTTGGGTTTGATCTCCTGAAGGCGGATGAACTGCGGCGCTACGCGGTGCGGCCTGAGTCGCTGCGTCAGGAGCTTGACGCATCGGACATTCCGCCACTTCAGGTGGTGATCGACGAAGTTCAGAAGGTGCCGGCGTTGCTCGACGAGGTGCACTGGCTGATGGACTCCGCCACCGTGACTTCGCAGCGGCCCAGGGCAAACGGTTGCACCGCAACCATGTGCACCGGCTTCTCATCACTGTCGCCGTGGAGCGAGCCCCTCCAGAAATGACCGCCCTCGATGACGACCATCTCCGGACCCCTCATCGGATCACTGCGGCAGGCGTTCGCGTCCCGATCGGGGAGCTCAATGGTCACCTTTTGGCGAGTCTCGCTTTCGCTGCCGCCACTCTGGGGAGTCCCAACCTGACCTGCTCCAACGACCACTCGCTCCACGTCATCGTCGCCCTCCTCATCGTCGAACTCGGCCTGTGCTGCGCCGATGCCGAACACGGCAACAAAGACCAGCAGGGACAGGTGCGCAGCAAAGCCGCGCGTCCGTTGGGCGCCAAGCCGTCTGCTGTCGAACTGATACGGTTGAGCCACATTACCTCCTTCACTCCTGAGCACCGTGCACAAGTCGCCGCGGAAAAGGGGAGCCACCTCCTTATGTTCCACTACTTCCGGCTCGTGCCGACGCTCGCGACCTCATGCTCCTCCCCGGTCTCGGGGTCGAAGACGCGTCTCGGCTGGTCACTCATGTCCACGCCGGTCACCCGAACGAACTTGGCCCCATGGCAATAGCTGATCGAGTGGATCTCGCGAACGTCGAAGAGGCCCGCCTGTCCCGCCTCCAGGCGGTAGGTCCGCTTGGGCGCGATGCGCTTGCCGTCGTCCGGCTGCGACCAGATGGTCATGTCCGTGTGGCCGAGGGCTTGGCCATAGACGGCCCACGATTCGCCGTGGTCGTGAGGTGGCGAGCTATGCGCTGCCGCCATGTTGTAGGTCAAGACGCAGAATCGGAGGTCAGGATCCTCGTAGATCTGCGCCATGCCGTCCTCGTCTGAGTCGAGGTAGGCGGCCCGGAAGCCCGGGTCGCCCAGCAGCACTTCGAGCTTCCGCCTGACCTCTTGCCGACCGTCGTGGTCGTCCCTCTCGCTCAGGATCGCTCGGACGTCGTCACAGAAACCGTCCAGGGAATACGCCATGTGGTCTCTCCGCTAGCTTGCGTGACCGCCGCCTAGCGCGCCCTTGCGAGCGCGTTGGCAGTTGCTTCGCAACTGGCGCGCCCTTGCGAGCGCGTGGCAGTTGCTTCGCAACTGCTGCAACCCTCAGTACCTCCGGAAGCGGGCCGTCCCGTCGCGAGCGATCTGCCCGGGGAGCGCCACTTCCCAAGTCAGGTAGTCGCGCATGAACCTCTCCTGCGCACCCCGATGCTCGTAAGGCTTGTACCAGACGTCGTCCGTCGCACCGATGGCGCCCGCGAGCCCCGTCTCCGCCGCACGCCCTTCGGCTAGCCATCGTTCCGTGCCGCCCTCGAGCGCCTGGACCTCGTGGCCGGGTTCTCGGGCCTCGTCGAGTGCCAGCCGCGCCAGCGTGCCATCCGGCGATGTGAGCACCACGGGGTCGTCTGCCGGAATCTCGGCCAGAGCCGTTCCCAATCGAGCGCGGACGCACCACAGCGCTCCGGGAATGTGACGTTGCTCGTAGGCAGGACTCGGTCCCAGGTCGATCACGGTCACCGCGTCGAGGTGCGCGGCAAGCTCGTCGGTGGTGACGGTTGCGTCAGCCAGCGTGCCTCGCAAGGTCGGCTGCCACGGGCCGGTGACCAAAGACCCGGACCCCGCCCCGCCCTCGAGCACGAAGACGTCCTCCCAGCCCATCTGGATCAACCAGGATGCCGTCATCTTGGCGCGCACGCCCTCGCTGTCCGCAAGCACCAGCCGCGCATTGCGCACGGCGACATACTCGTCGGTTGCCTGCACGAGCTGGCCACCGGGCGAATTGCGAAAGCCGGGCAGATGGCCTTCGGCGTATTCGTCGGGCGAGCGCACGTCGAGCAGGTACGTTGTCCGGCCCGGTTCCTGGCGCCATTCGTCGACGGTCGCACGTTCGACGTTCGGAACGCCGAAACGCTCGGCCACGCGCTCGGCCGCCGCCAAGGCCTTCGCGATGCCAACGTCGCCCGGCAAGGGTGCGACGCGGGTCGCCGCGTGCTCCAACTCGAACCCGGCAAGATGCCAGCCCATCGTGCCGTCCTTGAGAGCTGCGACGCGGTTCTCGATCCCGGCGTTGATCAGGCTCTGCGTGCCGATGATCGAGCGCGTTCGGCCCGCACAGTTGACCACGACGAACGTCCCCGGGTCGGGTGCCACGTCGTGGATGCGCAGAGCGAGTTCGGCACCGGGCATGTCGGTCGACGACGGGATGTTCATCCGGTGGTACTCGTCGTACGGTCGCGAGTCGACAACCACCACGTCCCGGCCTTCGTCCAGCATGCTCTTGACCTGGCCAGCCGTGACGCGCGGCGTGCCGTAGGTCTCTTCGACGAACTCGCCGAACGCCTTGCTCGGCACATTGACGCCGGAGAACAGCTCGAGGCCGCGAGCGCGCCAACCCGCGAGACCGCCGGCGAGCACCCGCACGTCGGTGTACCCCAACACGCCCAGCCGTTCCCAGGCACGCCGGCCCAGATCGTCGTCCGCGGACTCCGCGACGACCACCACGGGCGTGTCGTTGCGCGGCACGAGGTCGCCGATCACGAGTTCCATGGAGCTGAGCGGCACGCACACGGCGAACAGGAGATGCGCCTCGGCGAACGCGCCCTGCTCACGCACGTCGATCAAGGCCAACTCGGACTCCCCGAGAAGCATGCGCTTCAACGCCGCAGGAGCAATCTCATGCATGGGAACCTCCGCATGGTCGCAACGATCCCGCCCCACATCGTAACCAGGCGTTCCTGACCGCACTGACCTCGTACGCCAGGCTGCGAACGTTGACTGTCCGCGCACCGACAGCCTCACCGCCCCGCCTGAAGGTAAGGAGGGCCTGAACCTGCGGACGGCCAGTCGCATCAAGGCCGCCAACTGCACCGAAATCGTGCGTACCGATGGGTGCTTGGTGGCTCGCCTGTCCTTCGGACAGGTTCCCTCCAGCCGGCTCGACATAGTGCCCAGCTATGCCTGCGTGTCCTGCGGACACGTTCGCGCGCCCTACGGGCGCGTTGGAGGTTTCGCTTGCGCGAAACTTCAAGGCGGAGCCTTCGCCGTCTTCCGCAGTGCCTCCTGGCACGCGGACGTGCCTCCTGGCACGCGCGTGCCCCGCAGCCACAGCGGCGCCTCGTCGCCCTCGCTACGTGGGCTGGTGAGAGACTCGGGCTAGGCGTTCGTCGGTGATCCAATCGAATCATGTCGACCGCACCTCGTCACAGAGAACGGACTACGCGGAATCCTGTGTTGAAGTAGCGGCGGTCTGGGCTGTAGGTGTAGCGGGTGGCGGAGCGCAGGCTGCGGGGGCGGCTGTACCAGGAGCCGCCGCGGAGAACGCGGGCCTGGCATATGGTTCCGCCTCTCGCTTCCCAGGCACTGCCGTCGGCCGGGGCTCGTTCGTAGGAGTCGTGCCAGCAGTCCTGGGTCCACTCCCAGACGTTGCCGTGCATGTCGTAGAGGCCCCACCTGTTGGCGGGGAAGGAGCGTGTCGGGGCGGGGGAGCGCGTGTCCCACTCGCTGCCGCAGTCGAGGCAGTTGGCGCGATTGGTGCCGATGTCGTCGCCCCAGGCGTAGGCTTGTTCGGAACCGGCACGGGCCGCGTACTCCCACTCGGCCTCGCTCGGCAGGCGATAGTTGCGCCCGGTTCGGGACGATAGCCAACGCGCATAGCCGCGCGCGTCAGCCCAGTTCACGTTGATGGCGGGGCGCGAGCCGCGGCCCCAGCCGTTGTCGGGCGGGCTGTAAGAGGCGCAGCCGCCGGCAGCGACGCACGCGTCCCATTCGGCAAAGGTCACTTCCGCCACGCCCATCGCGAACGACCTCCTGAGCCTCACGCGATGCACCGGTCGCTCGTAGCCGAAGCTACGAGTGTCCTCCGGCGGCGTGCCCATCTGGAAGGAGCCGGCCGGGACGATCACCATCTCCGGGCAGCTAGCGCAGTCGCGGAACTTCTCGCCCGCCTCGTTCGCCGCGCTGGCCATACCGACGGCGAGCGCAAGCGCCACCAATGCTGCAATTGCCCGAACCATAGGTCTTGCTTCTCTGCGCCTTGGGTCTGCTTGAAAGCGCGCCTGTCGGCGAGCGAGGGCCGGATGCCCTCGCCCCCCGGGGGATTCAGGCCGCCGCGCACACCGCTGCGCGACTGGAAATGCCGACGCCCCGACCGCCCATGCGAATGGGGTTGCGGTCGTGGCCGTTGGTGCAGTAGCCGATGGAGATGCCGGTAGCGGGGTCGGCCCAGGCGATCTGGCCGCCGGCACCGCCGTGGCCGAACGCCAAGGGCGAGTTGTCGTGACCGAAGCCGCGGAAGTTGCGGTCCTTGTCGCCTGAAACGACGATGCCGAGGCCGCGATTCACGCGCTTCTTCGACAGGGGATCGAAGAGGTCGCCGCTGCGCACCGTGCGTGCCATTTCGAGGGTCGAGTCCTCCCAAACGCGCCTCCGACCGACGCTGCCGCCGTGCAGCAAGCCCTGGTAGAAGAGGGCGACTTCGGCGGCGGTCATGATGCCGCCGCCGCCCGGCACGCCGACGGCCTGCACTTCCGGGTAGTTGAACGAGAGGATCACCTCCTCCGTCACTTCCGTCACCGGAGGCTCCGGCAGGCCGAGGCGAGCGTAGTCTTCGCTGGTCAAGGGATCGCCGCAGTGCGTGAGTTGCGCCACGTCCTTGCCGCGTGTCGCCGGCAAACCCACGAACATATCCGGCAGGCCCAAGGGTTCGGCGATCTCTGCGCGCACGAACTCGGTGAAATCGCGGCCGCTCCGGCGCTCGACGATCTCGGCGATCACCCACATGCTGGACGTGGGGTGGTACTCGAACTTCGAGCCGGGTTCCCAGTTCAGGCGCCAAGTGGCGAAACGCTGCAGGCGGCGCTCGCGGTCCAGCCAGTCGGTGGGGCGGAACGGTGCGGACGGGAAGCCGGCGCTGTGCAGGAAGAGCTGCTCCACCGTCACGACTTCCTTGCCGTTGGTGGCGAACTCCGGAACGATGTCGCCGGCGAGTTCGTCCACCGAGAGGTCGCCGGATTCGATCAGGAGCCACGCCGCCGCCGAGGTGATGGCCTTGGTGGAGGAGAAGATGCAATAGAGCGAGTCGTTCGTCTCGTTGCCGAACGTCTCGAAGAGGCCGAGGCGGCCCTCGCGGGCAACCGCAATCTGCGCCGACGGCAAGAGGCCCTCGTCCACCTCCTTGCGCACCCGCTCGCGCAGGTTCTCGAGCGCCTCCGGATCAAGGCCAATGCTTGCCGGATCTGCCAGCCAATCGCTCCTCGATGCTTCGCTCACCGCCACCCTCCACCGTCGCCAACAAAGGACGGGATTGTACGTTCAATGGAACCCCGCCAACCCGCCTCGTAGGTGAAGCCCGAGGAGCCTGCCGAAGACCCTGCTAAAGTGCCCCGGTGCAGTCCAATCGAAGGTGAGCACCGTGGAGTTCGTCTCTCGTCCTCTTCCGGGGAACTTCGGCACCGAGATCCTCGATCTCGACACCGCCCGAGTGAGCGATGCCGGCGTGCGCGAACTCCTGCTCACGCTCTACCGCAGCCGCTTCGTCGTCCTGCGCACCGGAGGGCTCACCGACGACGCTTACGTCGCCTTCGCCGAGCGCCTGGGCGAGCCCATCCACCTGACCAAGAACCCCGGCGACCCCGAGCATCCAGAAATCGTCCGCATCACCAACATCGGCATCGACACCAAGCGCGAGCCGAAGGGTGCGGCGCACTGGCACACCGACCAATCCTTCCGCAACCAAGTAGCCTCGGTGACGATGCTGTACTCCGTGCAGGCACCCGACATCGGCGGCGCAACCCGCTTCTGCGACATGGCCGCCGCCTACGACGCCCTGCCGAAGGCGATGCAGCGCCGCATCGAAGGCCTGACGGTGCTGCACCTTCACGGCCGGTCCGTGGTGGCGCGCCCCGGAGACCACGTTCCCCTCCCGCTGAAGTGGCTAGACCCCCAGGAAACCGTCCGGCATCCGCTGGTGCGGCGCCACCCCATCACCGGCCAGAAGACCCTCTACGCCATCACCGGCACCAGCCAAGGCATCGTGGGCATGGAGCAACAAGCGGCAGAGGAGTTACTCGAAGAGCTCTGCCAGCACGCCCTGCAGGAACGCTTCCTCGCCGCCCACACCCACCGCCGCCACGACCTCCTCATGTGGGACAACCCCACCACCATGCACAGCGCCACTCCCATAGCCGCTGCCACCGGCGACCACGACACCCGCCTGATCCACCGCATCAGCCTGCGGGGCCGGCCACAGGTGTTCCAAGACCAAGCCGACGAGCCCGCCGGACACGCACGATCGGCAGGATCGAGCGCATAGCCTAGCCCCGTGCGGCCGAGCGGCGCGGAGTCTCAGGCTGACGACGGCACCCCGCAGCGCCTTTTCAACCGCCATTTCCTGCTGCTCTGGCAAGGCCAGACCGTCAGTGGCGTCGGCATTTCGCTGTCGCAGATCGCCACGGTGTACTGGCTGCTGCAGGAGACTGGATCCGCCACCACCATGGGATTGGTGTCCATGGCCGCGGCGCTTCCGGGAGTCATCCTGGGCCCGGTCGGCGGCGCCATCGCCGATCGCTACTCCCGCAAGCGGCTGATCGTCATCGGCGACTGCCTGCTGGGCGTCGCCGCGCTCTGCCTCGGCTTCGCCTTTCTCGCGGTCGATGGCGCGGTGGGCGCGAAGGTGGCGGCGCTCGTCGTGTCCGGCGTGCTCACCGGCATCGTCAGCTCGTTCTTTCGCCCGGCGGTGACGGCGTCGATTCCGAACCTCGTCCCCACCACGCGGCTGTCCACGGCAAATGCCATGAACAGCTTCTCCATGACCGCCAGCATGGGCATCGGCACCGCCATCGGCGGGGTGCTGTTTCGCCTGCTGGGCGCACCGGCGCTGTTCCTTGCCAACGGCGTCACCTATCTCGTCTCGGCGCTCTCGGAGACGTTCATTCGCGTTCCGCAAACCCTTCCCCATGCGCCGCCGTCGATGCGGGCGCTGTTCTCCGCCTTCGTCTCGGACGTCGCCACCGGTCTCGGCCACGTCTGGAATCGGCCGGGTCTGCGCAACATGGTGCTCGCCTTCGCCGTGCTCAACCTCGTTTCGGCACCGACCGGCGTGCTGCTGCCGATCCTGCTGGACCAGCATCGCGGACTCGCGCCAGACTGGTTTGGCTACCTGATGGCGGCGATGGCCGCCGGCAACGTCGCCGGCATGGCATTCGCGGGCCTAGTTCGCATCGACGGGCCAGCACGCCTCGCCTGTGGCCTAACCGCGCTCTTCACCATGGCCGGCGCGACTTTCCTCATCGGCGTTGCTGAATCGCCCTACATCCTGCTCGCCGCCAACGCAGTCAACGGCGTCTTCATGGGCATCATGACGGTGGCCTTCACGACGCTGATGCAAATGACCACCCCCGACGAACTGCGCGGCCGGGTGATGAGCGTGATGATGACCGTCATCGGCGGCACCGTGCCGCTGGCCATGGGCCTCGCCGGCGTCCTCGCCGACGCCGTGGACCAGAACGTGCCATTGCTGTTCATGGCCGCCGGCGCACTGACCGCCGGCGTCGCTACCGTGGTCGGCTGCAACCGCCCCTTCCGGGAGTTCATAGGCACCCGGCTGCTCGGAGTGTGAAGCCGGTGCCGTTCCGCGTCCGAAAAGGTGGCGCTGTTGGAGGCTGGCGCTTTGTTAGCGTTGTCTGGAACGCGGGTTGGGGTGGCCTTGGCCAGCTCCGCTGCGTGCGCGCACGCTTGGAGGGCGGGACGCCCTCCCCCAGCGAGGCCCTCGCGAGGCAGGGGCTGTTGCCTTGGTGTTTGCCCGCGAGCTTTGTTCGGGGAGGGCTCGCCAATGCCCGCTACGAAAAGCCGAGTTGGCGCCAAGCTTCATATAGGGCAATGGAGGCCGAGTTGGCGAGGTTGATGCTGCGGGAGTTGGGGCGCATGGGGATGTGGATGCGGTGGGTTGCGGGGAAGGAGGCGAGAATTTCGTCTGGGAGCCCGCTGGACTCGGGGCCGAACAGGAGCACGTCGTCGGCCCTGTATTCGATGGTGTCGTAGCGCGTCTCGCCTCGGCTGCTGAACGCCAGTGTCCGCCGTCCGGCTACGGAGCCCTGGAATGCCGCGTAGTTCGGATGCACGGTCGTGGTGGCGAGGTCGCGGTAGTCGAGCCCGGCGCGCTTGAGCCGCGTGTCGGTCAACTCGAAGCCGAGCGGCTCGATTAGCGCAAGCTCCGCCCCGGTGTTCGCGGCCAGACGCATCAGCGCCCCGGTGTTGGGCGGAATCTCGGGTTCGTACAGGGCGATGGTCAGCACCGGTTCGGCCTCCGAGCGCAGAGCAAAGCACACATAGAGCTTCCCCCAATGCATCCTGTGCCCCCGAATGTCACTCCCCCCTCGCGGGGGAGTCGAGAAAAGGCGTTCCTCGCCTTTTCTCGGAGGGGGGGCCGCCGACCCAAAGCAGCGCTCGCCCCGAAGCCCGAAACAACGCCCCCTCTCGCTGTCACCCCCCTCATGGCGAAGTCGATAAGTCGTCCTCGATTTCTCGCCGGCGAGGCCGAGCCGTTCGACCACGCGCTTGCGCCTTGCAACGCGCGGCAGCGTCATTCTAGGCCCAACGATGTCGAACGGCGGGCCAACCCACGCGAGTGCGCCTTCGTCGCACAGCGATTGCCAATCTACGCAGGCTCGTCCCCTTTCTTGAGCAGCTTGATTAACTTTGTATTTCAGAGTACGATGCAAAAACGAGTAACGTTCAGGGCCCATTCAGGAGGAGAAGACGCGTGACTGAATCAGCTTCCATCAAAGACGACCTCGCCTTTGTTCGAGCGGCGGCGGAAGGTTCGTCCGTGCATGTGCCGGCAATCTACTTGCTTTGGGCAGCGATTTGCCTGGTCGGATTTCCACTCGTTGATGTCGTCGGGCCGGGCTCGAGCTGGATCGGCATCTACTGGACCATCGCAGGCCCACTCGGGGGCATTCTGACCTGGCGGCTCGCAGTGCAGGCAGGCCGTCGCGCCGGTCAGGCGGACCGCCGTACGGGCAAGCGTTGGATGGGTCACTTTCTGGCGTTTTTCGGCGCGGGGCTGCTCGGCATGGGTCTCATCGCATCCGGTCAACTGAGCTGGTCGGGCGTTAGTTCCTTGTGGATCCTGCTTCTCGCCTTGACCTACTTCCTCGCCGGGCTGCACTTGGAGCGACGGCTGATGTCAATCGGCGTCGTTCTGGCAGCGGGTTACTTGGTCACGCTCTATCTTCCCGAGTACGGTGCCACCACGGCGGGTGTAGCGGTTGCCACCGCGCTGGTGGCACAGGCCTGGCTCGGCGCGCGGGCGGCGCAGCATGCAGCGGACTGACCCCGACATCGACAGCGTCGAGGAGCTGGGGGCACTGCGGGGATTGCTCGAACACCGCGTTCGGCTCGCGATCTGCGTGCTGCTCTCCGCCCACGACTCAATGTCCTACAGTCGCCTCAAGCAGGTCTTGGGAGAAACCGACGGCAGTCTGGGCACTCACCTGCGCAAGCTGGAGGACAGCGGGCATCTCGTGGCAGAGAAGAGCTTCCGCGACCGGCGGCCCGTGACTTGGTACGAGCTGACCGACAGGGGCCGTTCCAGCCTCAACGAGCACGTTGCGAATCTGGCGAAACTGATAGATCGGGCAGGCTAGGAGGATGCGCCGTAGGAAAAGCCACAAAAACAAGCGAGCGGATGCGTTGGCCTCTAGCGTCGCCGTCCTCTGGAGGGAGGGCGTCCCGCCCTCCATCGCGCCCGCGAGGGCGCGCATCCTTGTGGTGCAGCGAATGTTCTGCGCGCCTTGCGGCGCGATGGAGGGCGGGACGCCCTCCCTCCGAGGGCTTGCTAGCGCGCCGTTGGGTGGCACGATCTGTTCCATGCAAGCCGGAGCGCTCCTTGACAGCATCCTGGCGATCCACGATCTTGCGGCCTCACTGAAAGGGAGAGATCCATGATGCAGCCCCGAGGCTCGACACTGGCCGTGTTCGTCCTGGTGGCGCTGGCGTTCCGGCTCGCGCCCTATGTCTTGCATGCGATCGGCGTCCCGATTGATCCCGCGAGCACCGCCTATCCCTGGAACTTCTCCCCGGTGCTGCCGCTGTGCGTGTTCGGCGCCGCGTGCTACGCGACAGGGCGCGCCGCCTATCTCGTCCCGCTCGCGATCTACCTCGCCGGCGACCTCGGCATCTGGCTGTTGACCGGCCGCGCCGACTGGGCCTTCTACGCCGGCCAACCGGTGCTGTATCTGTCGGTCGCGCTGGTCGTGACGTGCGGTTTCCTGCTGCGTCGCCAGCGGAGCTGGCTGCGCATCGCGGCCACTGGACTCGCCTCGGCAGTCGTTTTCTTCGTCGTCTCTAACTTCGGTGTATGGGCGTTCGGCGACGGCATCCGCTACCCGCACAACGCGGCGGGCCTGGTGGACTGCTACGTGCAGGCGATCCCGTTCTTCCGCAACACGCTGATCAGCATGGCGCTGTTCCTGCCGCTGCTCTTCAGCCGGGTGACGCTTCGGCGTGCGGCGCATCCGCAGCCGGCTCTCTCCCAATGACCTGGCCGGAGCCGTCTTTGTAGCGGCAGGTCTCCTCGATGGCAGATGCACGCATTGTCTCGCTCATCGCGAGCGCCACCGAGATCGTCGCCGCGCTCGGCTTCGAGGAACAGCTCGTCGGCCGCTCCCACGAGTGCGACTTTCCGCCTGGCGTGGAGCGTCTTCCGGCGTATTCGTCCTCCAAGGTCGATACCGGCGCGACGAGCTGGCGAATCGATGTGCAGGTGCGCCGCCTGGTCGCCGAGGCGCTTTCCGTCTATCGGGTTGACCCGGCGCAGCTCGACCGCCTGGCGCCGACGCACATCATCACGCAGACGCAGTGCGAGGTCTGCGCGGTCAGCCTGTCAGACGTGGAGCGCGCAGTGCGGGAATTGGTGCAGTCGCGTCCCCGCGTGGTTTCCCTGGAGCCGATGGACCTTGGCGATGTCTGGCGAGACATACGCACGGTCGCGGATGCTCTCAATGTCGCGGGGCGTGGGCACCGGCTGGTGGACACCCTCACCGCAAGACTCGACGCGGTGCGCGCGCATACGGAGGCCCTCGGCAAGCGCCCCGTCATTGCTTGCATCGAGTGGATCGACCCGCTCATGCATGCGGAGAACTGGATACCCGAACTGGTGCGGATCGCCGGGGGGACGATCATGATCGGCGAGCCCGGTCGCCACTCCGGCTATTTCTCCATGGACGATCTGGTGCGCCACGACCCCGACGTGATCGCCATCATGCCCTGCGGGTTCGACATCGAGCGGTCGCGCAAGGAGATGCCTCCCCTCGCAACGCACCCCGACTGGACACGATTGTCGGCCGTGCGTGCGGGACGAGTCTATGTGACCGACGGCAACCAGTACTTCAACCGACCCGGTCCGCGGCTCGTGGAGTCGGCGGAGATCCTCGCCGAACTGCTCCATCCGGGAGCGGTCGATTTCGGCCATCGCGGGAGCGGATGGGAGCCGTGGTGCGACGCACCCCGCTGACCCATTGGGGGACGTCCGGCCGCCCTTGCTTCGGCTCAGCGGGGTTCCATGCGGAATACGGCGGTGGGGCTCGCGGGATCGCGGCCGATGGCGGTGAGAATTCGGGCTCGTTGCCTGGGATCGGTGATGCGGATGGCGTGGCGGCGGTAGATTTCGCCGTCGATCTTGAGCCGGACGCGGTTGTCGCGGGCGACGTTGGCTGGCCAGCGCTTGCCGTCACAGCGGGCGCAGGGGACGTAGAGATTGCCGTCTGCGACCCAGGATGTGGTCGTGACGGAGTGGCGGATGCCATACGCCGTGCGCGTCTCCACGGCGATTTGGCGACGGCCGTAGTCGGTCCAAGTCGGGTCTTGGTCCGCCGCCAGTTGGCCGCCGAGGCGGGTTCCGGCGATGCGTCCCATCGGATCGATGGGCGCCGATAGGAGCACCAGCACGGCGACGACCAGGACACCTGCAATCCATGCGGCAAGTCTTGCGATCACGGAACCCTCCTCGACTTTCGAGCCTCAGTAGCGATCGATGATTTCGCGGCGGAACCGCGTGAGGTTGTCGCGGGCGATGGCCATCGGCGGCAGCAGCACCACCTCCTTGAGCCCATTCGCCTCCTTCTCGCGCAGCATGTCGAGGATCTGCTCCGGCGTGCCGACGAGGGCACCGCTGGCGCGAATCATCGCCGGCGTCACGAAGCGACGCTCCGCGGCCGGCAGGTACGTGCAGTGGCCGCGGTGGACGAGTTGGCCGGCTGCCTCGCGCGGCACGTTGAAGCCCGCCACATAGTCGCGATATTGCTCCCACACGTCACGGATGTCGTCGCCGATGAAGTCCTCGTTGCCGCGTAGCTGCACCGCTTCCCACAGCCCGTGCAGGCGGCTCGACACCATCGAGCCGCACTCGCCCTTGACCCGGTCTGAGTCGAGTCCCTCGCCCGGCTCGAGAATGCAGGCGAACGTGAGCTCGGCGGTATGCATGGCGTCCGCATCGCGGCCCGCCTCCTCGGCGCCTCGCCGCACCCTTGCCATGCTGGCGCGGAATGCGTCCGCCGATTCCGCGCCGCCGGAGATGCGCCCGTCGCCGTAGGTTCCGGCCGCCTTGAGCGCCAGCGGGCCATTCGCCGCGACATACATCGGGATACGGTGCTCGGTGTCGATGAAGCCAAGTTCCTTGTGGATGATCTCGATGGTGCGGGTTTCGCCGTTCAGGGTGAACTCCACCTCCTCGCCGTCGAGCAGCGCGCGCACCACGCGCAGGTATTCGCGGAACGGCGGCGCCTTCATGGGATTGAAGTTCATCACCCGCATGGCGGTGTGGCCGGTGCCGATGCCAAGGAATACGCGCCCCGGTGCGATGCGGTTGATGGAGGCGATGGAGTGCGCGGTAACCGGCGCGATGCGGGTGCCGGCGATGGCGACGCCGGTGCCGAGGCGGATGGTGGAGGTGTGGTGCGCGGCGAGGGCCAGCGTCGCGTAGCAATCCGACCAGATCATCTGCGAATCCGGCACCCAGCCGTGGTCGAAGCCCTCGTTCTCGGCGTGAACCAAGAGCTGCCAGTCGTTGATGTTGGTGGCGACACAAACCCC
>JAPPDJ010000153.1 GCA_028824555.1 Gammaproteobacteria bacterium | reverse complement strand
GTGCCGCGGGTCGAGGCCGTGGCCAGGCAGTGGGCGCAGCGCGGTGGGTGCCGGTTGCTCGACCACTGCGTGCGGGCTGAGACACGCCGGTGCTTCGCCGGCCGCGCGCTACGGTGGCTGCGCTTCGCCGGCCTACTCGAAGAGCCTTGCAAGGTGCGGCACGCCCACGCCGAAGAGGTTGCGGAGTTCGGGGCGTGGATGCGAACTGAGCGCGGGTGTTCTGAAGAGACGATCTCCGGCTGCCAGCGCACGGTCGATCGCTTCTTTAACAAGCTTGGTGAACGGGGCGTTGCCTTGGACGCGGTCGGCATCGCCGACGTCGACCGGGCTGTCGCGCGCTGGCACGCCCGCGGCTGCAGCCGGAGAACCGTCCGTGGTTACGGGCGACGCCTGCGCACCTTCCTCCGGTTCGCCGAGCGCCGGGGCTGGTGCGCACCGGGGCTGGCCGATGGGATCATGCCGGTGCGGTTCCATCCTGGTGAGACGGTTCCGCAGGGCCTCGACCGGGACGAGGTGGTGCGTCTGCTCGCAACCTCCGAGGGCGACCGGCCGGCCGATGTGCGCGACCGCGCCATCCTGATGGTGCTGATCGCGTACGGCTTGCGTTCGGGCGAGGTTACCGGCCTCACGCTCGACGATCTGGACTGGGCCGGGGAGACGCTGCGGGTACGCTGCCCCAAGCCGGGTCGTACACACCACTATCCGCTCTCGCGCAGCGTCGGACAGGCCATCGTGCGTTACCTCACCGAGGTCCGTCCGCGACGACCCCACAGGACGCTGTTCCTCACGCTGAGAGCTCCGATCCGTCCGCTGGGCCGGAGCGCGTTGTCACAGGTCGTCAAGAGGCGCCTCGATCGTCTCGGGATCACCGGCAAGCGTCGCGGTCCGCACGCGTTGCGTCATGCGGCCGCGCAACACCTGCTCGACCAAGGCCTGTCATTCAAGGAGGTTGGCGACTACCTCGGCCATCGCAGCATCTCGTCCACCGCAGTATACGCCAAGGTGCAGCTCGGCACCCTCCGCAAGGTCGCCGACATCGACCTGGAGGGCTTGGCATGAGTCTCCGGGATGCGGTTGACGCCTATATCGCCTGGCGCCGGGCCCATGGCGCGAAGTTCGACGCCGGCGCGCACCGTTTGCATCAGTTCTGCAAACACGCCGGTGGCAACTCCTGCTGCGACGCCATCACCGAAGCGGATGTCCGCAGCTTCCTCTCCGGCGAAGGACCCCTGACGGCGTCTCGGGCCATCAAGTACAGCGCCTTGGCCGGCTTCTACCGCTACGCGATCAGCCGTGGTTACGCGACCAGCGCGCCGCTGCCGCCACGCGAAGCTGAGCCGCGACAGCCGCTGCCGGCACCGCCTTATGTGTACTCCCGCGAGGAGTTGCAGCGGCTGTTCGGCGCCATCGATGCCAGTCGGAAGCGCTCGGTCCAGCTAGGCGCCGACACCCTGCGGGTGCTGCTCCTGCTTCTCTACGGCGCGGGGCTGCGGTTGGGAGAGGCAGAGCGCCTGACCCTCGAGGATGCCGACCTGCCCGATGCGCTGCTGACCATCCGCGACACGAAGTTCCACAAGGACCGCCTCGTTCCCGTCGCCCGGCCACTTGCCGGCGCGCTGAGGACCTACGCCGCCAAACGCGCAGAACGCCCGATGCCCAAGGGCTCGGCTTCGACCTTCCTCGCCAATCGGGATGGCACGCCCCTGGTCAGAGGCACGATCCACGGCGCGTTCGCCAAGTTGCTCAAGGTCGCCGGAATCGGTGCTCGCAATGACGGACGGCGAACTCCGTGCCTTCACTCCCTGCGCCATGCCGCCGCCGTTCACCGGCTGGAGTCCTGGTACCGACAGGGCGCCGATGTGCAGCGGCTGCTGCCGGCGCTCGCCACTTGGCTCGGCCACGCCGATCTCAACGGCACCCAAGTCTATCTGACCATGACGCCCGAACTGCTGCATCAGGCTTCGGTCCGCTTCGACACCTACGTCAATGGAGGCGACCATGAGTAATCCAAGCACCCTCGGCCACTGGCTCCGCCGCTTCCTGGCCGAACACATCGTCACTGAGCGCAACCTCGCCCGCAACACGCAGAAGAGCTACCGCGACACCTTCGCCCTCCTGCTCCCGTTCGTCCGCGCCAGAACCCGCAAGCCGGTCGAGCGGCTCGCGTTGCACGATCTCACGGCCCAGCATGTGCGGCAGTTCCTCGACCATCTCGAAAGCGACCGCGCCTGTTCCGTGCAGACCCGCAATCAGCGCCTGTCGGCGATCCGTTCCTTCGCGCGCTTCGTTGCCAGCCGTGACCCCGTACAGATCGAGTGGAGCGCCAGCATCCGCGCCATTGCATCGAAGAAGGCGGCACCGCAGCCGATCGGCTGGCTCAGCAAAACCGAGGTGAACGATCTGCTCGAGGTCCCGGACCGGCGGACGCCACGAGGCCGGATCGAACACGCACTCCTCCTGTTCCTCTACAACACCGGGGCGCGCGTCTCCGAAGCCGCGAGACTCGTGGCCGGGGACCTGCAGATCGGCCGGCGCGACGGCGGACACGCGCTCGTCAACATCCATGGCAAGGGCGGAAAACAACGACAGTGTCCGCTGTGGGCGCGAACCGAATCCGTGCTCGGCAACCTCGTGCGGGGACGGGCACCCGGCGATGCCGTATTCCTCAGCCGGCGGCAAAGGCC
>JAPPDJ010000022.1 GCA_028824555.1 Gammaproteobacteria bacterium | reverse complement strand
TGCGGGGGAGTCGAGAAAAGGCGTCCTCGCCTTTTCTCGGAGGGGGGGCTGGTCCAATCTTCCGCGTTCCTCGGCGCATCCAACACGGGCGGGGGCAAGCCCCGCCCCTACCGGGCAATTGCTTTGCAGTTGGGTTCCTGGCGGCTAAGGGCCTGACACTGCGTGTTGCTCTCGGACTTCGGCGCTGCCAGTCCAGTCAACGGTCGCGCGGCTATCGCGGGCGATGCGCAGGCTCTCTTCGGCCCACAACTGCGCCACCGCGAGGTCGTCGGCTCGAATGTCCACCACGTCGACTTCAACGCGCGAAGCGTCGAAGTTGGCGTGATCCGACAGCCTGACGTTCGCCTCGTCAGCCCGGCCCGCGAGCCAGACTTGGGCCTGGTCGTCGGCGTAGACCTGTAGTTCGAGCGTGTTGACATCGTGAGCGTAGACGTCAGCGTGGGATGACGCGGCCAGCGACACCTCGTCGGCATCCAGGGTTTCGATGTGGATGTCGGCGTGGTCTTGTGCCTGCAACGCGAAGTCCCGCACGTTGATGCTGGAGAATTTGGTGTTGACGTGGTTTTCCACCACAACCACGAGCCTTTGGGCGGTCAGCGGGCCCACTTTCATTTCACCGTTGCCGCTATGGCGAATGTCCTCCACGTGAGGGACTTCCAGATAGTAGCGCAGATGCTCTCCGCTCGGCTGTCGGGGGCGGCAAACCCCGACGACGCATGTGGTCACCTCCCGTTCCGTAATGTGGAGCGTTGCACCGGTCTGGTTCACGGAGACGGCATCCAAGGCAGTGCGCGTGCCCTGCAAGCGCAGGCGGGCGTCGTCGCCCTGGACAACGTAGAGCGTGCCGCCTCCTTGGTAGTCGATCTTGGCGAGGTCCGCGGACAGGTCGCGCTCGCTCTCCGACCAGCCCCCGTCAATCATGCCCACGTCCTTCACGTCCACGGAGATGATGCAGCCGCTCAACGCGACCAGAGCTACCCCTACGAGCAAACGCAACGAGCCATTGGTCAGTTTCTCCACCATCCGCATCCTTTCGATCTCCTTGCCCATTGCACTGCGGTGCCTGCCCACACGTCACCCCGCGACGCTCAGCATTCTCGCCTACACAGTGCAGTCGCTTGACGCGCCGAAAAAGTTCCCCGGTGCCGCCCGGACACCAACGCCCCCCCAACCAAGAAGCCATCAGGTTACTTCGGTGGGGGGTGGCGTCGCATTGGTGCTGGCCACGGGCGGGAGACGTAGCGACTATGTGCATCGCAGTAACGCCACAGCCTCTCGCGAGCTGCCGTGACGCCGACGCGAGGCGCGGACACGACGCGTACCGGAACTCCCGTTGCAGGTAGCAGGTGAAGGCCACGTCCGTCGCAGAAGTCGTCACCGTAGCAACGCATGTCCACGTCCAAGGCTTCGCAGAGCTTTGCTGGACCGTCCGTCAAGCGCGCATCGTCCACCTGACCCCGCCTCGCTCGCATGGTCTCGATCCCGGCCACTGGTTCCAGCGCGCGGATCAGGACACAGCCCGGCACGCCGCGCTCCTCAACAGCGACGTTCAGGCAATGGTGCTGGCGGGTGCGGAACACATAGGCGCGCCCCGGCATCTCGAACAGCACATCGGTGCGCGCCGTCCTGCCGCGACTTGCGTGCGCCGCCGGATCACCCTCGGCGGCATATGCCTCCGTCTCCACAATCCGGCCCGCAACGTCGCCATGCACCAACAGTGCTCCGATCAATGCCGGGGCCACAGCTTGCGGAGGGCGGCCGAAGAAGGATCGGCACATAGCCGGCTTTGCGGCAGAAAGCAGCGGCCCATCTCCGCACTTCGACACGACCGTCAGGCGCCTCCCTGCCCGCGCCCCCGCGTCTGCCCGCGATTACTAACCTGCCCGCGGACACTTCCGTGTCCGCGGACGCCAGCGTGGCCGGCGACCATGGACCGCAAAGCACCGAAAAAGCGCACACGCAACTCATCCTCTGCCGTCGCCGGGGCCGCACACCAGCGCAGAGCCAGGGAGCGATGGTCCATCGCATCGCGCTGGCCGCTGAGATCGCCATTCAGGCGCTCGATCGACAACGCAAGACGAAGGTTCTGGTCCGCTTCGGGCGAGGGCGTCTCCGCCTCGATCTCGCTTACGACGGTGAGCTGGTGCGGATCCTCGTCCTCCTCATCGGCTTCGTCCTCGAAGCGAGCGGCGAACAGGGAGGCGAACTCTCCGGCGGCGTCCCGCCATGCTTCGAGTTCGTCGCCAGCCGCCGCCTCGGCGAAGGCACGGTCCACTTCCTCGACCCGGACAAGCCAAGCGAGTTCCACCTCCCGCGTACTGGCGGCTCGCTCCGCGGAGAGTGCGTGTTCCACATCCGCGAGGGCCTCGTCGAGGCGGCTCTGCAGCCGCCTCGGCAATTGGCCGATCGAAGCCGCTCGCGCCCGCAGGTCCGCGACCTCGCGCTCGTCCAAGGCGGATGTGCGGTCCAGCAAGGCGCGAAGTTCCTCGATCAGCGTCTCGGCTTCACCCGTGGTCCTGCGGAACTGCTCGGCGCGATCCTCGCGTGCCGCCTCCCGTTCTGCGAACACGGGATCGCACTCGTCCCGAAACTGTCGCCACAGACGCTGCGAGACACGGCGTGGCACGGGGCCAGCCTCCTTCCATTGCTGTTGCAGCGACTTGAGCACCTCGATGCGCTCCGGCAGTGGTGCGTCCGAGGCACGAGCCTCGGCCGCCTCGGTGACGATGGACTCGAGCCGCGCCGAGTTGACGTCCCACTCCGACTTCAGGTGATCGTGGATGGTGGCGGTGAGTTCGTTGAAGCGGGCCTCCACCTCACGGCCCGCTCGGCGGTCCACCGGGTAGTAGCCACGCCACTCCGAGCGTGCGGTGCGCAGCACTCGTTCAACGCCGGTCCAGTCGCTGCTCTGCCAGCGCTCGCCGGCAACATAGCCCTCAAGCACATCGACGATGGCGCGGCGCTGCTCCAGGTTGTAGGCACGCCGTTCCGCCAGCTCCCGGAAGTGCGCACGGCAAGGCTCGAAAGCACGCTCAGCCGCATCGTCGAACCGCGCCAGCAACTCCCGATCGCGAGGCGACGCAACCCGGCCGAGCTCGTTCCACTGCGCCCGCAGCGATTTCACCTCATCCGCCTGCGGCTGCGGCGCCAGGGGTTCTGCGGCCAGTTCCTCCATGCGCTCGCACAGACCCTCGCGCTTCGGGCCCTCGGCAAACGTGCGCCAATCGCGCAGTTCCCGGAGCCGCGCCGACAGGCTGCCGAGCCTCGCTTGGAGCGAGCGCGCGCGCTCCCGAGGCAGGAGGGGAACGAGGTCCCTTGCGGCGTGCTCGTGCTCGCTGGCCGCGCGCACGGACCCCTCGCCGATTGCCGCTTCGAACTTGCCGAGAATGTTGGCGACTTCCTCCGCCAAGGCTTGCAGGCGCTGCCCGGCGCTCGCAATGGCGGCGTCGGCTTGGGTCAGGGCATCGGCAAGGCCCTCGAGGGGCGCCGGCTTCGGCATGTCCCTCGGCCAGCCATAGCGGCGCCGCAATGCACGTACTTCGCGCCTCAGTTCATGGGTGGCGCCAAGCCGTTCGGAGAGTGCCTGCCACGATTCGTCCTCCGCCTCGGCTGGCAGCGATCCGGCCGCAAGATCGGAGGCTCGTGGCGCCAGTTCCACGGCTCGCTCAAGCGCCGCGACTCTTTCGCTGGCTTTGTCGAGCGCCTTGGCGTAGTCATCGTCCGCTGCTTGTGCCGGCCCGCCCGGCAGCGCCTCCGCGGGCGATGCCTCCGCCGACTCGCTGCCTTGCGCGGCTCGCGCCTCGGCTTGGGCGTCGAGGTCGGCTTCCGAAGGTGATTGAGTTTCTTCCGTTGTCTCGGTGGCGACACTCGTCAGTGTTTGTTCCGCATTCGGGTCAAGGCGCGACTCGCTCAAGTCGCCGGCGTGGGCAGGTTCTGGCTCGGCGGTGGATTGCGGTTCCGAGTCCGGCTGCAGTGCCTCGAGCTCGGCCCGCAAGGCTGCGACGGAGTCGGTCGTCAAGGCACCATCGACCACGAGTCCGTCTGCTTGCTCGATGAGCGCCTGCACACGTTCCGTCGGCGTGGGTGCAGGCGGCGACTCGGCGTCCGCAGACACCTCGGCCTCGGGCGGCACCGCTGGCGGCTCTTCGCGAACTCGGCGCCCCGGGAGGGCCTCTTGCAGCGACCCCAAATCCCGCGGAGGAACGCCGAACCGTGCCAATCCGGCGTCGGTCTCCTGCACGGCTTGCAGCATCTGTTGCCACTCGCGCTCGATGGCGTCGCGCTTGGCGTCGTAATGGGGGTCATCGTCGGCTATCTGCACCGCCGCAGCACACAGGCGCTGCGACTCCCCCTGCTCGGCCTCTCGTTCCGCCTGCCCCTTGCGCCGCTCGGCGATGCGTTCCCGCGCCATACGGTAAAGCCCCTTGTCGCGGCCTCGCGAGGCTCGCTCGACCACCGCAAGGACCTCCACATCCCAAACGCCATCCATGACGGCAGCGCGAATGCGGTTGCTCGGGTTCTTCAGGAGGGCCGCGAGGCGCTGTTCGGGGTCGTCGATACGGGCGGCGGCCCGGGCCGCACGCATCTCGTCCTGGGCCTCGCTCAATTCCACTCGGGCCACGGCGACGTGCGCGCGGATGTCGGCGGGCAACTCGCTCCCCAAGGCCAGGAGCCGACGCGCTGCATCTTCCTGCACGTCGGGGTCGTCGAGCCCGGTGGCGATGACGGCAGCATCCGTGAGGCGCTCCAAAGCCGCCAAACGGACACTTAGCGACTCATCCTCCCGGAAAACGCGCCCAAGCACGTCCGGTTCGTCGTCGAGCGCAGCCACTGCGGCAAGGCGGACCCCAGCCTCGGCGTGATCTAGCCGAGGCTTCCGCTTGAACAGGTTTTTCAAGTTGAAGGAGCGCATTGTTTTCGTTGGCTCAGCGGCGACGGGCCGCAGGCCGTCGTGTCCTAGCTGGATCCCCTAGTTCGATTCGAGACCGACCGGTGCAGTTCCGCAATGCCTTGACGTCGGCAGGTGCAACCGCTATGCGCGTAAAGCCGGCCCCGTATGCCCGGCGTTCGGTCCTACAGACCGTTGTGCGTGCCGTCGCACAGCGGCGCGGTACCGGTGCGCTTGCAGCCGCAAAAGAACAGCGTAGCGTCCTCCGGGGCGTCGTAGCGCACCGGCAGGAACTCGCCGCCCTGATGCGACCCATCGCAGAACGGCTGGTCCTGGCTCTTGCCGCAGGCACACCAGAAATACCTGCCGCCGGCTTCCACATCGACGCGATAGGGCGCTTTCTGCGCAATATTCGGATCCGCCAAAACGATGACCTCCTTTGTGACTGAGCTGACGCAAGTTTGGTTGCGAGTGTAATCGAAGTGCGCGGGCTGCCCTTGCTGCGAGCACGTACGCCGAAAAAAGCCGCGCAAGCGAGGCTCGGGGTAGCAGTTCGCGCAGCGAACTGCCAACGCGCCCGAAGGGCGCGCCTACACCTTGCCGATGCCTCGGTGACGTGATTGGCTTGGAGTTCATGTTGGCGGGGGTGGCGAGCGATGGCGCGTTGGGACAGGGAACGCAAGGAGACCACGGTGCCGGACTGGTTCTGGGAGGCGGTCGAGACACCTTCCGAAGCGCATTCCGTGGAGGTGGACGAATGCGACGTCGTGTACCAGACGTGGCAGGCCAAAGCCGACAAGCCCGGCATGCTGCTAATCCACGGCATGAACGCGCATCGGCGTTGGTGGGATTTCATTGCCCCGCAACTCGCGAGCGACTTTCGCATCGCCGCCATGGACCTCACCGGCATGGGCGACTCCGACTACCGATATGGCTACGACGCCGAGACCTACGCGGCCGAAATCGTCGCGGTGTGCGACGAGGCCGGCCTCGACAACGAAGTCATCGTGGTGGGACACAGCTTCGGCGGCATGATGGCGGCAAAGGCAGCCAACCTCTTCCACGAGCGCTTCGGTGCGCTGATCCTGGTGGACTCGGGCCTTCGTGCCCCTGACGAACCAGTGCGGGACTACCCCATGATGGGCGGCGGTCGCGCCAAGGCCTATCCCGACCGCGAAACCGCCGAGGCACGCTTCCGCCTGTTCCCGCCGCAGCCGTGCGAGAACGACTACGTGATGAAGTACATCGCCCGCAACTCCCTCATGCGCGTCGATGGCGGCGGCTGGGCCTGGAAGTTCGACGAGGAACTGCCCTTGACGCTGAAGGGCGGCGAGCGGCAGCCGGAGGACTACACGGGCCTAACCCTGCCGGTGGGCCTCATCTACGGCGAGAACAGCGAATCCTTCAGCGCCCGCACTCTTGAACACATGCTGGAGCTGCTGCCGGGCGAGCCGAAGGTGACGATGATCGAAAACGCACAGCACCATGTGTTCCTGGACCAGCCCGAGGCTTTCGTGCAGGCACTGAGGGAAATGGCAACGTCGATCCGCGACTAGCGCCTTGCCCAATCTGTCGGTGCGTTCAACGCGGGCTCGCCCTACGGGAGGGCGCTTCAGCGCCCCGTTACGCGACGTGTTGCGTCGCGAAATCGCTTCGACTGTTCCGGGCTCCCCCGCAACTTGCGGTTGTGGTCGAGCTCCAGCGCCTCCGCCTCGCCGGAAAGCGTGGCCGCGTCGATCACCGCCTTGGATGCCTGCACCGCCGCGGGCGAATTGGCGGCGATTTGTGCCGCCATCTCCAGGGCAGCCGGCATCAGCTCATCCGGTTCGTGAACCGTGCTGACAAGGCCCCACGCATGCGCTTCGGCAGCGTCGAAGCGCCGCGTGGTGTAGATGAGCTCCTTCGCCTTGGCCGCGCCCACCAAGCGTGGCAATGCGGCGGCCGCCACCACGAGGCCGTATTCAGCCCCAGGCAGGCGGAACGTCGCCGTCGTGGACGCCAAGCGAATGTCGCTGCCGATGGCGAGATGCGCACCACCGCCATAGCAATAGCCGTTCACGGCAGCGATCACGGGGCAGGACATGGCCGCGAGGGCCGCATAGGCATTGCCGGCAGCGCCGGTGGGTTGCTTCGTGGAAGGTGCCGATGTGGGGGTGCCGGAAGGTGCCGGCTCGACGCCGGAAACTTCGAGCATGTCGGCACCGGCACAGAACGCCTTGCTACCAGCGCCTGTCAACACAACCACCCGCACGTCCTCATCCGCCTCGGCGGCCTGCAGCGCCTCAGCCAGTCGCCCCACGAGGGCGCGGTTCAGGGCGTGATGGCGGCGTGGCCGGTTGAGGGAAAGCACCAGCACATGGTCCAAGCGTTCTTCGAGTACGAGTTCAGCGGGGTCTTCGCGGGCGGCATCTGTCATGGTTTCGCTCTCTAAAGGGCGTCAGCCCTTCTTGCCGGGGATAGGCATCGGGAAGGGCGTGATGTTGCCGCCCTTGCTGTCCGTGATTTTCGCGGTGCCCTCCTTCTCCACCTCGTCGATGCGGATCACCGCATGCATCGGGATGTAGGTGCGCTGCACGCTCTCGAACTCGGTGCGCAGCTTGTCCTCGCTCGGATCGATCACCATCTTCGATTTCTCGCCGAAGATGTAGTCCTCGATCTCCACGAAGCCATAGAGGTCGCTTTGGTAGATCGAGTGTGCGTACACCTCGTAGATCTGCCCGTGGCTATGGAAATAGATGCGGTAGATGTGGCTCTTGTCGTCGCTCATTGTCGCTGCCGCCTCGGCTTGGCTTGGTGCCATTTACCGGCAATGCCCGGCATTTTTCAAGCGGTCATATACTTGCCCACCGGTCGCGCCCCACCTGTCCACACCGCGAACAGCGGAACCTAAGGCATGAAGCTCTACGTCAAGACCCACGGCTGCCAGATGAACGAGTACGACTCGGCACGCATGGTCGATCTCCTCTCCGAGAGCGAGTCGGCGGCATTGGTGGACGCGCCGGAAGAGGCGGACGTGCTCTTGCTGAACACCTGTTCCATTCGCGAGAAGGCGCAGGAGAAGGTGTTTCACGAACTCGGCCGCTGGAAGGCGCTCAAGCGCGCCCGGCCCGGCGTCGTCATCGGCGTTGGCGGCTGCGTGGCGAGCCAGGAAGGCGCAGCTATCGCCGAGCGGGCGCCGCATGTGGACGTGGTGTTCGGGCCGCAGACCCTGCATCGCCTTCCGGAGCTCATCGACAGTGCACGCTCCTCCAAGGCACCGGTGGTGGACGTGAGCTTTCCCGAAATCGAGAAGTTCGACCGTCTGCCAGAGCCTCGGGCGGAGGGGCCATCCGCGTTCGTTTCGGTGATGGAGGGGTGCAGCAAGTACTGCAGCTTCTGCGTCGTGCCCTACACACGCGGCGAGGAAGTGAGCCGCCCGGTGGCGGATGTGATGCGCGAGGTGACGGCGCTGGCCCGCCAAGGGGTGCGCGAGATCAACTTCCTCGGGCAGAACGTGAATGCCTATCGCGGTGCCATCGACGGCGACCGGGCGGACCTCGCCGAACTCATCGCCTACGCCGCCGAAGTGCCGGGCATCGACCGCATCCGCTTCACCACGTCACACCCGGTGGAGTTCTCGGACACGCTGGTGGAGGCGTATCGCGACATTCCGGAACTCGTCAGCCATCTGCATCTGCCGATCCAGTCCGGCTCCGACCGCGTACTGGCGATGATGAAGCGCGGGCACACCGCGCTCGAGTACAAGTCGAAGATTCGCCGCATTCGCGCGGCGCGGCCGGACATCCACCTTTCGACGGACTTGATCGTCGGCTTTCCTGGCGAGTCCGACCGCGACTTCGAGGCGACCCTCGATCTCGCACGCGAAGTGGACTACGACATCTCTTTCAGCTTCATCTACAGCCCTCGTCCCGGCACCCCAGCCGCTTCGCTGCCGGACCCGACGCCGGTGGCAGTGAAGAAACACCGGCTGGCGATCTTGCAGGATCAGCTTCGGCGGCAGGCGGCGGCGCACGCGGAGGCGATGGTTGGAACGACCCGCACGGCGCTCGTGACAGGGCCCTCAAAGCTCGACCCAGGTCAGTTGCAGGGCCGCACCGAGGACAATCGCGTCGTCAACTTCCGCGCCGGAGAGGACCTCATCGGCGAGTTGGTGCCCGTGACCATCACCGAGGCCCTGCCGAACTCCCTGCGGGGCGAACTGCCGGCCGCGTAACCTCCAACCTCCTTCGCTCGCAGCTACGGCTGCAGACCAACGTTGACACGCGGGGGAACACCGCTATTCTCTGACGGCCCAAGGGGGAAGCAAAGCGAAATACTTGGCCGACGACTCGCCCGCCGTCGTGGCTCACACCACGAACGTCAATCTGGAACCCGCCGATTCCCGCCGTCTGGCAGCCCTTTGCGGGCCGTTCGATCAGAACCTCAGGCAACTCGAACGACGGCTCGGCATCCGCATTCAGGGCCGGGGCAACGCCTTTCGCATATCCGGTCCGGTGCGACCCGTGCAGGCGGGCGGCGCGCTGTTGTCGCAGCTTTACGTGGAAACGCAGGAGCGGGACGCCCTCGACGCCAGCATGGTGCATCTGTTCCTGCAAGAGGCTGGGGTGGACGAACTCCTAGGTGGCGATGTGGCCGACGAACTGGTCATCCGCACGCGCAAAAAGCCGGTCAAGCCGCGCGGCGGCAATCAGCGCCGCTACGTCGAGCTCATTCGCGCCAACGACGTCAACTTCGGCGTCGGTCCCGCCGGCACCGGCAAGACCTACCTCGCCGTCGCCTGCGCCGTGGAGGCGCTCGAGAACAACGCTGTCTCCCGCATCCTGCTCGTGCGGCCGGCCGTCGAGGCCGGCGAGAAGCTCGGCTTCCTGCCGGGTGACCTTGCTCAGAAGATCGACCCGTATCTGCGCCCTCTTTACGACGCGCTGTATGAAATGCTTGGCGTCGAGCGCGTCAACAAGCTCATCGACCGCAACGTCATTGAAGTCGCGCCACTCGCCTTCATGCGTGGGCGCACGCTGAACGGCGCCTTCATCATCCTCGACGAAAGCCAGAACACGACGATGGAACAGATGAAGATGTTCCTGACGCGCATCGGCTTCGGCTCCACCGCCGTCATCACCGGCGACATCACCCAGATCGACCTGCCCCAGGGACATCGTTCAGGGCTCGTCCACGTGCTGCACGCGCTCAAGGACGTGGAAGGCCTGAGCTTCACCCGCTTCGGCTCCAGGGACGTGGTGCGGCACCCTCTCGTCAAGCGCATCGTCGAAGCCTATGCGCGCGACGATGCACGTCGCAGTCAAGACGGCGACGATGCCGCGCGAACGAAACGCAGCGAGGCAGCCGATGACCGTTGACGTGCAGCTTGGCTGCGAGGCAAATGCGCCTGAAGCGGCGTTGCTCCGGCACTGGACCGAATCCGCCTTGAACGGCGAGCAAAGCGACGTTTGCGTTCGCATCGTCGATCGTGGCGAGGGCGCAGACCTGAACCACCGCTTCCGCCAGCGCACAGGCGCCACCAATGTGCTGGCGTTTCCCGCCGACGCGGCCGGCGTGCTCGGCGACATCGCCATTTGCGCCCCGGTCGTGGCAGAGGAAGCGCGCGCCCAGGGAAAGTCGCTGGCGCACCACTACGCACACCTCGTGGTTCACGGTGTGCTGCACCTCTTGGGCATGGATCATGGAACGCCGGGCGAGGCGCGCACCATGGAGGAGCAGGAAGTGAGGCTGCTCGCCCGGCTCGGCATCGAAAACCCCTACGGACCCCGTCAATGAACGGTCACGACGACAACGGCAAGACCTGGCGAAACTGGGTCGCAGACCTCTTCTCGGGAGAACCGACGGACCGTCGCGAACTCCTGGAAATGCTCAAGGATGCCAGCGAGCGCCAACTGCTGGACCTTGAGGCGCTCAACATCATCCACGGTGCCATCGGTGTCGCCGACATGCGGGCGCGGGACATCATGATCCCGCGCTCGCAACTCGTCACCGTCTCCATCGACAGCCGGGTGGAGGACTTCCTGCCCACCATCGTCGAATCCACGCACTCGCGCTTCCCGGTGACCGGCGAAGACATGGACGACATGCGCGGAATCCTCCATGCCAAGGACATGCTCCCGCTTGCGCTATCGCGCCACACCGACGAGTTCGACATCAAGGACCACATCCGCCCGGTGACGATGGTGCCTGAGAGCAAGCGCCTGAACGTGCTGCTGCAGGACTTTCGCGCCACGCGCAACCACATGGCGGTAGTGATCGACGAATACGGCAACGTCGCGGGTGCCGTGACCATCGAAGACGTGCTCGAACAGATCGTCGGTGACATCGAGGACGAACACGACACGGATGACGACAGTTCCATCCGCCCTCAGGGCGATGGCTGCTACACGGTCAAGGCGACGACGCCCATCGAGGACTTCAACGAGTACTTTGCGTCCGCCTTCGACGACGACGAGTTCGACACCATCGGTGGCATCGTGCTGCGCAAGTTCGGGCACCTGCCGACGCGGGAGGAGGCCGTCGCCTTCGATGGCTTCGAGTTCCGCGTGCTGAACGCCGACAGTCGCCGCATCAACCTGCTGCAACTCACCCGCGAGGCTTGACCGCGCTGACTTGCAGCGTCTGGCGCGTCGTCCTCCGGAGGGAGGGCGTCCCGCCCTCCATCGCGCCCGCGAGGGCGCCCATCCCTTGAAGATCCGCGAGTGCTCTGCGCGCCTTGCGGCGCGATGGAGGGCGGGACGCCCTCCCTCCGGAGGAGCGCACCAAGGGCCTGCTGGCGCGCGGCGCAAGCTCCTGGCAGCTCCGGTTCTTGCCTTGCTCGCTGGTGGCCTGCTGCCGCTGGCGTTGGCGCCCTTCGACTTCTGGCCACTGCTCGCCGTTTCCACAGGTGGCCTGTTCCTGCTGCTGAGGCGCGCGACGGGAAGCGGTGCCGTAGCGCTTCTCGGCTGGCTCTATGGCGTCGGCAAGTACGCCGTGGGCGGATCGTGGATCTACGTCAGCATCCATGTGTACGGCGGTGCACCGCCACCGCTGGCCGCGTTCCTGGTGGCGCTGTTCGTGGCTGGCATGGCACTTTTCCCGGCGGCCATGGCGTGGATGTTCGGGGCGCTGCGACGGCGAGTGGACGGCGCTGCCAACCCTTGCACGGACGCGGCACTCTTCAGCGGCCTCTGGGTGTTGTTCGAGTGGCTCTTGACCTGGGTGCTCACGGGCTTCCCGTGGCTCTTTGCCGGCTACGCCATGCTCGACACGCCTCTGCTCTCACTCGCGCCGGTGGGCGGCGTGCTCCTCGTGTCGTTGGCGGCAGTGTTCACAACCGCGAACCTGGCCGTCGCCGTTCGTTCTCGTCTCGCGCTCGTGTGGGCCGCGTTGCCGTGGCTCCTCGCCACCGCGCTTGCCGGCGTGTCCTGGACCGATCGCGGCGAATCTCGCACCGTGGCGCTGGTACAGGGCAACGTGCCGCAAGAACTGAAGTGGCTGCCGGAATCTCGGCAGATGATCCTTCAGCGCTATCGCGACCTGACCGCGCAAGCGGCGGATCGCGACATCGTGATCTGGCCGGAGGCGGCGATTCCGGTCTATCTGAACCGGGCCGGCGCATACCTCGATTCGATGACGGAGGCGATCGGTGGCGACCTCGTGCTCGGCATCCCTGTTGCACGAGCATCCGACGAAGCTGAGACGCTCCACAACGGCGCGGTCTCCACCGGCGGCGGCACCTATCTGAAGCGGCGGCTGGTGCCGTTTGGCGAATACGTGCCGCTCGAAGGCTTGCTGCGGGGCCTCATCGGCTTTTTCGACCTGCCCATGTCGCGCTCCCATCCAGGCGAGGCCGAACAGCCGGTCTTGCTTGCCGGTGGTGTGCCCCTGGCCGTTGCCATCTGCTATGAAATCGCCTACCCCGACAGGGTGCGTCGCGATGCGGCGGGCGCCGCGGCCCTCGTCACATTGAGCAACGACACTTGGTTCGGCGCCTCCATAGGGCCCCACCAGCACATGCAGATCGCTCGAATGCGCGCCGTAGAGACCGGCCGCTACCTGCTCCGCGCCACCAACAACGGCATCACCGCCATTGTTGACGAGCGTGGCAAAGGCGTGCCGGCACGGGCGTTGCTGGCCGGCAAGACGACGAACGACGTCGAGGCGTTGCCACAGTTCCAGGCAGGAGTGCTTGACGGCACCTTCCACGTCGTTAAGGGACAAACGCCTTTCGTGCGCTTCGGCCACGCATGGCTGCTCGTGTTGGCCGCCGCATTGCTGGCAAACCTCGCACGGGCGCGCAGGCGCAATCGCTAGGAAACCCTGCAGAAGCCCTCTTTGGCCAATGTGGGCGTCTGTCGATCGAAGGCATTTGTGCGGAGCTTCCCCAAAGCCTGCGATAAAATCCGCGCTAAGCCCGCACCACCGAGCCGGAGACCCCCGTGACTGCCGAGAGCATGGATGAGCTTGTCGCACTCGCCAAGCGACGGGGGTTTCTGTACCAGGCGAGCGAGCTCTATGGCGGCTTGCAGGGCATCTACGACTACGGCCCTTTGGGCGTCGAGCTCAAGAACAACCTCAAGGCGGCGTGGTGGCGGTCAATGGTCTATGAGCGCGACGACGTCGAGGGGCTCGACTGCTCCATCCTGACCAACCCCAAGGTGCTGCGCTACTCCGGCCACGAAGACACCTTCACCGACCCGCTGCAGGACTGCCGCGCCTGCAAGAGTCGCTGGCGCGCGGACCACATTGAAGACGGTCGCTGCCCCAATTGCGGCTCCAACGACCTCACCGAGCCGCGGCCTTTCAACCTGATGTTCCGCACCTCCGTCGGCCCCATCGACGACGGCTCCTCGTTCGCATACTTGCGCCCCGAGACCGCGCAGTCGATCTTCACCAACTTCCGCAACGTGCTCGACTCCACCTCCCGCAAGCCGCCTTTCGGCATCGCCCAGATCGGCAAGGCCTTCCGCAACGAGATCACGCCGCGCAACTTCATTTTCCGGGTGCGCGAGTTCGAGCAGATGGAGCTCGAATTCTTCGTCGAGGCAGGAACGGACGAGGAATGGCACGAACGCTGGGTGCAGGAGCGGATGGCCTGGTGGGCACAGCAGGGAGTTAGCCCTGCGCATCTCAGCCTCTACCACCACCCCGCAGAGGACCTCTCGCACTACTCCAAGGCCACGGTGGACATCATGTATCGCTTCCCGCACGGCGTGGAGGAACTCGAGGGCATCGCCAACCGCTCCGACTTCGATCTCGGTTCCCACACCCGCAATCAGGGCGATCTCGACATTCACGCTGAGGTAATGCCGAACCCCGACTCCAGCGTGCGGCTTGCGGTTCACGACCAGCAGGCGAAGCGCTGGAGCGTGCCGTGGGTGATCGAGCCATCGGCGGGCGTCGACCGCGGCGTGCTTGCCGTGCTGAACGAGGGCTACCGGGTGGAGCAACTCGACAATGGCGGCCAGCGCACGGTGCTCGCGCTAAAGGCCCATCTCGCGCCCATCAAGGCCGCCGTCATTCCACTCAAGCGCAACCACGAGGGCCTCGTGGCGCGGGCCCGGGCCATCAAGGGGGAACTGCAGCGGCTGGGCCTCGGCCGCATCCTGTTCGAGAACACCGGCAACATCGGCAAGGCATACCGCCGCCACGACGAAGTGGGCACGCCCATGTGCATTACGATCGACTTCCGCACCATCGAGGAGGACGACACCGTAACCATTCGCGACCGCGACAGCATGGCGCAAGAACGCGTTGCGGTCGCCGAGCTCGGCGACCGCCTGCGCGGAATGCTGGCGGCAAGCGACAGTGCGTCGCCCATGACCGCGGCGGAGGATGGCGCATGAGACGGACATCCACGATCGGCAACACCGCCACCATCAGCCGCGCCGTGATCTCCACCGTTGGCCAGGATCGTCCCGGAGTCGTCAACGAGATCGCCAAGGTCGTGCACGACCTCAACCTCTCTATCGAGGACAGCCGCATGACCGTGCTCGGCGGCGAGTTCGCGGTGCTGATGTCGGTAACCGGCGGCGCCTTGCACCTGCAGCGGCTCGAGACGCGCCTGGTGAAGCTCGCCAAGGAGATGGATCTTGCATTCCTCTTCCGCCTCACGGGCGAGCGCGGCGACGTGCAGGGTCGTATTCCCTACACCGTAAGCGTCACCGCCATGGACCATCCCGGCATCGTCCACCTCGTGGCAGGGTTCTTCTCCTCCCGCAACATCAACATCTACAACCTCGACACGGTCACCGAGCGCGCCGCCCACACCGGCACCCCCATCTTCTCGCTGGTGATGGAGATCGAAGTGCCTCCGGACGCCCGCATCGCCGAGCTGCGCGACAACTTCTTCTACTTCTGCGACGACCACGACCTGGACGCTGAGCTGCGACCGGCTTGAGCCCGGGTCACGGAATGCAACGCTTGCGGATCGGAGTGGATGGGCGGCCCCTGCGCAATCCCTTCACCGGCATCGGCATCTACACGCGGGAGATACTGGCGCGACTCGCCAAGCATCACGACCTGTGCGTCTATCTCGACGATTTCCGCGACAGCGGCTTGGCCGAGGAGCCGCCCTTCCCCGCCACTTTTCGCTCGGGAACGAAGGGGATGCCGGACGCACTGGTCGTCCATGCCTTGTTTGGGCGCTGGACCCGGCAAGACGCAGTGGACGTCTTCTTCTCTCCCCGTCACCACCTTCCGGCGCTGCTCGCCTACGTGCCCACCGTCGTCACAATCCACGATCTGGTCTGGCGTGTGGCACCCGAAACGATGCGCGGCACCAACCGATTATTGGAGACTGCCCTGATGCCGGTGGCGCTAAAGCGTGCTGACCACATCATCGCGGTGTCCCAAGACACGGCCAATCGTCTCGCCCCATACCGCTCCCGCAACGTCCACGTCATTCACGAAGGCGCTCGCTGCCTCCCCAAGGCACTGCCCTTCTCCCACCCGCGCCCCTTCTTCCTCTTCGTCGGCACCAAGGAACCGCGCAAGAACCTACGCGGCGTCATCGAAGGCTTCACCCACGCCTGCGACGGTGGCCTGCCCCCGGTCGATCTCGTGCTCGCCGGCAGCCAAGGCTGGAACGAACCAACGCTCGACGCAGCCATCGCCGCCAACAACCGCATCATCGATCTCGGTGCCGTCAGCGAGGATGTGCTGGCAAGCCTCTACGCCGGCTGCGTGGGCGTAGTGGTGGCCTCCCACTACGAAGGTTTCGGACTCCCGCTGGTGGAAGCCATGCAGCGCGGCAAGCCGGCTATCGCCGCCAACGCCGGCGCACTGGCCGAAGTCGCCGGCGACGCAGCCGTACTCGTCAACCCAGCGGACACCCACGACATCGCCCGCGGTTTCCTGACCCTTGGTGCCGACAACCAGGCATACAGCACGCACGCCGTGGCGGCCGAACGGCGAGCAAGCCTGTTTTCCTGGGACCACGCCGCAGAGCGGACCATGGCCATCCTGCACGCTGCGGCAAACCGGTAGAGTGCGTCGCCACCGCTTGGAGGGATCGTGCAAATGTGCAACGAGCACTTGCACGAAATCCAGTAGTAACGCCACTAGACTTTGCCGTCCATGGCGGGCGGTGGCAAACAGCGCATCGGAGTGACGGCATGACGGACATCATTGCCAGTGCCGTGGCCGGTCCTGCGGCAGGCCATAAGTTCCACCATGCGCACATCACCGCAGACGGGAAGACCCGGGCGCGGGTAGCGCTCGAGCGTTTCCGTACCCTGTGGTTCAATACCGGCACGCTGTGCAACCTCGCTTGCGCCAACTGCTTCATGGAGTCGACTCCGCGCAACGATGCGCTGGTCTATCTGCGCGCGGCCGAGGTCGAGGCGTTTCTCTCAGAGGCCGAGAGCCTTGACTTGGGCGTTGAGGAGATCGGCTTCACGGGCGGCGAGCCGTTTATGAATCCGGACATGCTCGACATGCTCCATTCGAGCCTGGGCCGGGGTCACAGAGCGCTCGTGCTCACCAACGGAATGCGACCCATGATCAAGTGCGCCGAAGGTCTGTTGGCGCTCAAGGATCGCTTTGGGCAACGTTTGGCGCTGCGTGTCTCGGTGGACCATTTCCGCCGGGAGCTCCACGAGGAGGAGCGCGGCAGCCGTTCCTGGACGCAGGCGATGCACGGGTTGCAATGGCTCGACGCGAACGGCTTCAACCTGTGCGTGGCGGGACGCCTGCGCTGGGGCGACGACGAGCAGGCAATGCGAACCGGCTTCAAGCAACTGCTCGAGGCGCACGGAATCGACCTTGACGTGCAAGACCCAGAGCGACTGGTCCTGTTTCCAGAAATGGATGAGGATGCCGACACGCCGGAGATCACCACCGAATGCTGGGAACTCCTGGGCGTGCGCCCGAGCGACGTCATGTGCGCTTCGTCACGCATGGTGGTAAGGCACAAGGGGGCCACGCGACCCACCGTGGTGAGTTGCACGCTGCTGCCCTATGCAAGGCCCTTCGATCTCGGCCCAACGCTCGCGGGCGCGCTCGGAGACGTCGCCCTCAACCATCCACATTGCTCCCGCTTCTGCGTAGTTGGGGGCGGCAAGTGCTCGGGCTAGCTCTGGCGCAGGGCACGCGAACGCATCCGTAGGACGCACGGACGTGTCCGCCCAGGACACGCGGACGTGTCCGCCCAGGACACGCGGACGTGTCCGCCCAGGACACGCGAGTACCTGCACAAGCGACTGTCGTAGATGTCTTGTGCCTGCGAGTCGCGGCCGTACCGACTTCGACATCGGCCGCTGCAGTTGCCGCGACGCTCAAGGCCACGAACGGGTCCGGGAGCATGAAGCCGCGCCCCAGGGCCTGGGCCGACCAGAGGCTGTCGAAACCCTCGTTGGCGTAGGTTCGCGCTTGCCCGGCTAGGAAGTCGGGCGGGGAGTTCCCGGTCACGGGGCCGAGCAATTCGCCGAGCCTCATTCCAGCGGACCGCTCGCTCCTGACGCCAGGAGGTCATGCGAGTCGCGGCCCTTGACCCAGCCGCAGGTGCCGCTCGAACGGTAGCCGACGAGCTGACGCGCCTTCTGCGACAACCGCGCGGCGGCCTCGGGCGGAAAGGCGAGGTACTGGTTCTCCTCTTGGGCGAGCCAGTTGACGACCAGGGAATGGAATATGCCCGTGCGCCTCGTTTCACTGTTGCAGGCGCCGAGGCCGTGAAGCGTGCGGCACAGCCAGAAGAGCACGGACCCCTTGGGCATGACGGCCTGCGCCACCTCGCTTTCATTGGCGACTCGGTCGGCGGGCCACAGGTGGCTTCCCGGGACGAGCCGCGTGGCGCCGTTGGCGACGGTGAAGTCGGAGCCGGCCCACATCATGTTCAGGATGAGATCCCGGCTCCCCGGCCCGTGGGCGACGTACGGCTCGTAGATGGCCATCTCCCGGTGCAGCACCTGCACCGCGCCACCGTTGCGCGCCTCGATCGACACCGAGGCCCCGACCCGGTAGTGGTGGCAATAGGGACCGCTCTCGGGCGGTGCGGTCACGCTCAGGATCTGGGCGCACCCGTCGTCGGAGGTCGCGAATCGGGGCTTCTCGCGCTTGATCGGTTGCGACGACGCGGCCATCGGCTTCTCCGGCCGCAAGATGCTGTCGGCGATTGCCAGCACGCGCTCGTTGACCAGAAGCGTCTCGCACAACTCGGGATTGGCGTGGAGCACCGCGCCGATGGACCGGTTGTCGGAGCCGCCGATGAAGTCGTTGCCGGTCTTGGTCCCGTCGTCGAACTTGAGATCGGCCGTAAGCTGGTCCATGACCTCGGGCGGGACGAGGTTGGCGACCACTGCGGCGCCGTCGCGGCGCAGCGTGGCGACGACGGCCTGGGCCGGGTCATTCGGGTCGTGGGTCGTGATGGTGTTGGTCGTCATGTCACAGGACCCATCCAACGTAGAACAGCACGATCGCCACCGAGGCGAGTGCCGCTCGGAAGAACCAGCACCAACCTGTGAAGTGGTCGTCAAGCATGTCCGCAGCCCACGTCCAGTGGATCCAGCGGAGAAAGCGAATCCTGAACCGCACGAGTTCGGGGACCCACGCGATGAGGGCGAGTACGACCGCAGCGAACAGGAAGAGCAACCATTTGGCCATCAGATCAACGAGCACACACTGGCATGACCTACAGCGTAGGCCGATTCGACTGGCGTTGCCACCAACCCTGCGGACGGAGGCAAGGCGGATTCCGACCTCGGGCCGCTGGCGCAGCCGCCGGCGCTGGAGCACCTGTCGCTGGCGGACAACGCGGTGGCGGACCTGGCGCCGCTGCAGGACCTGGCGCGGCTGCGGCGCTCATCGACCGCCTGTTGCACCACTGCCACCGTCAACATCCGCGGTAACAGCTACCGGATGCGCGAACACCAGGACCTGCTGCGATCCGGATCGGAGGAGGCCTCCAGGTGAGACCCGGCGTGACCGCCGCGCGCGCTGCACTCCGTTCGCTTCGCTCACTCCGCACAGCGCGCACAGGCCGTGCCGACCGTCCGGGCGCCGTCAAAACCGCTCTGACGACGTCCCTCAATGTGTGCAGTTTTCAGTTGCCATTGACACGCGCTAGCGCATGTGCAGGGCTGGCCTTCGGAGGGAAGGCAGAATGCCTTCCCTCCGAAAACCGTCCCATTGCCAAGTCCGACAGACTGCCAGGCCGACTCGCCGCCCCTCGCCTGCTGCCGAGCAAGAGACTTGCGTGGCTCCGTCAGCGGCCCATCGCCTCGCGGGAGAGGAAGATCGGAAACTCGGCGCGCAGTTGCTCGTCGAGTTGGTGGCTGACGTGGCGGGGCACGTGGTTCGCCAGCAGTTCCCGCGCTTGCTCGACGGTCCGATCGAGCAGCACCGGCTTGCCAAGCTCCTCCCACACCGTCGGGCTGGTGCGGTCGCTGAGGTCCGGATAGATGTATTCGCTTTGCATCACCTGCAAGGTGGTGTCCGAACCTAGGTAATGACCTTCTCCGCTACAGCAGATCCGCTCGATCTCCGCAAAGCTCAGCGTGTCGGCGTTTACTTCGATGCCGCGAACCGCGCGCCCCACGGCACCTAGGATGTCGTTGTCCAGCAACATGCTCTCCGGGCAGGCACCGAGTAGGCTGGCGTACATGCCGGCAGATTCATAGACGATGTTCGCGCCGGACAGGGCCGCCTGCAGCACCGTCGCTGCCCGTTCGGCACCGGCCTGGAAATCGGGGAACTTGGCGTCGCTCATGCCGCAGGCGGTGCCGAAGGGAAGGTCGAGATGGTTGCCGACCTGGGCGCAGGCGGCGGACAGGAGGCCCTGCTCCGGCGAGCCGCCGCTCATCGCCCCCGTGCGCAGGTCCGAAACGAACGGCCACGCGCCCAGAATCGCCGGCGCGCCGGGCTCGATCGCGTTCACGTAAGCGAGCCCCCCGAGACACTCCGCCCAGGCTTGCGAGACGGTGCCGGCAAGGTAGGCCGGCGCGGTTGCGCCGGCCTGGGCCGCGGACAACAGCAACACCGGCATGCCTCCCTGCACGGCCACCCGCAGGCACTCCAGCGCATCGGTGGCAAATTTGAGCGGCGGCACGACAAAGCAGTTGGACTGGCTGACGAAGGGGCGCGCCCGCCAAGCGGCTTCCCCGCCAGAGATCATGTGCAGCATCTCGAAGCTCTTCTCGAGGTGCGGATACAACGTCCAGCTCGAACCGACGTGCTTGCTCGTGCCCATCACCGAGCAATAAAGGGTGTTGATGTCGAGGGCATAGTTGTCTGCGATGTCGCGTGGCACGCAGGTGCGCTGAAACATGTGGATGTGCTCGCAGGCGTCTGCGATCCGCGCCATGTCGTAGAGGTCTTGTGCCTCCGAGTCGCGGTAGAGCCTGTTCTCGGAGTCGGCGAGCATGACCGCGGCACCGGCGGTGGAGAAATGTACCCGCGTGCCGCTTAAGTCCAAGTCCCACTGCGGATCCTGACCGTGCAGCACCAGATTCCGCCGTGCCTGCTGCAACGTGCGTTCGATCAGACTGCGCGGCATGCGCAGGCGCCCGTCGTCGCCGAGCACGGCACCTGCCGCCGTGCAGGTCTCGATGCAGTGGGGCGTAGCGTCGGCAAAGCCGACCTCGTCCAGAATCCTGAAGGCATTCTCGACGATGGCGAGGACGTCGGCGTCCGAGAGAGGTCGGAACTTGCCACCCGTCTGCCCTGGGCGCACGGGCTTGACCGCTTCAGCCAAGGGTGCGGCGCGCTCGGCCACACGCGCCCGTCTGCCACCTGATCGTCTAGCCATGGCGGTGTCTTCCCTCTGGCATTGCCTCGTCAGCTTATCGTGATTTCGATGCCCGCGGGGGTGCCGTCCGGGGCTTCGAACGTCTCCCCCGTGCCCGGCTCGGCCTCTCCGTCACGGTGCCCGCAACCCGCGTCACCCGACCGGGAAAGAGGGTGGCTCGGCGCGCCATGTCATCCGGCCCGTGCGGTATCGCCATGGCATCGACGAAGTACTGCTGGAACTTCGGCTCGGTGGCCGTCTCCACCTTCTCCACGCCCTTGACGACCGACTCGATCTCGCGCCGCGAACCCTTGTTCAGGAGTGCGATTCTGGCGCCGTGGCCAGCGGCATTGCCCACCGCCGAAACCGCGTCGAGCGCGCAGTTTGGGATCATGCCGAGAGCCATGGCGTAGCGCACATCGATGTGGCTGCCGAACGCCCCGGCTAGGCGTATCCGGTCCACCGAGGTCACTTCGAGCCGGTCCATCAGTAGCCGGATGCCGGCGTACAGCGCCGCCTTGGCGAGTTGGATCTGGCGCACGTCGTTCTGGGTGACGGTGACCTGATCGCCACCCGACCGATCCGGTCGGCAGATTACGAAGGAGAAGGTGCGGCCGTCGCGAACCAGGCGAGGCGTGCGGCTGGCCTGGTCGCCATCGATCACGCCGTCGCTGGTGAGGACGCCCGCCAGCCACATCTCGACCACCGCCTCGATGATCCCGGAACCGCAAATGCCGGTGACGCCTTGCGCTGGCAAGGCGTCGCCGAATCCGGGTTCGTCGGACCACAGATCCGAGCCGATCACCCGTATCCGAGTCTCCAGTGTGACCGGGTCGATACGTACCCGTTCAATAGCACCGGGTGCGGCTCGCTGGCCGGCGCTGACCTGGGCACCCTCGAAGGCCGGCCCGGTCGGACTGGAGCATGCGAGCAACCGCGCGTCGTTGCCCAGCACGATTTCCGCGTTGGTACCGATGTCAACCAGCAGGCTCACCGCATCGCTTCGGTGCGGTTGCTCGCACAGCATGACCCCCGCGGTGTCGGCACCGACATGACCGGCGATGCAGGGCAGTGCATAGGCGACGGCACCGGGATTGACCTCGACGCCCAAGTCGCGCGCCGGAAGGTGGACGGATTGTTCCGCCGCCAAGGCGAAGGGCGCACCGCCCAGTTCCACGGGGCTGATGCCGAGCAGCAGGTGATGCATGATCGGGTTGCACACGAACGTCAGGCTGACGATGTCCTGCGCCTCGATGCCGGCGTCCGCCGCGGTACCGAGCACGAGTTCGTTGACGGCCCGGCGCACTTCCCGGGTCAGCTCCTCGCTGCCTTCCGGGTGCATCATGACGTAGGACACCCGGCTCATCAGATCTTCGCCAAAGCGGATCTGGGGGTTCATCATGCCGTTTGACGAGAGCACGTCGCCGCTGCCCAAGTCGCACAGATGGGCGGCTATGGTCGTTGAACCGACGTCCACCGCCACGCCGTAGATGGCCTCCTTGAAGCCCGGCCAGACGGCGAGGATGTCCGCATCCTGATGCACGGCGACCGTCACCGACCACCCGCCGGTGCGCAACAGGCCCTGCAGGTCCGGCAGCAACGCCGCCGGGAACGCCGGGCGCAGATTCCACTGTGATTGCAGCGCGTCGAGGAGGCGCGTCAGATCGCTGCCCGACCCGAGATCCGCGGCCGGCACGTCCACCAGGTAGAGCCGAACCACCGGATCCAGGCGGATCGGCCGTGAGTCGGCGGCCTTGCGCACGAGCTGGCGGTGCACCTGACTCTCCGGCGGCACGTCGATCACGAGATCGCCTTGAATGGTGGCCTGGCAACTCAGGCGGTGGCCGGCGCTAAGCGGCTGGCCGCGCTCGCCATAGCGGGTCTCGACCGCGCCGGCCGGCGACAGGTGCTCTGGGCTCGATACGATGCCGTGCTTGGGGAAGTCGCCCGCGCTGCAAACGACCCGGCAACGCCCGCAGAGCCCTCGGCCACCGCAGATGGAGGCGACGTCCACGCCGATTCTCCACGCCGCCTCCAGCAAGGGCGTGCCGAGCGGGAACTCGCCCCGGCGTCCGGACGGGGTGAAAACCACCCGCGCCTGGCGTTCGGGCTTAGGTTCCATGCCGGCGCGAGCGGCTGATCAACCGCGGCGGCGACGCCGCGGGCGATCCCGCCGGCTCCTTTGGGCCCCCGACGCGGCGGTCTCGCGGTACTTGCCGATCCAGCGCACGCAGTCGGGATCATGGCCCATCATGACGTCGGCGCCGGAGACCGCCTGCATGATCGAGTCGTTGAGCGGGTTGGTGATCGCGGAGGTCAAGCCGGCACCGATGGCCATGGTGAGAAAGGCGCTGTTGATGCCGCCTCGATTGGGCAGCCCGAAGCTCACGTTGGACGCGCCGCAGGTGGTGTTGACCTTCAGTTCGGCGCGCAAGCGGCTGACCAGGCGCATGACCTGCTTGCCCGCGGAGTTGATCGCGCCGATGGGCATCACCAGCGGATCGACCACCACGTCGCTCGCGGGGATGCCGTGGTCCTGCGCCCGTTCGACGATCTTGCGCGCCACCTCGAAACGCACGTCCGGATCCTCGGAGATCCCTGTTTCGTCGTTGGAGATGGCCACCACGGCGGCACCGTGGCGGGCGACCAGAGGCAGCACCGACTCCAGCCTTTCCTCTTCGCCGGTGACCGAGTTGACGAGCGCCTTGCCCTGGTAGACGGCGAGCCCCGCTTCCAGTGCGGCCACGATGGAGGAGTCGATGGATAGCGGTACGTCGGTCACCGACTGCACCAGCTTGACGGCTTCGGCGAGGATTCCAGGTTCGTCGGCGAGCGGGATGCCGGCGTTGACGTCTAGCATGTGGGCACCGGCCGCGACCTGGGCGACGGCGTCGTCGACCACGCGGTGGTAGTCGCCGGCCTTCATCTCGGCGGCCAGGACCTTGCGTCCCGTGGGGTTGATGCGCTCGCCGATGACCACGAACGGCTGGTCGAAGCCGATGACCACCTCTCGGCTCCGGGACGTGACTACGGTGTCGGTCACGCTAGCCTTCCTGCGAGCCGTGATTGCGGATCAGCGCCAGGAGCCGCGTATCGGAGTAGTCCGCCTCCACCCCTTCCGCCAACCGGTCGGCGATCGCCTGCAGGTCAGTCGCGCCATCGGCCGGCTCAAGCGGGATCGCCTCGCGTTCCCATTCGCTGATGTAGGCATCGGCCGTACGCTTCTTCGCGCGCATGGCGGCGCGGTCGATTGCGCTTTGAAAACGCGCGCTCAGCAACACCTTGGCGCGCTTCCTGCCCTGCTTGACGATGATCTGCGACGGAATGTCGCGCCATCGAACCAAGAGGGCGTCCACGCGTCAGGCCTCGGCGACCAAGGCGACCTGGGCGTCCAAAGCGTCGTAGCCGGTATGCACGTGGGTGAATTCAAGCCCCAGCCGGGCCGCGGCCGACCTGGCCTCGGCGAGCAGTTCCGCATCCCGGGTCTGCGACAGGTAGACCACGCGCTTGTAGTTGCCGAAAAAGGCCTCCAGGAGTTCCGGATGGCGATCCAGGTCAAGCGTCTCCACCACGAGGCGGTCGAAAAAGCGCACCAGGAAGTCGGTCAGGTAGAACGTGCCCGGCTCGTCCTCGGTGAGATGTTCGATGCGCTCGGCCCCTGCGTAGACATCGTAGCAATGCAACCCCGACAGCCGCGCAACACCGGGAAAGTCGGCGAGCACGCGGTCGATCCCGCCGTAGGTGCCGCAATCGGCGTAGCCGATGAAGATGCGTGCGTATTGCCCTTGCGCGCGTTCGAGTTCGGCGCGCAGCCGGGGCGCGATCTCTTGCGGGCGCAGGTGCAGGGCCGCGGGCAAGCAACGGATGCGCAGCTGGTCCCAGCCGTTGGCCTGCTTGAGCGCGTGCAGCTCGCGGCCAAGCGCGCCGCAAGCGATCACAAGCACGGGTTGCGTGCGCGGCTGCCTGTCCCCGGGCTTGCTCACCGGTAGTTGTGCCTCTTGCGCATCAGGTCGGTGGCCGTTTCCACCGCGGTGGCCGCATCCCGGCAATAGGCGTCCGCGCCCACCGCCTCTCCAAATTCCTCGTTCAGCGGCGCACCGCCCACCAGAACGATGTAGTCGTCGCGGATGGACTGCGCCACCAGTTCGTCGATGACCACCTTCATGTATGGCATGGTGGTGGTCAGCAGCGCCGACATACCCAGGATGTCCGGCTTGTGCTCGTCGAGCGCCGCCATGAACTCCTCGACGCTGTTGTTGACGCCGATGTCGACGACATCGAACCCGGCACCCTCCATCATCATGCCGACCAGGTTCTTGCCGATGTCGTGAATGTCGCCCTTGACGGTGCCGATCACCATCTTGCCCACAGGCTTGGCGCCCGTCTCCGCAAGCAGCGGTCGGAGCACGGCCATGCCGGCTTTCATGGCGTTGGCGGCCAGCAGCACCTCGGGGACGAACAGGATGCCGTCGCGGAAGTCGATGCCGACGATCGTCATGCCGCCCACGAGCGCGTCGTTCAGCACCTTGTCCGCAGGCCAGCCCCTATCGAGCAGAATCTCCGTGCCTTCGACGATCTCATCCTTCAGGCCGTCGTACAGATCGTCGTGCATCTGCTCGACCAGTTCCTGATCATCGAGTTCGGAGAGGACTACCTCGACGTACTCGTCGGCATCGTCTTCCTGCTCTCCGTTGCCGTCGCCACCCATGCAACTGCCTCCAAACACCAGGTTTCCCCTGCGCGAAAGCCTGTCGTTCTGGCCGGAAGCCCGGTCGTCCAGCGCCGAGTATAGGTGAGGGGCCTATTTCGTGGCGAGCGGTTTCGCGACATGCAACACCCCCCGGCGCGACCTTCGATCGCGACCATCGGAAGCCCTCAGGCACCGCGATCCTTATTGCCAGTCCACCCCGAATGCCGTGAGAATCACTAGTGGCCATCCGCAGTTGGGAATACGGCATGGACAACCAGGCGCGCATCGTCATCGTCGGCGGCGGCATCATGGGCGTCGGCCTGCTCTACCACTTGGCTGCGGAGGGCTGCGACGATGTCCTGCTGATCGAGAAGGGCGAGCTGACGTCGGGCTCGACCTGGCATGCG
>JAPPDJ010000037.1 GCA_028824555.1 Gammaproteobacteria bacterium | reverse complement strand
TAGTTCGCCTCGCGGCTGGCGGCAGCGTGCAAAAACCTCACTTCGATCCACCTTGCGGACCGCGCCATCCGGCCGGCACATTGGTGTTTGCTCTGCTTCGAGACGCATTCTTTGGTCATCAATGCGTTACGGATTTGTTACATGCGAGGCATGGTTGGCTTAGCGGAACATGCCCGTGAGCGAGCGGTCGCCTTGGTGGGTGGTGGCCGGGGTTTTCCTCGTGCTCATGGTCTCCTCGGGCTTCGGCTTCTACAACCTCTCGGTGTACATGAACGCGCTGGCGGACGAGCGCTCGTTCGCCGTGGGCGAGCTTTCCGGCGCCATCGCGGTGATGTTCGTGGTGAGCGGGGTTTCCGGGATGGTGGTGGCGCGGCTCATGGAGCGGGTCGATGTTCGCTGGGTGATGGTGGCCGGAGCGGCCATTGCCGGCACCTCCCTGGCGGCGGTGGGTGCGGCCCAGGAGATATGGCACGTTTGGCTGCTCTACGCCCTCTTCGGCGTCGGCAACAGCGGCATATCGCTGATTCCGGGGACGACGCTGGTGACGCGGTGGTTTCCGGGCGCGAACCGATCCGTGGCGCTTTCGGTGGCGAGCACCGGGCTTTCCACGGGCGGCATCGTGCTGACGCCGGCCTGCGCGAGCGTCATCCACCACCTTGGCATCGAGGCGGCAATGCCTTGGTTCGGGGCCTTCCAGTTCGTGGTGATCGTGCCGATTGTCTTGTGGCTGGTGCGTTCGTGGCCGGACGAGGCTCGGGCTTCGGCACCGCCGCCACCTAGCGAGCCCGTCCGCTCTGCCCTCGGCTCGCGCTTCTTCCTCGCCACTACCGCAGCGTATGTGCTCATCCTCGGCACCCAGGTGGGTGCCGTGGCGCACCTCTTCAACCACGTGCAGCGTATGACCGATCACGTGGTGGCGTCGCTCGCGGTTTCCGTGATGGCCGGGGTGAGCATCGTCGGGCGATTGCTAGGCGGCGTGGTGGTGACGACCTTCCCGATCCTTGCATTCACGCTGCTCAACGTGGCCGGGCAATCTCTCGGCATGGTCGCCATCGCCTATGCGGACTCCGAGGTGACGGCGTTGGCGGGGGCTGCGGTGTTCGGCGTCACCGTGGGCAACCTCTTGATGCTGCAGCCGCTCATCGTGGTGCAGGCATTTGGGGTGGGGCGCTATCCGCGCTTGTATGCGGTGGCCCATGCGGCGACGACGCTTGGCGTGGCTGGCGGGCCGCTGGCGATGGGCTTGCTGCACGATGCGTTCGACTACCGGGTGGCATTCCTCACCGCTGCACTGACGAGCGGCGTGGCATTCTTCGTCTTCTTGATCGGAGGGCGGCTGCCGCCTGCGTCGGCGCTACGCGACGGATCTCGTCGCTGATGCATCTCTCGACAGGGGAACGTAGGACCCGCGATATGGGTGATGTTGTGCTCGCATGTGAGCAGAGGGCTAGCCATCGGAAGGAAGGCATCCTGCCTTCCCTAAAGCGCCGTCAGGCGCTTCCCCTCTTTGGCGTAGCTCGACGAGGCCAGTGCGCCGCTGGGCGCACAGGGAAGGCAGAATGCCTTCCCTCCGGGGACCTCGCGACCGCGACCGCACGTGTCCTGGTCGTCGTCGCGCTTGCGGCGTCGACTTTCACGCAAGCGGCTTTGCCCTCCGAAGTGGATGGCCAGCCGCTGCCGACGCTGGCGCCCATGTTGGAACGCACGTCCCCCGGCGTCGTCAACATCGCCACCTATGCCCGCACGCGCAGCAACAACCCCCTCTTGAACGATCCGTTCTTCCGCCAGTTCTTTCAAGTGCCGGAGCGGCGCACCCGCAGCGCCGGCTCGGGTGTGATCGTCGATGCCGCAGTGGGCCATGTGGTGACCAACCACCATGTCGTCAACGACGCCGACGAGATTCGGGTGACGCTGTCTGACGGGCGCGAGTTCGCCGCGGAACTCGTCGGCGTGGACCCGCAGGTGGACTTGGCCGTGCTCCGCATCGCCGCCGACGAGCTGGTGGAGATCGACTTCGCCGACAGCCGCTCGCTGCGCGTGGGCGACTTCGTGGTGGCGATCGGCAATCCGTTCGGCCTCGATCAAACCGTCACCTCCGGCATCGTCAGCGCGCTGGGCCGCAGCGGCCTCGGCATCGAAGGCTACGAGGACTTTATCCAGACGGACGCCTCCATCAATCCCGGCAACTCCGGCGGCGCATTGGTGGACCTGAACGGCGCCCTGGTGGGCATCAACACCGCCATCGTCGCGCCGAGCGGCGGCAACGTCGGCATCGGCTTCGCCATTCCATCCAACCTGGTGGAAGCGATCATGGCGCACCTCATCGAATACGGCGAAGTGCGGCGCGGCGACATCGGCATTGCGGTGGAAGCGCTGGACCCGCAATTGGCGGAGGCGCTTGGAGCATCGTCTGCCCAAGGCGTGGTGGTGGTGGAAGTGGCACCGGGCAGTATCGCCGAAGATGCCGGGATCCTGCCGGGCGATGTGGTGACCGCAGTGGACGGTCGCTTGGTGCGGCGCATTGCCGATTACACGAGCGAGTCGGCCTTGGCGATGGTGGGCGACCGCCTCGCGGTCGAGGTGGTGCGAGACGGCGAGCGGCTGGACCTTGCCCTCGTCATCGACGACAACCGCGCCGTAGCTGGTGAGCGCATCGACGCCCGCCTAACCGGCGCCACCCTCATGAACTTCCGCGAAGACGGCGACCCGGCAAGCAGCGTCGGCGTGATGGTAAGCGACCTCGCCCCCGACACGAGAGCCACCGGCCAGGGACTGCGCGAAGGCGACATCATCATCGGCGTCAACAACCACGGCGTCGTGGACATCGCCGAACTCGCCAGGCGACTGCGTGACGCGAGCCGAGCGAGCCTCCGCGTGTATCGGGCTGGGCGCTACGGGTATCTGCCCTTGCGCTAGGAACCCGCGCCCCAGAACGTAGTAGGGGACGCGCTTGTCCCGTCCCGGCGCGCCCTGACGGGCGCGTTGGCAGTTCGCTAGCGCGAACTGCTGCGCTTCGACCAATTCCTTGCGTCGAGTTTAAGACGGGCGGGGCAAAGCCCCGCCCCTACGAGGCCGCGTCGAATCCGTCGGTGCGTTGCAACACGGGCGCCCGCGGACTCGCGGGCCGGAGGGAGGGCGTCCCGCCCTCCAACGCGCCGACAGGCGCGTAATCCCGGGGCGGTCGGCGCATTCAAGACGGGTGGGGACAAGCCCCGCCCCAACGCGTCCCGTACCGAGTCCATCGGTGCGTTCAACACGGGCGGTCGCGATTACGGGATCGAGGTTCCTGCCGCATTGCGGGTTACCGGGTTTTGCGGCACGCCGGGGAAGATCTCGCGGAACAGGCCCAACATGGCCATTGTTGAGCGACGGTCCGTCGCTTCGTGCAGGCGGCCCGGCGGGCCCAAGGTTGGCGGCAAGGCGAAACCGTGTGGGGTCTTGGCGTGGTGGTGGAACATCCACGGCACGCCGGCCGCGTCCATTTCGTCGAAGAAGCGTTGCTTGCTTTCGTCGGGAACCAGGCCGTCTTCAGCGCCGTTTTCGATGAGGACGACGGCGTTCGTGTTGTAGCGGTTCTCGCATGGCTTCAGCGGCGGGCGCAGGACGCCGTAGCGGGCCGGGTTCGGGTCTTCGCCGGTTTGAAGCAGACCGTGGAAGGAGACCACGCCGCCCACGTTCAGTCCGCCGCGCACGCACTCGATCACCGCCATGCCGCCGAAGCAATAGCCGATGGCAGCTGCGGGAAAGGATTCGTCCACGGTGGGGTGTTCGAAGCCGCGCCGCAGCCATTCGCCCAAGAGCGAGCGGAAGAGCTCGTGGTCGTGATCCATCGCCACCAAGCCCTCGAAGCACTTCTTCTGAAAGGCATGGATGCCGGCCTCGTCAGCGCCCTCCGGCCAGACTCGCTCCGCCGGCGGCACGATGTTGCCGTACACGTCGATGGCGAGGCCCACATACCCTACCCGCGCCAGATACTCGGCCACATCGACATCGAAGAACTTCAGCCCCTGATAGTTGTGAATCACCATCACCAAGGGCCGCGGGCCGGCATCCTCCGGCGGCGCCACCAGATGCCCAAGGTAGTCGTTGCCCCGAAACGAAAAGGCGATGTCGTCCCGGCGCAGGTCAGGTGCGGGCGGCCAGAAATCGGAAGCGGTCACGGAACCTCCTTCACTGAGTGGATTTCGCGCCCCATGATGGCACGCGAAAGCGGCTTTTCGTTCAGTCGCTGCCGCGTTCCTCCACAGGCGGGTGCGAGGAAAGCCACGATGCTCGGTCGCAGCGGTCGCCGCAAGAGGCGGTGATGCGCTTCAAGAGGTCCTGCAGCCGCGTAGGCCGAATCCCGTTGCGCACTAGGTAGTCAAATGCGAGCGCGTCGGCCTCGCGCTCGAACTCGCGCGAGTAGGACAGTTCCAGCAGTTGCGAGGGCGCGACGGCGGCCAGCGTGGCGAGCGTCGGATCGGTCACCGCCGTCCAAATCACGACCACCGCCGCGGATTGCGCCACCATGCGCAGCCAGTGCCGCTCACGAACGTGACCGAGTTCGTGGGCAAGCACGGCGATGAGCTCCTCGTCGTGCGCCGCGATTTCGACAATGGCATCGGTCAGGATCACCGTGCCGCCAGCCACCGCGAACGCATTGGGGCCGAGCAGCTTGGCCCGCCGGAACTCGAGCCGGGCGTCAACGCCGAGGTCGTCCCGGATGTCGTCGAATGCCCGCCTCAAGCTGTCTTGGCGTTCCGGGGCCAAGGCTGTGGGTTGAAACAGACGAGTCTGATCGAGTGCGTCCACCAGTTGTTGACCGATGGGGGCATCTGCCTCTGGCGGAACCGCCGACACGATGGCGGTGCCTAGCGCCGGCGCACCCCAGCGGCTGACAGCGAACAGGATTCCGACCGAGACGGTGAGGGCGACGGCCATACCGAGTGCGTTCCGGTCGAGCAATCGAGCGAGGCGGTCCACGCCGCGACGAAACCTGCGTCCACGCGCCTGCACCGGTGCCGCACGAGCGAGGGCTACGTCCAAGGCATCGACAGCGTCATTGTCCGTCGCAATGCACCCGCTTCCGTCTGCCAGCGTCACTAGCCGCGGCGTATCGGCGACTCGGGAGGCAATGCGCACTTCTGCGTAGGCGTGCTCGCGGATGGTGCCTGCGTCTTCGATCCGCAGCCGTCCGCCGGGTGCCGCAGACAGCACCACGGGGCGACCGGCGGTGACGGCTCCATCGTAGAGCTCGGCGTCGATCTTCATGCGCCGACGTCGATCTCGAACCCGTCGCTGATCGCCGCACCCATCGCGCTAGGCGAGGCGGCGGGGTCGGCTTGGAAGGTTGCCATGTCCTGAGCGAGGAAGACCTCGAACCGGGAAAGCCGATAGCGGAACACGCGCAGTCGGGCGAACGGGATGAAGAGCCCGGCCGTGGCAGCAATCAGCACCATGTTGGACATGTAGAGCCAGAACATCTGCATCACGCTGAGCCGAAGCCGGAACCGCGTTCCGCCCAGCGTCGTGTTGCTCCAACGGTAGTTGGCGATCCGTACGCTGACATAGACCGAGGCGAGGAACATCGGTGCGAGTGTGATGAGCGCGGTGCCCAACGTGCCGACAGACGGCAAAGCTTTACCGGCAATGTATGCAAAGGGGATCATCAACCCAATCACGATCCCGACGGAGCCGGCATAGGCGCCATAGTAGCCGCCGGAGTCCCCCACCAAGCGGCACTGCGTCAAGCCGAAGCTCGAGTGGTTGGTGAGGTACTGGTCACGGCGCCAGCGCAGCCACGGCCATGCTAGGCCGAGGCTGGCAAAGCCGGCGACGATCGCGAGCGGATACCACAGCGCCGCATCGCGATAGCTCCCGTGGAAGGCAAACGCCACGTTGCGCCAGCGCGTGTGACGCAGGTTAAACGACCGCGCTCGCACCACCACCCACGGCAAGATCGGCGCGAACGCCAAGAGGCCCGCGAAGTAGTACAGCGAAAAGCCATAGACGAGGGGCGAAAACAGGTCAGCAACCCAGAGCGTTGCGATCAGCGCGACGGCAATCAGCCGCCCCGGCAGCATGGAGACCGGGTCGGCGGTGAAGTCGAACGACTCGTTCCCGAGGTACGTGTTGCCATAGAGGTAGCGGCGGGTGCGTACCTTGGCCCAGGGGGAGTACAGTCCCAAGGTGGCGAGCGTCAGGGCCACGTTGGCGATCCAGACGCGAAAGTACTCCCAGCCCTCGCCGTAGAAGACCAACTGGCTCGGCCATTCCTTTGCCGCCGCCGACCGTGGCGGTGGAGGCGAGTCTGTAACGGACCTTTGAACCGAGAACGCCTCGTCGATGCGCCCGAAGGGCGCGCCCCTGTGCGCCGTAGGCACGTTCTGTCCTTGAGATGTGTAGTGAGGCATCAGGTATGCACAAACGCCTCGACGACTCGGGACAGCGAATGGGCCGCGACGGGAACGTGCCTGACGGCGCACTAGGGAGGGCGAGACGCCCTCCCTCCGAGCGTCGCTATTGATCGAAGACGATGACGTTGCGGGCGACTTCTCCCGTCTCTAGCTGCGCCAAGGCGTCGTTCACGTCTTCGAGCTTGATGCGGCTGGCGATCATGTCGTCGAGGTGGAGCTTGCCGGCGAGGTAGAAGTCGACGAATCGGGGCATGTCCACGCGGAAGCGGTTGGAGCCCATCGAAGAGCCTTGCAGCTTCTTCTCGCGCAGGAACTCCGGGCCGTGAATCTCCACCATCGTCCCCACCGGGATCATGCCGATGACCGTTGCGGCGCCGCCGGGACGGACCATCTTGAAGGCTTGTTCGGCGGTCACCTTGAGGCCGATGGCCTCGAACGAGTAATGGACGCCGCCGCCGGTCATCTCCCGCACGGCTTCGATGGGATCCACCTCGGCGGCGTTGACGACATCGGTGGCGCCGAACTTGCGCGCGAGTTCCAGCTTGCCGGCCACCCGGTCGATGGCGATGACCCTGCTCGCGCCAGCGATGTCGGCGCCGTTGATGCAGGAAAGTCCCACGCCGCCGCAGCCGATCACCGCCACGGTGGCACCCGGCTCGACCCCTGCGGTGTGGATCACGGCCCCGACGCCGGTGGTGACGCCACAGCCGATGAGGGCAGCCCGGTCGAGCGGGATGTCCTTGCGAATCTTGGCGATGGCGTGTTCGTGCACCAGCATCTGCTCGGCGAACGAGGAGAGGTTGAGGAACTGCGAGATCGGGCCGCCCTCGCCGGAAAGGCGCGGCGGCTCGTGGGCGCCGCGTGACAGCTCCGGCTCCTGACACAGCGACATGTGGCCGGTGAGGCAGAACTCGCAGTGGCCACAGAAGGCCGACAGGCAAGTGATCACGTGGTCGCCTGGCTGAACGTAGGTAACGTCAGCCCCAACGGCTTCCACCACCCCCGCCGACTCGTGGCCGAGGACGGCGGGGCGGGGGTAGGGGTAGGAACCGTTTTGGAAGTGCAGGTCCGAATGACACACCCCAGCCGCCGCGGTGCGAATGAGCACTTCGCGGGGGCCAGGGTTCGCGGTTTGCACATCCTCGATGGATAGGGGCTCGTTGATCTCGCGCAGGACGGCGGCTTTCATACCAGTCTCTCCTCACCCAATCGACCGTTTTGGTCTCGCGGTTGCAGTTTGTCGGATTTGCGCCGTCCCTGCCATAGGCAGGTGGCCAGTCGCGCAACCTCTGGCGGGAAACGACCGGCAATCACCGCCGCGCTGGCCCTGGGAGGGAGGCACCGCGCGAGCGTTGGTCGCCATTCTTGGGGACGAGCGCGGCCCTCGAGGGACCCTTCGCCGAAACTTCATGTTTCGCGCTTGCAACATAAGCGTACAAATGCAATGGTTCGCACATGAACGTTGCCGCCAGCGTCCGAGGGGTGATGCACACCGCCGCCAAGCGTGGCCTTGCTGTGTTGACGCTTTTCGCCGCCGCCCACGTTGGCGGCTACGAAGGCAACACCCACCAGCAGATCACCTTCCTTGCGGCGCGGCAGTTCAACGCCTGTGTCGGGGTGGAAACTCCGCGCCTGACGCCGCTCGAAGTGCGCTACATCGCCCGCGCCAATGCCGATCAGGCCGACAAGGGCTTCTGGCGCAAGCTGTTCCGCTGGAATTACTACGACCGCGCTGGCGAAAGCGGGCGCTTCCTGTGGACGGTCGAGACGCGCATGAACCGGCACTATGCCGAGCTCACGCAGCGCCTTGCCAGCGAGCAGGAGTTGGCGGAGCGCTTCTCCGACCTTGGCCGGGTGGTGAGCTACCTGCAAGACGCCACGAGCCCTGCGCATGTGGTGCCGATCTACACCGGGCGTTGGTGGCGGTTCAGCATGACCGACCGCTTCAACAACTATCCAGTGGACGTGGAGGCGCTCACGGCGGCGTTGACCGACGATTGCACGGCGGTGCGCGGCGCCGACATCTCCTGGGAGCAGCTTCTCGCCGGTGTCGCCGACCGCACCATCGGCGCCGTGCAGGAAGTGATACCGGGGCTGCCCGTGGGTTGGGAAGCGTATTGGGAGTTCGACGAGGGCGACGATGCGTTCGGCCAGTATGGCGTCGCCGGCAACAGTTTCGGGCGGCGCACGGAGTTTCCTTGCGGGGGAACGGCCGAGGGAACCGAACGAACCTGCATCCTGCTCGACAACGATCCGTTGTATCGGCAATTCGCCCTGGCGCGGCATCGGGAGGCCGTGCAGGCGACCGTGGCGGCCATGACCCTGCTGCGCTCTCCGCAAACGGCGGTGGCTGTAACGGACCTGTCTCCCGACGTTCTCAAGCTCGCGATGGCCGCGCCGCGCCGACGTTAAGTCTTGCGCGGCCTTAAATCGTCGCCATGCATCTGGGCCTCACTCCGTGGCACCTTTCGGGACATGCCGAAGGGCGGGAACTGGTGCGCCAGGCAGCGTTGGCCGAAGGCTGGGGCTACGAGTCCTTCTGGCTGCCGGAGAATCACTTTCGCGGTGCCAACCAGCCGCCCGGCGCCGCCGCCATCCCCGAACCGCTGATGCTGCTGGCCGCCGTGGCGGGCGGCACCACCAGCATCCGGCTTGGCACCACCTCGTATCTGCTGCCGCTCAGGCATCCATTGCAGGCCGCCGAACAGGTGGCGGTGCTCGATCAGCTATCCGGCGGACGGGTGACGCTCGGCGTCGGGCGCGGCTATCAGGGTGCCATGTTCGATGCCTTTGCCATCGAACGAAAGGACAAGCGGCGCATCTTCGCCTGGTGCCTAAACGCCATGATCCGCGCCTGGCAAGGCGAGCCGGTGGTGACGAGCGAGGGCGCGGAACCGGTCGTGCTCTCGCCGCTGCCGGTGCAGAAGCCGCATCCACCGATCTGGGTGGCGGCGTTCGGCCCGAAGGCTCTAGCCCAGGCGGCCGCGTTCGGCTCGCCGTATCTGGCTTCGCCCATGGAGACCGTGGAACGGCTCAGAACGAACTACGCCCGCCATGCCGAGGCGTGTGCAGAGCAGGATGTTGCCACCCCGCCGGAAGTGCCGATCATGCGTTCCGTGTTCGTTTCCGAAGACGCCGCCCTCGTGCGACGGATGCGGGAGAAGCTGGAAATGCAGCCGGATCCCCGCCGCGGCGACATGCCCACCGACGAGTGGGCCATCATCGGCGAGCCGAGCGCGGTGCAGGAGCGGGTGGCGCAGTATGTGGAGGAGCTTGGCATGACGCACCTCATCGTCACGCGCCTCAGGATCGGCGGGGTGGAAAGCCGGGTGCTCGAGGAATCGGTGGCCCGGACGGCATCGCTCTTGCTGTAGCTCACCGCAGAGTAGCTCACCGCAGAGTAGCTCACCGCAGAACGCACTCCTCGGCCCACATGAAGGGCGGCGAGAAGCGTTGATCTTGCGTCGCTTTTTCTTCGTAGGGGACGGGCTTGTCCCGTCCGCACCATGTCATCGCAGCGTCTGAAGCAGTTGCGTAGCAACTGCCAACGCGCCCGTCAGGGCGCGCCGGGACGGGACAAGCCCGTCCCCTACGGCCCCTCGACCCGTTCGGCGAAGTCGCAAAGAAGCCCTACCGGTTGTCCTGAAACGCCACCGGCTCGTCGTCGGCGCCGATTTCCTCGTCCTTGGTCATGCCGAGCCACGGGCGCAGCACCGCCACCAAACCGTAGATGGGGCCGGTGTCCACGAGCGCCACCACCATCTTGAAGACATAGCCCGAGATGATGAAGGTCAGGAGTTGGCCGACGATGGGGGAGTTCTCGTCTATCGGCAGCGCCTTTGCCCAGAAGTGGGTGACCAGGATTACCGCCGTGGTGTCCACCAGTTGGCTCACCAGCGTCGAGCCGTTGTTGCGCAGCCACAGATGGCGGCCTTTCGTGATCCATTTCCAGAAGTGGAACAGCTGCACGTCGCACCACTGGGCAACCAGATACGCCACCATCGACGCGAACACTGCGCCGAACGCCAGGGCTCGAATCTCGAAGAAGGGCGGCGGACGGCCGGCTTCGTCCAGCATCGGCGCCCCGGTGTCAGGGTCGATGGTCTCGAAGCCCGGCAAGGCACCGCCCAGCCAGAGCAGGAACACCACCCAAACGTTGAGCAAGAGGCCCACCAGAACGACGTCCCGGGCCCGCCGCACGCCATAAAGCTCGCTGATGAGGTCGGTGCAGATGAAGGTGACCGGATACGGCAGCACCCCCACCGCCAGCACCATCGGAATGTCAAAAAGGCCAAAGAAGCTGAAGGAAAGATCGACGAAGCGGCTGATGCCGAGGATGTTGAGCAGACTCAGGGTGCCGAGGAAGATGCCGGCAAGCACGAGGAAGACGCGCTGGCGGCGCTGACGATAGTTCGGCTCGGCGGTGGGCGTTTCGGTCCGCCCGTCAGGGCCGTCTGTCATCGTTCCACTTGACCGAGATTGGCATGAATGACAGAGCCGTTGATCACCGGCGAAGTCGCGGCCCACAGCAGCGCGTCCGCAATCTCCCCCGGCTCGATCAACCGGTTGAACGCAGACATGCCGCGCACCGAATCCATCGCATCCGCAGGCACATGGTCGCGCAGCATCTCGGTGTCGGTGAAGCCGGGGCAGACGCAAGCGGTGTGGATGCCGGTTCCGGCGAGGTCCTGGCAGGTGGCACGCATCATGCCCACCTGGGCATGCTTGCTCACCACATAGCTGAAGCTGCCAGGCACCGCCTTCTCGGACAGCGTGGAGCCGACGAAGAGGATGCAGGAACCGGCGCCCATGCGCGGAATCAACCAGCGGTTCAGGCTGTTGATGGCCAGCACGTTGATTTGCATCACGTCCCGGAACGGCTGGTCTGCGGTTTCGGCGGCGCTGTCGTTCTCGAGGCGGGAGGCGTTGTGAATCATGGCGACCTCGTCGGCTCCACCCAAGGCCGTTCCGAGCTGCCTTTGCACGGTGTGCAGGAAGAGCGGGTCGGATAGATCGCACGGAATGTGCTGAACGCTTGGCAGCGGGCAGGGGCGGCGGGAGAGGTTGACGACCCCAAAGCCGGCGTCGGCGAAGCGCTCCGCAGTGGCGAGCCCAATGCCGGCACTACCGCCGGTAACGATGGCAGCTTTCATTCAAGACTCTCCTTGGGGAACCTCTGATGGAGTCGGTCCCGCTGGCTGGATCGTGCCTCCGTAGGGGCGACCCTTGTGGTCGCCCGCATCGGCAGCATCATGCGATCACGGGCGACCACAAGGGTCGCCCCTGCGAGAGCTCCATTCGGCGCTGGCCCATTGCCCCGGCCCGGACGAGGCGCGCAGCGTGATTTCGTCGATGGGCAGGCGCTCGAACTCTTCGCGGGCGCGAAGCTGGCGCAGGAACCAATGGGCGAGTTCCTCAACCGTCACGTTGCGCACCTCGAGCAAGGTGACGTCCCGGGGCAGGAACTCGAGGCGTTCGTCGCCGAACCGCACGGTGATGCGACTGCCGCTTTCCTCAATGTCGAGATGCGGCGAGCGCGCTGGCAGGAGGGTGGTTTCGTCCAACTGATCACACAGTTCCTTCAGCAGTTGCTTCAAGGCGTTGTAGTCGAAGCAGAGGCCATCGTCGCCAATCTCGCCGCTAGCCTCTGCCTCCACGAAGAAATTGTGCCCGTGCAGGTTCTCCCGCTCGGTGGCCGAGAAGACGGTGAAATGCGCCGCAGAGAAATGCAGGTAGTCCTTGCTGATCGATATGGTCGTCCTTTGCGCGGTCGCCACCTTTCCTTCCTGCCTTTCCGGCACGCTGCAACAACGTTCAGACGAGGCGACTGTCGAGGTAGTCGATGATGTCGCCGGATTCGTACATCCAACGGGTGCCGGCGGCGGATTCGATGCGCAGGCAAGGCACGGTGCTGCGGCCGCCGCCGGCCAGAAGTTCGCGGAAGGCGGCGGGGTCTTGCAGGATGTCCCGCTCCGGCAACTCCACCCCACGCCGGTTCAGGTAGCTGCGTACTCGGGCGCAGAAGGGGCAGGAGCGGTATTGGTAGAGCACATAGCTCTCGTCGTTCGCGTCTTTGCCGCCATCCATGCCTTTGGCAAGCTCCACCTTCGCTTCGCGGGAGCGCGAGTATAAACTTCGGCCATGGCTAAGCGGCGCAGGCAATCGAGCGCGACGCGGGTGGCGCGGGCGCGCATCACCATCAGCGCCGGCATCGGCGTGGTGGTGGCTCTCGTCGCCATCGTCGGCATCGGCTACAGCCTCGGATTCGGTGGTGCCGACGAGCCGTACCAGGTGCTGGAAGATCGGCCGGACGGCGACGGCGACGTGGAGGTGGTGGAGTACTTCTCCTGGGCCTGCATCCATTGCCGCAATCTCGACGAACTCATCGAGGGCTGGAAACAGAACCTGCCCGATGGCGTGACATTCCGCCGCGTGCACGCATCGTACTCCGGGCCCCTGCGGGTGTTGGCGAGAACCCACGTGGCGCTCGAACGCCACGGTGCCCTGGACGCCAACCATGCCCGCATCTTCCGCGCCATCCACGATCGCAACCGACAGTTCCTCACTGCCGATGCCGTGGCGGATTTCGTCGCCGGCTACGGCATCGACCGCGAGACGTTTCTGGCGGCAGCGGGTTCCGCCGCCACCGCATCTGCCGTCGAGCGCGACGCCGCAGAGTCTGCCGCGATTGGCGTCTTCGCCGTGCCATCACTCGTGGTGGATGGCAAGTACATCATCAACATGGGCGTGGGAAGAAAGCAGGCGCTGGCGAACCTGGACGAACTGATCGAGGAACTGCTGGCACAACGCGGCGCCTGAGGACTGGGATCCACTTCGGCGGGAAGGCAGGATGCCTTCGCTACGAGGGCCGTTCTTCCAAGGTAGGGCGACGCATGGCGCAGGGCAAACGAGAGCCAGCACGACGCAAACGTCCCGCGAGCGGCAAAGGCAAGCGTCGGGGCACCAAGCGCAAGCAGCCGCCCTGGCTGTGGCGCGCCTTTCTCTTCTGCCTGCGATGGGGTTTCGCGGCCGGGTTCGCCGGCATCGTCGCCGTCGCCGGCTACCTCTTCTTCCTCGACCGGCAGATCACGAGCACGTTCGAGGGCCGACGTTGGTCCTTGCCGGCGCGCATATACGCGGCGCCAGTCGAGCTATACCCCGGCGCGGGGCTGTCGCAACGCGATGCCGTGGCGGAACTCACGCGGCTCGGCTACCGCGAGGTGGAGTTCGCGAACGCGCCCGGTAGCTGGTCGACACGAGGCAACGCGCTTCGCACCGTGCTGCGGCCCTTTCGTTTCGCCGACGGCGAGCGTGGCGAACTTCCCCTCGCCATCGAATTCAACAAGGGCCGCGTGGTGCGCATCGACGATGGCACCGGCGGCGAGCTGCCCATCGCTCGGCTGGAACCGCCGCAGGTTGGCAGCTTCTTCCCCAGCCACGGCGAAGATCGGCTGATCCTCTCGCCGGAGGAGACGCCGCCGCTCCTGCCAGCGACGTTGAAGGCGGTGGAAGACCGCACCTTCGACTCCCATCCGGGCTTCGACCTCAAGGGCATCGTGCGCGCTGCGTGGGTGAACCTTTCCACGGGCGAACTGAGCCAAGGCGCGAGCACCCTCACGCAGCAGCTTGTGCGCTCCTACTACCTCACGAACGAGCGCAGCTTTGCCCGCAAGCTCAAGGAGCTGGCTTTCGCGGTATTGCTGGAGGCACGCTTCACGAAAGCGGACCTGATGAACTCGTACGTCAACGAAATCCACCTGGGTCAGGACGGTGCCCGCGCCGTACACGGCTTCGGCCTCGGCAGCCAGTTCTACTTCAACAAGCCCATTGCCGAACTCGGCGCACACGAGATTGCACTGCTCGTGGCAGTGATCCGCGGGCCTTCCTACTACGACCCGTTCCGCCACCCCGAACGCGCCAAGAGGCGCCGTGACCGCATCCTCGGCACCATGCACGACTTCGGCTTGATCGACGAACGGGAGTACCAAGCGGCGCTTGCACGGGACATCGGCCTCGCCGGCACGCGCCGGGCCGGACGCTACTACCCGGCCTTCCTGCGCATGGTTCGCCAGGAGCTCGCCGACGACTACGACGCCGACACGCTCGGCGGAGAGGGGCTGGCAATCTACACAACGCTTGCGCCCCGCATTCAGGATGCTGCCCAAGCCGCCGTCACGGAAACGCTGGCCGAAATCGAGCGCGACCGCGGCATGGACGAGGGCTCTTTGGAAGCCGGCATGGTAGTGCGCGGCAGCCAGACCGGCGACATTCAAGCCATCGTCGCCGGACGCGTGGCCGGACGCTACGGCATGAACCGTGCCGTCAGCGCCCGGCGTCAGGTGGGTTCGGCCATCAAGCCCCTGGTGTACCTGATGGCGCTCGAGTCTGGCCAGTACGACCTCGCCTCGCTCATCGAGGATCGTCCGGTGACGCTGGACGTCCCGGGCCACGGCAACTGGTCGCCGCGCAACTTCGACCGCGAGTATCGCGGTCCGGTGCCGCTGGTGCGCTCGCTGGCAGACTCGCTCAATGTGCCCACCGTGCGGCTCGGCATGAGCCTTGGCATCGAGCGGGTTGCGCATCGCGTGGAGGCGCTGAGCGGCGTCGCAGCCCAGGCGTTTCCGTCGCTGCTGCTCGGCGCGGTGCAGCTGTCGCCCATGCAGCTCTCGGAGCTGTACGCCGTGTTCGCAAGCGGCGGCTTCACCACCCCGGCGAAGACCGTGCTGGCGGTGGTGGACGCGACGGGCGAGCCGTTGTCGCGCTATCCGATTCGGGTCGAGAGCGCGGTGGAACTCGAACACGCCGCCACCCTCACCCGCGCCCTGCAAATCGCCATGACCCATGGCACCGGCAAACGCTCCCCCCACGCCGACCGCGGCGTTGCCGGCAAGACCGGCACCTCCAACGACTACCGCGACAGCTGGTTCGTCGCCTATGGCGCAAGGCACCTGAGCGTCGTCTGGATAGGCCGCGACGACGGCGGCAGCCACCAACTGACCGGCTCCGCCGGCGCCCTGCGCGTGTGGAACGCCTTCGCCTCCAACATCGACCTCGAACCCGCTCTGGCCGCCCCGGGCAACGCCACCATCGAATACGAGACGGGGCTCTTGGCCGACTACGGCTGCGGCAACATCGTGTCCATCCCGATAGCCGACCCTCAGCGGCTGCGAGCGAAATCGGGCTGCCGTTGACTCGCACGGAGCCCGCAAGGCGCTCACATGGAACAAATCACGCAACCGGCGGCCTTCTTCGTAGGGGACGGGCTTGTCCCGTCCGTGCCGAGTTCTCGAAGCGTCAGAAGCAGTTGCGCAGCAAATGCCAACGCGCCCGCAGGGCGCGCCGGGACGGGACAAGCCCGTCCCCTACAGGCCCTCGACCCGCCCGGGCGTAGTCGCGGACACGCCCTAACCGGCGAACTTGACAACGTTGTCCTTCTTGCCTATACAGAGCACTGACAACGTTGTCACCCGCGGTGACGTGGCGCCGAGCAGAGGCGAATTCGGCGCCGTCACCGGTTGCGCTTTTGCGTGGCTGCTGCGGGATGCGAAGGAGAGGCGGATGCCAAGCGACGTGTTCCGGAAAACCCCGATTGCCTCGGCTGTTTCGCTCGCCATTGCCGGCGCTCTCGCTTCCGCGCAGCACGCTGCCGCGCAGGAGCAAGGGCAGGCCGCTGATGCAGACGATGCCGCGATGCCGGGGCCGCTCGAAGAGGTGATCGTGGTCGGGTTCCGTCAGAGCCTGAAGAAGTCGATGGACCTCAAGCGCAATCGCGACGGTGTGGTGGATGCCATCACCGCCGAAGACATCGGCGACTTCCCGGACAGCAACCTCGCCGAATCGCTGCAGCGGATTACCGGCGTCTCCATCGACCGCGAACGCGGCGAAGGGGCAAGGGTGACAGTGCGAGGGTTCGGGCCAGACTTCAATCTCGTGCTCCTGAACGGTCGGCAGATGCCCACGGCCAGCGGCCTGGGGCGTTCCTTCGACTTCGGCAATCTCGCCTCCGAAGGAATCAGCGCCGTCGAGGTGTACAAGAGCGGCCAGTCCGACGTTCCCACCGGCGGCATCGGCGCGACCATGAACGTACGCACCACGCGCCCGCTCGATTCCCCCGGCATGAACTTCACCGCGGCAGGCAGCGGCCTGCACGACACCTCCACCGACGACGGCAGCGGCTTCACGCCGGAGATTTCGGCACTCTTCTCCAACACCTTCGCCGACGACACCGTCGGCATCGCCCTCTCCGCCGTGCGCCAAGACCGCAACAACGGCGCCAACACCGCCAGCGTCGGCGGCTGGCGCACGTTCCCGGGCGAAGTGGACAACTGCTGGTGCGGCGCAGGGCCTTCGGAATGGGGCGGCATCCCTCCGGCTGGCGATGCGAACCAAGTCAACCGCCCCGGCCCCGGCGACCTCTACTCCGTGCCCCAGAACATCGGCTACGAACTCGCCGAGTACGAGCGCCTGCGCACCAACGGCCAGCTCACACTGCAATGGCAGGCAGCGGAAACCGTGGTCGCCACCCTCGACTACACCTTCTCGGAAGTGGAGCTCGATCGCACCTACAGCAACCTCTCCGCCTGGTTCAACTTCGGCGCGCAAGAGACGTTGTGGACCGACGGCCCGCAAGCATCGCCGCGCATCTATACCGAGAACCTGCCAGGCAGCGACTACTCCATGGGCGGCGGCCTCGATGCGTGGAAGACCCGCAACGGCGCCACCGGCATCAACCTCCTTTGGGACGCCACCGACCAGCTGACCGTGGAGTTCGACTACCACGACTCCACCGCCGAACGCTCGCCCAACAGCCGCTTCGGCGACTCCGCCCTTCTCTCCACCGCCGCCTTCACGCGGGATCGCACCACCGGCTACTTCGGCCACGAACTGCCGGTGCTGGAACTCACCCTGCGGAACCCACTGTCGCCGGACGACATGATCGTCACCGGCAGCGTGTTCCAGAACAACTTCGCCAAGATGGGCATTGACCAGACGCGGTTGAGTGGGCACTACGACTTCGATGTCGGTGTCGTCGAGAGCATCGATTTCGGCATCCAGCTCACGGAAGTGAACAACCGTTCGGCCGGGTCTGTCGTGCAGCGCGACGCCTGGGGCGGCGTAACCGAGCGGGGGGCGATTTCAGACCTGCTCACCCTCGACTCTGCCGCCGATGCCTTTGACGAGATCCCCGGCGGCGACGACGGCCGGCGCCAATCCGACTTCTATCGCTTCGACATGGCTGAACTCGTTGCCCGAACCGAAGCGCTCATGGCCTCCGGGGACGCAACCACCTTCATGCTCACAGACATGGGCGACTGCGGCACGGGCCTATGCACGTCCAGCCGCTTCACCTCGGACAGGCGCACGGTGGAGGAATCCGCCGCCTTGCATGCGCAGGCGAATCTGGCGTGGATGTGGGGTTCGACGCCGGTGGGGCTGCGCGTCGGGCTGCGCTACGAGGACACGGACGTCACCTCAGAGGCGTTGTCGCCAGCCTACAGCGCCATCAACTGGATTGCCGGCAACGAGCTGACAGCCGTGCAGTCGGCGCCGGCGTTCACCGAGCTTTCCGGCAGCTACGACCTCTTGCTGCCGAGCATCGATTTCCGGGTGGACCTCACCGACGACACCGTGCTGCGGTTCTCCACCAGCGACACGATGACGCGGCCCAACTACGGCGACATTCAGGGCGGCCAGACCATCAATTCGCTGGTGCGGATCGACGGCGGCACGGGCAATCGGGGCAATCCGGGTCTGCTGCCATTTGAGTCGGCCAACTACGATCTTTCGTTCGAGTGGTACTACCAAGACGACAGCTACGCGGCGGTGGGCTACTTCTTCAAGGACGTGGACAACTTCATCGGCTCGGCGTCGGTGGTGGAGAACACCTTCGATTTGCCACACCCAGGCTTGGGGCCGCTCGCGGACGAGGCGCGGGCGGCAACGGGAAGCTCCGACTCGGGACTGCTCTACACCTGGATTCTGGAGAACCGGGCCGATGCCGCAGGGGTCGATGCTGCCAATGGCGTCATTTCCGGCGTCGCCGGGCGCGACCCCTCATCGCCCTTCAACCTGACTGTGCCGGTGAACATCGAAAAAGCCACCATGAAGGGCTGGGAGTTGGTGGTCCAGCACAACTTCGGCGACACCGGCTTCGGCGTCATCGGCAACGTCACCATCGTCGATGCAGACGTCGGCTACGACAACTTCAGCCTGGCCCAGCAGTTCGTGCTGACGGGCTTAAGCGACTCCGCCAACCTCATCGCCTTCTACGACAAGGACGACATCAGCGTGCGCCTCGCCTACAACTGGCGCGACGACTTCCTTGCCGGCACCGGCCAGAACAACGTGGGCTCGGGGCCACCGACCTATGTCGGGGCGTATCAACAGCTCGACTTGAGTGCGAGCTATTGGCTGAACGAAAACATGCAGCTCTACGTTGACGCCCTCAACATCAACAACGCCACCACCCACGTCTTCGGCAGAGACTGGATGCAGACCCTGTTCGCAGGGCAGGCGGGCCCAAGGTACAACTTCGGCTTCCGCTACAAGCTCTGACGGGTTGAGGGGGACGCCAGGTTGCGGCGGCGGTCCCCCGGTTCGAAGAGGCCCAGCTTCTTCGACTCCCCCCGCAGGGCGGGGTGGGGGCAAGCGCCACTGCAAGTTCCCAAGCGTATGATCGCCCCTTGCGGCATGGTCGGGCTTGGCAATGGACGGGCTTTCGGAGGGAAGGCATTGTGCCTTCCCTCCTGATCGTCGGGGCGTGAGGGGATGAGTCGGGCAACGCGGGAAGTGGTGGTTGTTGGTGGCGGCACGGCCGGGTGGATTGCTGCCAACGCCATCGCCACGGAATGCCGTCATTGGGCGGCGCCGTTGCGGGTTACGCTGGTTGAATCCCCCGACATCCCCACTATCGGCGTCGGCGAAGGCACTTGGCCGTCCATGCGGGGGACCTTGCAGCGCATGGGCGTCGATGAAGACGAGATGCTCCGCACGTGCGATGCGAGCTTCAAGCAAGGCACGTGGTTCCGTGGTTGGTCAGGACGTTCCGGGGAGGATGCGTACATCCATCCGTTCAGCCTTCCCGTTGAGTACGCCAGGTTGAATCCCGCCACCTACTGGCTGCGGGAAGGGAACGAGGAACCGTTTGCAGCGTTCGCCACGCCCCAGGTCGCGGCCATCGAGCAGGGCCTCGCGCCGAAGGATGCGTCCGCGCCACAGTACGCCTTCGCCTTCAACTACGCCTACCATCTGGATGCAGGCAAGTTCGCCGGCTTGCTTGAACGCCACGCAACCGGAGAGGTTGGCGTCACCCACATCCTGGCAAACGTCGCCAGCATCGAGACACGCGAGAACGGCGACATCGCCGCACTCCGGCTCGACACCGGCAGCCGCCTCGCCGGCGACCTGTTCGTGGATTGCACCGGCCAGCGTGCTTTGCTCATCGGCCAGCACTACGGCCAACCCTTTGCATCCGTCCGCGACACTCTCTTCAACGACCGCGCCGTGGTCGTGCAGGTGCCGCACGAATCCGCCGACTCCACCATCGCTTCGGCAACGCTGGCAACCGCCGGGCCGAACGGCTGGATCTGGGACATCGGCCTGCAATCCCGTCGCGGCCTCGGCCACGTCTTTGCCAGCTCCCGCATGGACGAAGACGCCGCGCAAGAGGCGCTCAAGCAGTATGTGGCGAACACGTCCCCCAGCATCGACCCCACTTCCCTCCAATACCGCACCATCGCCTTCGAGCCCGGCTATCGCGAGACTCCGTGGCACCGCAACTGCGTCGCCATTGGACTCTCCGCTGGCTTCGTCGAACCCCTCGAAGCATCTGCCCTGGCGCTAATCGAACAGTCCGCCAACATCGTCGCCCAGCAAATGCCAGGCGACCGTCAGGTGATGGATGTGGTCGCCAAGCGCTTCAACGACCGGCTCCGCTACCACTGGCAGCGCATCATCGAGTTCCTCAAGCTGCACTACGCTACCAGCGTCCGCGACCAACCCTACTGGCAAGCCCACCGCGACCGCAGCACCTGGCCCCCCGGCCTCGCCGACAGGCTGTTGCTGTGGCAGCAACAAACGCCTTGGCACGACGATGCACCACGCCTCGACGAGCTGTTCCCTTCGGCGAGCTACCAATACGTGCTCTACGGCATGGGCTTTCGCCCCCGCCAAGTCGGTGGAGCCTCACCCTCCTACCTCGCGCTGCGCTCGCAGGCGGATCAAGTGTTTCATGCCACCCGAACGCAGGCAGCGCAGGTGGCAAAGCTGCTGCCGAGCAATCGCGAATTGCTCGGCGCCATCGCCGCACGGGCGCAAACAGGACGGGCAAACGGTGACTGACTACGCCCTCCTCAACAACGTCGAGCACCAAGACGTGAAGGTCATCACCGAGCGCTCCGCCCGCTACGGCGACGACATCATGCTGGCAATGGCGTTCACCTTCGAGTTCCGCAACGTGCAGGCACACTACCCGATCCTGTTCCAGCAGGACGCCCAGGGCGGCTTCCAGCCGGTTGCCCTGTTCGGCTTCTCGCAAGGAGAGAACCTGTTCCTCGGCGAAGACGGCTGGCAGGCGCCGTACATCCCGGCGATGGTCAAGCGCGAGCCGTTCCTGATCGGCTTCGGCAACTCCGCCTCCGGCGCGAGCGAGCGCACGCGAATGCTGTCGCTGGACATGGCGCATCCCCGGGTCAACACGGAAGTCGGCGAACCCCTGTTCCAGCCTCTCGGCGGCCGCACCGAGTTCCTAGAAGGCGCCGCCAACCTGCTGGAGACCATCTATACCGGCATCGACCACACCAAGGCGTTCTGCACCGCCCTCGCCGAACACGACCTCATAGAAGCCGTCACCTTCGAGATCGAACTCAAGGACGCTTCCCGCAATCAACTCGTGGGCTTTCACTGCATCGCCGAGGAGAAGCTGCAGGCGCTCTCCGGCGACACCCTCGCCGCATTCAACGAGCGCGGCTATCTGATGCCGACCTTCATGGCGCTCGCTTCCCTCGCCCACGTGCAGGACCTCGTAGAACGCAAGAACCGCACGCTCGATCTTGACGGCCCGCCCAAATGACCTGGCGCGAAAGAGTCGCCCCGGCGAGGACTGTCGCCTGCACGGACGGAACGGTGCCGCCAGAGGTGTTTGCCTCCGAGGAACCGGTGCACCTGCCGGGCCTCGTCGCCGATTGGCCAGCGGTGGCGGCGTGCGGCGGCACCATCGGCGATGCTGCCCGCTATCTGTCGCGATTCTGGTCCGATAAGCCCGTCACCGCCTATGCCGGCGACGCCAGCATGGACGGCCGCTTCTTCTACAACGACGACTTCACCGGCTTCAACTTTCGCTCCGGCAAAGCCACTGTGCCGCAGGTGGTGGCTCGTCTCGCGGATTCCGAGCGGGACGAGCGTCTCGCCACCATCTACATCGGTTCGACGCCAGTGGACGAATGGCTGCCGGGATTTCGCGCCGACAACGACATGGCCGTGCCGCAGGACGATGCGCTGGCGAGCTTCTGGCTTGGCAGCCGCACCCGCATCTCGGCCCACTACGACTTTCCCGACAACCTCGCCTGCGTGGTGGCAGGCGAGCGGCGCTTCACAATGTTTCCGCCGGATCAGATCGACAATCTCTATGTCGGCCCCTTGGAGCAAACGCCATCCGGTCAGGCAATCAGCCTCGTGGACTTCGCCGCACCTGACTTCGAGCGCCACGAGCGCTTCGCCGAGGCGATTCGCCACGCTCGCACGGCAATGCTAGGGCCCGGCGACGCCATGTTCATCCCCAGCATGTGGTGGCATCACATCGAGTCCCTAGCCGCCTTTAACCTGCTCGTGAATTACTGGTGGTGCGACTCGCCAGCGATCTTGGGAGCGCCGTCCGACGCCCTCCTCCACGCCATTCTCGCCTTGCGGGATTTGCCGCCGCGGCAAAGGGAAGCATGGCGGGGCCTCTTCAACCACTACGTATTCGACGCGGACGATTCCGTGCACGAGCACATACCCGCCGCCGGCAAGGGATTTCTCGCCCCCATCGACGAGGCGACCGCCAAGCGCCTGCGCGCCATGCTGCTGAACCGGCTGAACCAGTAGCGGCAGCCGAGCAACTTTACGGAGAGGCAATGTGCAACGAAGGAAGATCCACAAGGTCGTGATTGCCGGCGGCGGCACCGCCGGGTGGATGGCCGCGGCGTCGCTTGCGAAGCTCCTCGGCAAGACCCTCGACATCACGCTGGTGGAGTCCGAAGAGATCGGCACCGTAGGCGTTGGCGAGGCCACCATCCCCACCCTGCTGACGCTGCATGAGCTCTTGAAGGTGAAGGAGCAGGACTTCGTGCGCGCGGTCCAAGGCACCTTCAAGCTCGGCATCTCGTTCGAGAACTGGCGCGACCTCGGCAAGAACTACATCCACTCCTTCGGCTGGACCGGACGGGATAGCTGGGCTGCCGGATTCCAGCACTTCTGGCTCAAGGGACAGCGCATGGGAATCGCCCGGGAGTTCGGCGAGTACTGCAAGGAATGGCTGGCCGCCAAGCAAAGCCGATTTGCCGTGCTACCGAGCCAGGGCCTCAACTACGCCTATCACTTCGACGCCTCGCGCTATGCCGCGTTCCTGCGCGCCATGGCCGAGGAGCACGGCGCGGTGCGCCAGGAAGGGCGCATCGAAGCCGTGCTGCAGGACTCCGAGACCGGCTTCATCACCGCCCTGCAACTGCAATCAGGCCAACGCATCGAGGGCGATCTCTTCATCGACTGCACCGGCTTTCGCGGCCTCTTGATCGAAGGCGCGCTTGAGGTGGGCTACGAGGACTGGCGTCACTGGCTGCCCTGCGATCGCGCGGTGGCCGTGCAAACCGAGGCACTGTCGCCACCGTTGCCCTATACCCGCGCCATTGCCCGCGGTGCCGGCTGGCAGTGGCGCATTCCGCTGCAACATCGCGTCGGCAACGGCGTGGTGTTCTCCTCCGAACACTGGTCCGACGACGAGGCGGTGGCGCACCTGAAGGAGAACTTGGCCGGCGACATGCTGACGGAGCCGAGCGTGATCCGCTTTCGAACCGGGCAACGGCACCAGCACTGGCACCGCAACTGCATCGCCATGGGGCTCGCCTCCGGCTTCATCGAGCCGCTCGAATCCACCAGCATTCACCTGATCCAGCGCAGCATCATCCGGCTGATGCAGATGTTTCCCTACGACGGCATCCGCCAGCCGGACATCGACGAATTCAACAGCCAGATGAAGTTCGAGATCGACAACGTGCGCGACTTCATCGTCCTGCACTACCACGTGACGGAGCGGCGCGACACGGATTTCTGGCGGCACTGCGCCAGCATGGATGTGCCCGACTCGCTCCGCCACCGCATTGAACTGTTCCGCCAGGCCGGCCGAGTGTTCAAGGTGCCGACCGAGCTCTTCGGCGAGAACTCGTGGATTCAGGTGATGCTGGGACAAGGCTTGCTGCCAGAGCAGTACCACCCCATCGTCAACATGATGAGCGACGAGGAACTCGCTGGCTTCCTCAGCGGCATCCACGCCAACGTGGAGGGAATGGTGCGCCAGCTCCCGGAACACCAACGCTTCATCGATCACTACTGCCGCGCCTAGCAGCCACCGGATTTCGGACCGCGCAAGCTCTTAGCCGGCCGAATGCCGACGGGTTGAGGACGGCTTGGGCCGGTGGCACTAGCCGGTGCGTCGTGCCCCGTAGGGGCGACCCTTGTGGTCGCCCGTCTTCAGCATGAGATACGTCGGTTTGCCAACACGGGCGACCACAAGGGTCGCCCCTACGAAGTTCCACACAACCCCTCAAGGCGCACCAATAGGATAGACTGACACCGTTGTCACCGCCCGTCGACGCGATGCAGGAAAACACTACCAACCGACATACCCCCGCCCGCGCCACGATCCGTGACGTTGCCCATCGCGCGGGAGTTTCCATCAAGACCGTCTCGCGGGTCATCAACCACGAAGCCAACGTGCGCCCCGTAACGCGGGAACGGGTCATGGAGGCGGTGCGCGAACTGCAATACGAGCCCAATCCCGCCGCCAGGGGGCTTGCCGGAAGACGCACCTTCTCGATCGGCCTGCTTTATGAGAACCCGCACGAATTCAGCTATATCCAACAGATTCTCGATGGCGTCTTCGACGTTTGCCAAGCGCACGGCTATGCGCTGTTGCTGCGGCCTTCGAGCGAGAACCCGGCGACGGAAGACATCGTGCGGTTTCTGACCCAAACCCGCGTGGACGGAATGGTGCTCACCGCACCCATCGGGGATCGTCCGGACATCACCGATGCCTTGACCGAGCGGGACGTGCCGTTCGTGCAGATTTCCCCCGGCATCACGGACACGCGCTGGACGTCGGTGGGGCCTGACGACTTCGCCGGCAGCCGCACTCTCACCGAGCATCTGCTCGACTTGGGGCACACTCGTATCGGCTTCATTCAAGGCGACCCGCGCCACGGTGCCGCCAGCGCCCGTCTTGATGGTCACCTGCAATGCTTGCGCGAACACGGCATGACCGTGGACGAGAGCCTGATCGTGCCGGGGCTGTTCGATTTCGAGTCCGGCAAGGCGGCGGCGCATGGGCTCCTCGCGCTGACAGACCGCCCCACCGCCATCGTCGCCAGCAACGACGACATGGCGGCCGGCGTGATCGTCGCGGCCCAGGAAGCGGGCATCGCTTTGCCGGCGGAGCTGTCGGTAGCTGGCTTCGACGATTCTCCGACCGCATTGCACACCTGGCCGCCGCTCACCACCGTGCGCCAGCCCATCGTCGAGATCGCGTCACAAGCGGCGGAACTGTTGCTCGAGTGGATTCGCGGCGAGCGTAGTGTGCATGTTCGCAAGACCTTCGATTGCCGATTGGTGGTACGGCGCTCCACGTCCGCGCCGGGCGTAGCGTGAGCAAAGGGATGGACCGCTGGGGCCCAGGCCTCACTCCGCCCTTGCGCTTGGCCGAAGCCGACGCAAGGACCATTGCCGACCACCTGAGGCGCCTCTCCTTGGAACAGAAGGTGGGGCAGATGGTGCAGGCGGAGATTGCGAGCGTCACTCCCGCCGAGGCTGGCAGCTACGGCTTGGGCTCCATCCTCAACGGCGGCGGCAGCTTTCCGGGTGGCAACAAGCATGCGAGCGTGTGGGATTGGGTCGAGCTTGCCGATGCCTTCCACGAAACGTCCACGAAGGCGAACGACGGCAATGGCGTGCCGACCCTGTGGGGCACGGACGCCGTGCATGGACATTCGAACGTGTACAAAGCCACCGTGTTCCCCCACAACATCGGCCTTGGTGCTGCTCGGGATCCAGACCTCATTGCCGCCATCGGCACCGCCACCGCCCGTGAGGTAGCGGCGACGGGCATCGACTGGACCTTCGCGCCTACGCTCGCGGTGCCGCGCGACGATCGCTGGGGCAGAACCTACGAAGGCTACGCCGAACATCCCGACATCGTGGCGGAATACGCATCGCGCATGGTTGCCTCCCTGCAAGGCGAGCCCGGCGCGGAGGGCTTCCTCGGCCCCGGCCGCGTGATTGCCACGGCAAAGCACTTCATCGGCGAAGGCGCCACTGTGGGCGGCCGCGACCAAGGCGATGCGGACTGTTCCGAAGAGACACTCCTTGCCCTCCATTCCCCCGGCCACCGCGCTGCTCTGGCCGCCGGGGCGCAGACCGTGATGGCCGCCTACAACAGTTGGTGCGGCGAGAAGGTGCATGGCCATCATTACCTCCTCACCGAAGTGCTGAAGGGCACCCTCGGCTTCGATGGCTTCGTGGTCAGCGACTGGAACGGCTTCAGCCAAGTTGCCGAAGACCACGGCGAGGCTTGCGCCCGCAC
>JAPPDJ010000170.1 GCA_028824555.1 Gammaproteobacteria bacterium | reverse complement strand
TAACAGCGGCCCTGCGTGGTCGGCGCCCATGTCGGCGTAGGTTGTGGCGATCCGCTCCGCCTCGGCGGCGAGGTGCCGCAGGGCTCGTTCGAGGCCCGCCAGCTTGCCGGTCCGCTCCACCGCGTAGATGACCTCGCGGGCGGGCTTGATCACGGGTACGAAGTCCTGATCCCGGATGCGTTCCCAATTCCGCTCGAAGCCGCGCCGGGGGTCGGTGCTGTTCTTTATCTCGCTCAGCGATTCCACGCCGCGCAGCCACCCGCCCGCGGCGATGCGCTGGTGCAGCATCGCCGCGTTCATGAGCAGCAACGATGCGATGGTGCAGCCGTCGGCCTGCGCCTTGCGCTTGTCGACGGCAAGATGATCCAGACCGAAGTGAGCATCCAGGGCCGGTCGCAGCTCGTCGGTGCGCAGGTGATGGGCGGCCTCGCTCACGCTGCCTTCCAGGATGTTCAGGTCGCGCGCCACCCGATCGCGCCGCAGCCCCGAGCGCGCCAGAAGGTTCACGGTGATGTCAACTCCGACAGCGCTGTCCACGAGGTCGAGCATCTGCTGCGCATGTTCCTCGTGCCGCTGCTCGGCAGTCTTCTGTTCTCGCTCGGCTCGCTCTCGCTTCGAGGGAAGGGGCCTGCCCTCGCCGTCGTTGATCATCTTGCGGGCGCGCTTCTTCGTGCGCTCGACGTTGACGGTGCCGCGTGCCTCGCCCGTCCGGGGCCTATCGCGGGCCACGGTGTCGACTCGCAGCGTCACCTCGCCGCCCTGCGTCATAGCGGCGGTCACGATCCGGGTGGGTTCGGTCGCTGTAGTCCAGTCGTCGGGGCGGACCGGCTCCACGCCGTGCTGCGACAGCGGCGTGCCGGCGGTGACGGCCCCCTCCAGAAGTTCGTAAACGGATTCTGTCGTTCCGCGGTGCACGCCGTACTCGATGCGCCCGCTGGCTGGCCGGGGCGCCGCCACCAGTGTGACGGTTTGTGGGGGAGAGGAGTGCTCGCGCGGGATGTAGATCTGCAACAGTTCGGCGAGTTCATTCTCTATGCGGTCGTCGTGCGCCCGCAGTGCCAGCAGTATCTGGCCTAGCTCGGACCAGCCCTCCTCGGGGTGCGCGGTGGCGAGCCACTGCTCGGGGTCCGCGTTGGGCGGGATCAGCACCGGGCAGATCACATATCCCAGTTCCTTGCCTGGAGCGGTGCGCATCGCCCGGCCCACGGCCTGCACCACGTCGATGGGGCTGCGGCGCGGCTCGAGGAAGGCCACGGCGCTGAGCGTGGGCGAATCGGTGCCCTCACCGAAGATGCCGACGTTGACGATGCCGTGCGGCGACTCGGCGCGGGCCTCAGCAAGCCGCTGCTTGGCGTTGTCACGCTGGGCGACGTTGCTGGAGGCGTCGAGGTGCTCCAGGGTGAAGGGGGCCGGTTCGCGATCCCCCAGCCGTCCCCTCAGCCAGTCCCGTACGGCGCCGGTCTGCAGATTGGCCGCCATGTTCTTCGACTTGTTGACGGTGTTCATGAAGGCGATGCACGACTTCACGTCGACGCTCCGCTCGTCGTCGGTGCGGGTGCCGCCCGCCATCGCCAGGGCGAGCGCCAACCCTCGAACGTGATCCACTGTCGTGAGCTTTGACCGCCCATTGCCGGTGGCGTGGCGGGCCAACTCGTTGGCGACCCGGTATGCCTCGGGGTCACTCACGCCCAAAGGGATGATCCGGTAGTCCGCCAGCCAGCCGTTGCGGACCGCGTCCACGTAGGTGCGTTCGTACAGCGGCACGCCGAAGGTGGATTCGTCGTTCATCGACCGAATGATGAATTCGGCGGGATCCACCCGGCGCGACGATGTCGAGTGGTTGTAGATGCGCGGCGTCGCCGTCTGATAGACGCGATAGCGCGCAGGTAGCGCGGTCTGGTCGTGGCAGAGGGTGAATTCCCGCAGACGGGCGTCCTCATCCCTGTCCGCATTGCTGCGGCGACGCAGCGATGCCGTTCGATGCGCCTCGTCGCAAACCAGAACCTTGAGCTCCGCGCCTGCGGCCGGCAGTGCTTGGGCGACGCGGCCGGCGCTCTGGTAGGTGCCGAAGATGACGCTGATTCGCGCATTGTCAACGCCACCGCGGATCCAATCGGAGATCTCGGCGGGGTCAGTGGTTACGAGACCCTTGATCTCGTTGGCGCTGACGTTGCTGGTGTCACGCGTCGGGTCGTCCGCGTACCTGGCCCACCCCTCATGAGCAGGGTTGTAGCCAGCGGTCTGATCCGAGCACACCGCCAAGGCCCGGACGCCGCGGTGCGCATGGTTCAGGAACTCGCGCCGGATCTGGGCTACGAGCGCAATCGACGGGCAGAGCACAACCGACAGCTCCCCGTCGTCGGTGAGCGCCTCGACGATCCGGAGAGCCACGCGTGTTTTCCCCGTCCCGCAAGGGAGGATGATCCGCCCGCGAGCCTGGCCAACGGGCAGTCCGCCGGTGTCGCTGTCGGCGTGCTCGCGCAGCAGGCGAACGCCCTGTTCGACCGCTTCTCGCTGCATGCACGACTTGGTCTGGGTGCCGTCGCTGACGGGGCTCGTGCAGTGCTCGCAACCCTCGTCGGCCACCTCGAGAGAAGCGATGGCGGCGCTCACCTCCGCCGCGAGGTTCACCAACTTCACCGGTCGGTCAGTCATCCGATTCGTCTAGGCCGCCTCGCTGCTGAGTTCTACGCTTCCGTTGGTGACCAGCCAGCGCTCC
>JAPPDJ010000132.1 GCA_028824555.1 Gammaproteobacteria bacterium | reverse complement strand
CAGGATGAAGCGCGCCAGCTTCCTGTTTCGGCTGCTCGTGGTTCGCAACGTCTTCTCGGCGAATGCTGCGCGGAACTCCGCATCCTGCGGATACACGGGGCGTAGCGCCTCGATCGCCGTGGCCACACTGACAACACGGCCGTCCGAGACCTCGCGAGCGATTCGGTTGTACATCGCTTCCTGCTCGTTGCTCTTGCGGCCGCAAATCACGTTGTAGCGGAAGGACACCGTGGCGATTGCGCGCAGAAAACGTCCGAATCCCTTGCGGTCGGCATCGGCGAATCGATCGAATACCGCCAGCAGGACCGACATTGGCTGACGTACGTTGAACATCTGCAGCTCGGTCAGGCTGTCGCGCTCGTGCGGGGTCCAGCAGGGACATTTTATTGTCCTGACTCGGGCGGTGGATGAGGGAGCTCGGGGACAAGGGAGGGGATGGAGCAGATCCCTCGGCTTGACGGCACAGGGTATGGGGGAACGTTCGCGCGGACCCGGCGGGGTCTTCGCACTCGACAGACACAGGCGTCCTACGGCGCGTTGCGGCGCGCCCGGCGGGGCGATGACGAGCGCAGGGTCAAGCGGTGGGTGGGGTCAGGATCGTGTCGAGGGCGTCCTGTATACGGGCGGCATAGTGGCGGTTGGCCTCGGGCACATAGCGGAAGCGGCCCTTGCAGCGCACGATGGCGATGGCCGCGTTGGTCAGACATGCGAGGTTGCGCGGCAGGTGGCGCACATAGGCTCGGCAGCGGTCTTCATCGTAGGTGAAGTCGCGCACGTAGTGCACACGGTTCTCGATGTGCCAGTGGTTCCTGACCAGGGCGAGGAGCAGTTCGGGGCCGGCGCGGTCTGCGCCGAGCGAGGTCAGGCTGTAGGTGACTTCGATGCTGCGCTCGCCGGTTTTGACGATTTTGCGTTCGCGTTCGATGCGTATCGCTTGGCGGCGAGCGTAGAGGTCGGCGTAGCCGTCCCATTTGGAGCCGGAGAGGTCGACGACAGCACACCGTCGGCGCTCGATGCGGCCATGGGCCTTGTCGAGGGTCTCATGCCAGGGTGCGTCGTTGAAGTCGATGGCGGTGAGGTCGTCGAGCATCGTGGGCTGGTTGTCCTTGATCGCGGTGACCACATAGTCGGCGTTGCACTGGTCGAGGAGGAGGCGCGCGGTGTCTTGCTGGGCGTGCATGGCGTCGAGGGTGACGGTGCGCCCGGCGAGGTCGAGGGCGCTGAACAGCTTGCGCACGGCGGGGATTTCGTTGGTCTTGTCGTCGACCTCGGTCTGTCTCAGGACCAGACCGGAGCCATGTTCGACCGCTGCGACCATCATGCGTCGCCCCTGCTTGGTCTGCTTCGAGGCACCGCGCACATCCTTCCCGTCCATGGCCACCGGGGCGTGCGCGGTGCAGTGCTGGGCGGTCCACCGGGCGATGGCGTCGTCGAGGGTCTCGGGCGCAAGGGCTGCGAGGATGTTGTGGAAGGTGGTGACCGTGGGCGCGGTATAGCGCTGCTTGCTCGGGCTGTAGAACGCGCCCACGGCCTTGAGCTGGTCCTGGCCGAGCAGGGCGGCGAACTGCGCGAACGCGGTCACCCCGCGGTAGCCCGCCACCCGGGCGGCGACGGCGAGCGCGAGCACGGTGTTCAGGGGGTAGCGCTTGCCCCGGGCACGGCGGCACTCGGGCACCTCGCCCAAGCACTCGAAGAGGCTTCGCAGCCGCGGCGCGGCCATCGGCTCGGTGCGGGGCTCGCCGTGCCAGAGGGCCGGCATCTCGACTTGGCTCAGTGCCTCGGCGGCGTTTGCGGTGAGTTCGAACACGAACAGCTCCTTCGGTCTGCCGTGGTGGCGCCAGCGCGCCGCGCCGCCGGGCTCACGGGCATAGCCACGGGTCAGCCCGAGCGAGCGCCAGTTCGACGCGCGGTAACAGGTCCCGGCAAAACGCGCGGGGTCGACGAAGGTCTCGGCCAGCACCACCGGATAGCCGTGCACCGCCTGCATGTCCTGCGACAGCCGCCGCAGGCTCAGCCCCAGCACCCGCGAGGCCAAGTTCGCCACCCGACGTGGCGTCAGAATGACGAAACGCGCGTTGTGGGCGATCAGATGCAGGCGGGCGAACTGCTGCTCGGCGCTCCAGCCGATCCAGCGATCGCGCGCGGCCAGCTTGAATGCGCCAGACTGCCAGCCGACGAGCGCGAGCCACATCGAGCCCAGGGTCGCGACATGGCGCAAACCCTTGCCGAATACGCCATGAAAAGGCAGGTAGTGATGGGCTGCCACCAGACGGTCCCAGCGCCGGTGTTCTGGCGCGCCCCAAGTCGGGCGCACCGTGACCACGCGCAGATCAATCTCGCCCCTCGGTGTCGCTGGCGCTGCCATGGCCGGCACACTGCCCCATCGACAACGAAATGGCCAGCCCTGGGCTCAATCTCGGCTCTCCACACCCGCCGAACGAACAACAAAATGGCCCTGAGGGAGAGCTTCGGTGGCGCCGACGCGAGCGTATCGGCCTTCCGTCCGGTCGATGGCCCCGTGGCCGATGGCCCCGCGGCGGCATTCCCGGAGCCGCGCGGTCAAAGGAGCAACGGCTCCAGGCTCGCGTACGTACCGGCCGTGTCGGCGGCGAACGCGCCTCCCTCGTCGATCACCAGGAAGCGGACGAGGCTGCTCCTCACCGCCTCCGCGTCGCGCTCCGACAGGGCGCCGGTCTTGCGAAGAATCACGGCGTCGTCCAGCGTGA
>JAPPDJ010000040.1 GCA_028824555.1 Gammaproteobacteria bacterium | reverse complement strand
TTCGACGACGGAGCCCTGGTGTTCGACAACCCGGTGCGGAAGGACCGGGTCGCCTAAGGCGAGCGCAGCTGCGTCACGGAGGCGACGGGAGGCCGTCGTCTCCGCTTGCCTTGGGTTTGGCACAAGGGCACCGTACGGGTAGGCGCCCTCCGACGTCCTTGACTGTGCGTCGGCAATCGCGCCGTCGCAGATGGGATCAGGCCTTAGCCATCCGCCGTCTCAGTCCCGTCGCGCCAAGGGCTGTCGCCGTCCCGGCAGTACGTCTTCACCCGTTGATCCCAGTCGCGCCCGAAGTAGGTCGCCATATAGACGTCGCGGCATCGCCGAGCGCCGTCTTCTTGGTCGGTCGCGACCATCACGCGGCCGGAGATGGCACCAAGTTCGGCGTCATCGGCGTTTTCCCAGTAGAAATCCTGACCGACGGCGCCGTGTTCGAGCGCCTTCTCGATGGCGCCACGGGCCCGCTCGGTCGAGTCGGCGTCGATCGTGGGCGGCGGAGCGTCGTTCTTGCGCGCCCTCTCAACCAGAGCCCAGCGGTCGTTGCGTCGGGCCTCGACGGTCATGATCAATGCGGTGACAGGCGCGAATGCCACCGCGCCGACCGTCTTCACCGTCTCGGTCACGGAGCATCCCGTCGCAAGCAGCGCTATGGCTGCAACCATGCCAAGGTTCTTCATGGGTTGTGTCCTCCTGTGTCAGAAAGCCCACCCTCCCCAATCGGACCTCACTGTCTATCGTCAGCAAAAGGTAGCCGACCGTAGCACCGGTGGGACCCCAGCGCAACGCGCTCGCAGAGAGTTCCCGCTAATCGCTACTCCGCCAGTTCACGGGCGTGCCACAAGTAGTAGACAACGGGAAGCAGGAACAAAACGACAAGGCCCGACGTAACCACGCCACCCACGAGCGGTGTGGCGATGCGCTTCATCACGTCGGCGCCGGCGCCGGTGCTCCACATGATGGGCATGAGGCCAATCACGTCGGTGGCGATGGTCATCAGGATGGGACGCACGCGCTTCACCGTGCCGTCCTTGATGGCTTCGGCCAGTGCCGCCCGACTCACGAGCGCCTTGCGCTTGCGCCACTCCTCAACCGACGTGCCGAGATACAGCAACAGCACCGTTGCCGTCTCCGCATAGAGACCGGTCAGCGCAATGATGCCCACCCACACGGCGACGCTCAGGTTGTAGTCGAGCGCATACAGCAGCCAAATCGCCCCGGTCGCCGCAAACACGGCACCGCCGAGCACGGCAAGCGTCTCGAACGCGGACTTGCGGCTGATGTACACGATGGCCGCAATCAGGATCAGGGTGACCGGAATGACAAACGTCAATCGCTGCTCGGCACGCTCTAGAAACTCGTACTGCCCGCTCCAGGCGATCGTGTAGCCGGCGGGAAGTTCCACCTGTGCGCCCACCGCTCGACGGGCGGCCTCCACGTAGCTGCCCACGTCCACGTCGCGGATGTCCACATAGACCCAGGCGTTCGGCCGCCCACCCTCGCTCTTGATGCTCGGCGGCCCCACTGTCCAGTCGATCTCGGCAAGGCGACCCAAGGGAACGTGTGCTCCCGTTGGTGCCGGCACCAGCACGCCACGCAAGGCCGGCAAGTCGTCGCGCAGTTCCCGGCTGTAGCGAAGGTTCACCGGATAGCGTTCCAGCCCTTCCACGGCCCAGGTGACGTTCGTCCCGCCGATGGCGGTGCCGATCACGTCCTGCACGTCGCGCACCGTGAGTCCGTAGCGGGCGATGGCGTCGCGATCGATGGTGACGTCGAGATAGTTGCCGCCCATGGTCCGCTCGGCGTAGGCGCTGTCGGTGCGGGGCAGGGAACGCACCACCCGTTCCACCTCCTTGCCGAGGCTTTCGAGCACGGCAAGGTCGGGGCCCGCGATCTTGATGCCCACCGGCGTCTTGATGCCGGTGGAGAGCATGTCGATGCGGGTGCGGATCGGCATGGTCCATGAGTTGGTGAGGCCGGGAATGTCGAGCGCCGCGTCCATCTCCTCGATGAGTCGCTCCACCGTCATGCCAGGCCGCCACTCTTCCCTGGCCTTAAGCGTAATGGTGGTCTCGATCATCGACAGCGGCGCCGGATCGGTTGCGGTCTCGGCCCTGCCCACCTTGCCGAAGACGTCCTCGACTTCCGGGAACGAGGCGATCACCCGATCGGTTTGCTGCAGCAGTTCCGCGGCCTTGGTGATCGAGATACCGGGCAACGTGGTCGGCATGTAGAGCAGATCGCCCTCCCACAGTGGTGGCATGAACTCCGAGCCCAGCTTCGAGAAGGCGAAAGCGGTCGCAACAAGCGCGACGCCGGCAAGGCCGAGCACCCAGAACTTGAAGCGGAACACGGCGTCGAGAACCGGCCGCACCAACCAGGAGAAGGCGAATAGGGCCAAGCCGAATTCCATCGCCGGGCGTCGAATAGGCCGCATCGAGGCCATCGGGCCGCGGCCCTTGGTCAGATAGCCCACCAGAACCGGCACCAGCGTCACCGCCAGCAGGGCGGCGGCGGCCATGGCAAAGGTCTTGGCATAGGCGAGCGGCTTGAACAGCCGTCCTTCCTGCGCTTCGAGGGCGAATACCGGCAGGAACGATACCGTGATGACCAACAAGGCGAAGAAGAGCGTCGGCCCCACCTCCCTCGCCGCACGCGCCACCACCATCCAGTGCCCTTCCGCGAGCTCCTCGTGAGGAGGGGCGGCCGGCCCGTCGTCGCGCCCTTCAGGGCCGGCAGGCCCGTTGCCGCGGGCCAAGTGCCGGTGCGCGTTTTCCACCATGACGATGCTGGCGTCCACCATCGTGCCGATGGCGACGGCGATGCCGCCGAGCGACATGATGTTGACGTTGATGCCCTTGAGCGACATGGCGAGGAATGCCAGCAGGATGCCTATCGGCAGCGAGGCCACCGCCACAAGGCCGCTACGGAAGTGCAGCAGGAAGGCCATCGACACGAGGCCCACGATCAGCAACTGCTGCATGAGGCTCTGCCGCAGGCTGCTGACAGAGCGTTCGATCAGTCCGCTGCGGTCGTAGGCGACGTGAACCTCGACGCCTTCGGGCAATCCCGACTTGATCTCGACCAGCCGTTCCTTGACGGCGCGGATTACTTGCAGCGTCCCGGCACCGTGACGCACGACCACGATGCCGCCAACCGTCTCGCCTTCGCCATTCCATTCGGCGATGCCGCGGCGCATTTCCGGGCCGATGCCCACGCGCGCCACATCTTGCAGGAGGATCGGCGTGCCGCCAGCATCGACGCCGAGGGCAACCTTGCCGATGTCCTCTACCGAATCGATGCTGCCGAGCCCGCGAATGACGAACTCCCGCTCCGCCACCTCGAGCGTGCGCCCGCCCACGTCCTCGTTGCTGGCGGCCACCGCATCGCGAATCTTGGAGATGGGAACGCCGTAGGCACGCAGGCGGTTGGGGTCCACCGTGATCTGGTACTGGCGCACGAAGCCGCCGATGCTGGCGACCTCCGATACGCCTGGCACGCTCGCGAGTTCGTATCTAAGAAACCAGTCCTGAAGCGAACGCAGCTCACCGAGATCGTGGCGGTCGGAGGTGAGCGCATACATGAACGCCCAGCCGACGCCGGTGGCATCGGGGCCGAGCGATGGCGACACTCCGTCCGGCAGCCTCGAAGCGGCATGGCTCAAGGTTTCGAGCACTCGGGCCCGCGCCCAGTAGAGGTCGGTGCCGTCCTCGAACAGGACATAGACGAACGAGTATCCGAAGAACGAATAGCCCCGCACCACCCGCGCTCCCGGCACCGCCAGCAGCTCGGTGGTGAGCGGGTAGGTCACTTGGTCTTCGACGATGCGGGGCGCTTGGCCTGGGTACTCCGTGTAGACGATCACCTGTACGTCGGAGAGGTCCGGAATCGCGTCCATCGGCGCCCGCACGAGCGAATAGATGCCGGCTGCGGTCGCCAGCACCGCAGCGACAAGCACGAGAACGCGGTTGTCGATGCACCAATCGATGACACGTTCAAGCATCGTCACGTCGTCCGGTCAATGGTGATGGTGCATGTGCGAAGCATCGCCGTCGGGCATCTCGGCTGTGCCACTGCCGGCACCGCGCAACAGCTGGTCCATGGCCGCCTTCAGATTGCTTTCCGAGTCGATCAGGAACTGCGAGGCGGTCACCACCCGCTCGCCGGCCCAAAGCCCGCTCGCGACCTCCTGCATCCCCTCTGCCGCGACGCCAAGCGTGACCTCGCGCGGCTCGAAGCTGCCGTCGTCCTTGGCGACGATGACCACCGCCCGTTCGCCGCTGTGCAACACCGCCTGTGCCGGCACCAAGATTGCGTCCGCCGCTCCGCCAGCACGAACCGACACGTCCACATACATCATGGGCCGGAGCGCGAGATCCCCGTTTCCCACCTCCACGAAGGCAGTCAGCGCCCGGGTGTCGGGGTCCACCGCAGAGCGAAAGAACAGGATCTTCCCATTCCAACTGCGACCCGGAAACGCTTCCGCCTCGACGACCGCTTCGCTGCCCTCCCGCACATGGCGCAGATGCTCTTCAAAGAACCTCACTTCCGCCCAGAGGGTTGAGTGATCGGCAATCTTGAGCACGGTCATCCCGGCATCCACCCGCATTCCTTCGAGCGAGTCGCCGCTCTTGGCGACCACCAGCCCCGACGCGGGGGCAAAGAACCGAACCGTGCGGGGCGCGGCGCCTTCCTGCTCCAGGCGGGCGATTTGCGCATCGGTGACGTCCCAATGCCTGAGCCGTTCGCGGGTCGCTTCCAGCAGGGCCTCGGCGCGCTCGACGGCATCCGAATCCGCGCCGCCCGCAACGAGCCTTGCCACATAGCCGTGGGCGGCAAGGTATTCGCGCTGCGTCGCCACCAACTCCGGGCTGTAGATGTCGAACAGCACATCGCCCTCGGCAACGGACTCGCCGATGTTGTTGACGTGCGCCTTTTCGATCCAGCCGCCGAACTTGGTGTTCACCGACACCAGCCGCTCCTCGTTGTGCGCCAGCACGCCGACGGTACGGATCGACACGGGCAACGGGCCCCGCTTCACGACGGCGGTTTTCACCGCGAAGTTCTGGAGGAACTTGCGCGGCACGCGCACTCCGGTTGTGTCCGCGAGGCCCAACGCTTGTACGGCATCGCGCCGCTTCGGCACCAAATCCATGCCGCAGATAGGGCACTGGCCGGGCTCGTGTCGAACCACCTGTGGGTGCATCCCGCAGGTGTACAGCGTGGCATCGGCAGCGGGCGGCTGCTCCGTAATCACGCCATTGGCCTCATCGAGAAAGGAACGCGCCCAAGGGCTCCAAGCCACCATGGCCACAACCGCCGCGCCAAGCAGACTGCCGCCAAGCACCATCAGAACGTTGCGCGCCTTCATGCCCTGACCTCCCGCGCATGGAACGAACTGCGCACCATGTTGGTTTTAGGGCCGGCTGACTCGAAGTCGAGGCGCTGCGGGCGAGGGCACCCTGCCGACGCACGCACGGGCAGGCGTGCAGGCTTGGCGGATAGCGTGGGCTCGCACACGGGCGCGCCTTGCGACGCTTGCGAGGGCAGGGTGCCCTCGCCCCGAGAGGGCCCCTCCTGAACGGGAAACGGCACGCCGGCGGCCCGTTCCATTTCTGCCAATGCCTTCATGTAGTCGGCGTGCAGACGGGCGAGATCGTGCCGCACGCCCAGTAGCATTCCCTCGCCATCGAGCAGGTCAAGGACGCCGACGGCCCCTGTGGCATAGGCGTCTTCTGTGGAGCTGAGTGCGGTTTGTGCCTGCGGCAGCAGCGTGCCTTCGGCTAGAGCGAGGCGTTCGTCAAGCGCAAGGAGGCGGCTCGCGATGGAGCGCACTGTGGCATCGACATTGGCCACGACGTTTCTGTGGTCGTCCTTGGCGGCGGCGAAGGCGGCTTCCGCCTGGCGGATGCCGGCGTCGTACTTGGTGCGGCGAATGGGAATCGTGACACCGGCGCTGACATGGAAGGTGTCTTCGCCGTTACCGGGCGGCGGGTTCGCCCTGCCGGGGGCGTCGTTCCGGTCTCCCACCACGCCCCAGCCAGCGCCGACGACCAGATCGGGTAGGTGCCGGCGCTTGGCAATTCGAGCACTCGCGGCCTTAAGCGCGACCCGTGCATGTGCCACCTTCACCTCGGGCGCGTGGGTCCGTGCCGCGGCGCGCAAGGCGTCGCCATCGACGCCGACGACAGGCCGTGAACCAAGCTGGACCCTAGGCAGGCTGCGGTCGGTGGGCTGGTGCCGCAACGCGTTCAGATGCGCCTCGACGCCGGCGCGCATTCCCTCGAACTCCCGAAGACGGCCTTGAACGCGGGTGACCTCCGCCTGGATTCGCACGACGTCACGCTGCAACCCGGCTCCTTGGGCATACTGGGCGCGGGCCAGCGACTCGTAGTGACGGAGCAGTTCCTCTTCCTCGGTGGCGATCCGAATGGCGCTCGCGAGATACGCAGCCTCGAAATAGGCGAGCTTCACCTGCCGCACCACATCCGCCCGCATCATGACCGCGAGCGCCCGTCGCACCTCTGCATGGCTCGTGAGCGCCGCGCCTTCGTCCGCAAGCTTGCCGAACCACGGAATCCTCTGCGTGACCGCGACCCCGGCAATCTGCGGCCCAAGGCGCGTCTGGGGTCCTCGCGGGAATCCCGTGAGTTGCAGAGCAGGGTCGGGCAATGCCTCGGCGGCCACGATCCCCTCCCGCACGGCAAGTTCCTGCCATTCGGCGGAACGAACGCCCCGATTGTGTGCAAGCGCCTCGGCGATCAGCGTGGCGAGAGTCTCGTCGCCATGCGTCGCATACGCGAGCGCGGGTGCCGCGAGCGGTGTGGTGTGTGCGATAAACGCGAGGGCAAGTGCCGTCGCTCGACGCATTTCCCTGTCTCCTCATGCCCGGCCAACGAGATCCGCGGCAAACCGCGGTCGTCAGGAACTTAAGGGAGGGGTGCTAATCGAGCATCTTGTCGAAGCGGCGCACCGGCGAGTCGGCCAAGCGCGCGCGGGGCAAAGGTGGTGAACGGCAAGAAGAGGCTCGCAATCCGGGCGCGAGGAGCAGATGACCGCCTGCCAGGGCCACAGATTCGTCCAGCGAAATGTCGGGTGGCAGGCTGCTTGCAGAAGATCGAGAAGTCAGCCCTTCGGCACTGCAATCGCCGCAATCGACGTGAAGGCAGTCGTCGCCGCTAGCCACGTCCTCGGCATGGTGAGCCACCACGTGGTGGTGGTGCCCCGCATCGGAAGACGGGAATTCCGGAACCGCGCAAGCACAGGCAACGCCGGCCGCCGAAACGGCAGTCGTCAACACCAACGCCAGCAATGGTCGCGAGCGACTCATGTCGCAGCTATACGACGCCGCACAACCGAAGTCAAACGCGAGCGCTTCCCATGAGGCCATGAGCCTGAAGAGGGCCGCTCTCGCCAAGCGCTGCTGCGGCGGAACGGGGAGGGCAGACCGTCTCTGCGTAGCCTTGAGGGGGAGTCCGGTGTCGGTGTTCTGCCAGGGTCTGTTCGGCGTGCGGGGCAAGGTGGCTCTGGTCAACGGCGGCACCCGCGGCAGAGCGTTTTAACGGACCGCGTAGTAAGTGTTCACTCGTCTGTCAGCCGACTAGCGCCGCCAAACCCCTCGCTAGCGCTCGGCGTCTGGCCCCAGCCCCCACCTGCCTATGACCTTGCACCGTAGAATGACGCTGCCGCGCCATTCCTACGGCGCAAGCTCCTAGGGTGCCCGCATGCCATATATCGAGGACCGCATCGTCCACGACGCCGATTCCCACGTCATGGAGATTCCCGGTTGGCTCGACGAGTTCGGAACACGAGCCGTGCGCGATGCGTTCAACGCCCGTTTCGGCAAGGGGCACAGGGGTGGTCTCGACCGCGCCATCGGGCAACAAGACGATCCCGCCTTTCGCGCCGGCGACGCGGCCGAAATCATGGCGCGCAAGAATCATGACGCAACCGGCGCCTTCCGCCGCGAGGACCGACCGCTCGCGCTCGATCTGATGGGCATCGCCAGTCAGCTCGTTTTCCCGACCTCGACCAACGTCTGGCTGGAAGAACTCGAACACGGCGACGACCTGGAGCTGCTTTACGACACTGCGTCGGCAACCAACCGCGCGCAGACGGAGTTCTGCGCCGTGGATGTCCGGCTGCGGCCAGTCTGCTACGTGCCGCTTGCGAGCCTCGAACGTGCGCCAGCGGCCGCGCGGAAAGCGCTCGACGCTGGCGCCGCCGCGTTGCTGGTGCCCTGGGCCTGCCCGAAGGAGCATGCGACGAGCCACATCGCGCTGGATGCTCTCTGGGGCCTCGCCGCCGAAGCCCGCGTGCCCATCCTGTTTCACGTGGGCGTTGCGGACCGCGTCCTGCCCCGCGCGCACAAGAACAACGGCCTGCCGCCGGTACCGGACTTCCACGGCGGCGAGGAGAATTTCCGCTCCGTCTCCTACATGGCAATCCCGCACGGCCCCATGCAGGCTCTGTCCATGCTGATCCTCGACGGCGTGCTCGAACGCTTCGAGAGCCTGCGCATCGGCGTCATTGAACTCGGCGCGTCCTGGCTCCCCGGATTCATGCGCCAGCTCGACTCCGCCGGCGAGGCATTCGCCCGCCACGAGGCGCGGCTCGCCTCCCTCACGCTCCGGCCCGGCGAATACGTCGAACGTCAGGTACGGGTGACGCCTTACCCCACCGAACCCGCCGGCTGGATCATCGGGCAGTCGGCGCCCGGCATCTGCATGTTCTCCTCGGACTTCCCACATGTGGAAGGCGGCCGCAATCCGTACGGGCGCTTCCGCCGCACCACGGCCGAACTGTCCGTCGACGATCAGGACCGCTTCTTCCGCGGCAACTTCGAGGACCTCATGGGCACGGCATGAACGCCACGGGGGCAGCATGACGAACGGAACCCCACCCAGGCACGGCCGGAACGCCGGCTACGCGGCGGTTGCCTTCCTCGCTGGGGTGCTTGCCACGCTTGGCGTCATGCAGATGGCGCCAACGGAATTGGCGGAGCCGGCGCCGACCGCCCCGCATGCACCGGCGCCGGCGTCGCCCGCGGCGCCACGGCCGCCCCAAACGGCCGCGCCGCCTGCACTCGCCGACATCGCCGTGATCGGCAATGACTTCGCACGCAACACCCGGTTGTATGCGCTGGCGAAAGACGCGGACCGCCGGCGCATCGAAGAACTACTGGCCGCTGCGCGGAGTCTGCCCACCTCGTTCTGGCGCAACGACATCTCGCGGCTGCTGTACGTCCGTTTCGCCTCCATCGACCCCGAGGCCGCCGTCGCTCATGTGCTGGATGGCCTGCATCAACCCTCCTGGCTTGCCACCGTTTTTCGCGCTTGGGCGCATGCCGACTTCGACGCGGCTCTCAAGCGTGCTGCCACCCTGGAGCCCGAGGACCGCGTGATCGCCGCGCAATCGCTGCTGGAGATGGACCTCGCGCCGTGGCAACGACAGCAAATCGCCGAGCAGCTCGACGCGCAGCGGATCCTGGCGCAGGTGCTGGCGCGCGAGGACCTTGCTTTCGGCACTCCCGAGCAGGCGTGGGCCCGGGCGCTCTCGACGCCCGCCGGCGGTGCGCGCAACAGACTGCTGAGCAATGCCGGCCGCGCGTGGGCTCGTGCGAATCCGCAAGCTGCCCTCGAAGCGGCCCTTGCCGTCGCCTTGGACGATGGCGAGCGACTCCCGTTACTTGCCGATGGGATACTCAGCGACTGGGTGGAGTCCGACCGCGCCAGCGCGTTCGAGTGGCTTACGCGCCAGGATGCCGGCCCTTACAGCGAATGGCTCGCTTCCACCGCGGCCCGTACCCTCGCTAAGGACAGCATGGACGCGGCAATCCTCTCGCTCGATGACCTCCCGGCCTGGGCACGCGAACCTGCCCTCCGGGGGCTGCTTGGTGTGTGGGCAAAGACGGATCTTCCAGCCGCTGTCGAGTGGTTCGATACGCTCCCGGCCGCCGAGCAGCGGGACCTAGGCTGGTCCATCGCGACCGAGTTCGCCACGCACGATGCCGACGCCGCATTCGACTGGGCGATGACGCGTGACTCCCGTATCCGCGAATACTTCCTTGGCCCGATAATTGGGGCGGTGACCGACCGCGCGGAAGCGGCACGGCTTGTGCGCCGGATCGACGATCCCGACCTCCTCTGGAGGGCCTTATCCTGGTTCTGGAACAACCACGCGTTTGCCGATCCGCGCGAAGCCTTGCGCTGGGCCGACACCTTCGAGGGCGAGGCGCGCGACCACATTCGCGCCGATGTCTTTCGCGACTGGGCCAAGGACGATCCCGCCGGCGCGGCCGCCGAGGTCAACCGCCAGCGCACCACCGAACTACGAGACCAGACGGCAGTCAGCGTCATTCCCGGCCTGCTGTCCGGGTTGCACACGGAGGCAGCCGAACGACTGTTCGAGACCATCATCCTGCCGCCCGCGCGTTGCAGAGCCGCAGGCTTCCTGCACACCCACTTTGTCCGGACGGACGCCGTTCCCGAAAAGGCGGCTTTGTATCACGCGATCTTGAACGCCTGCGCCGGTGGTGGTGGCGGCGGTTAAGCGGCTGGAGGGCGGCCGCCGCACAAGTCCCGCAGGCCAAACTCGCGAAAGGGGGGCGTTCTCGGTCAGTCCGTCTCAGACTATCCCGATCAGGGCGTCGAGCACCTCGTTCGGCCTTTCATTCAGCATTGCGTGGCCGCAGTCGAGGCGCACAACGCGGGCGTCGGGCAGGTGCGAGGCGACATCGAGACCGGCCTTGGCCGGGGTCATGCGGTCCTCGTTGCCGGCAATGACCAACGCCGGGCAGGTTACTTCACTCTCGTCCGCACGAAAGCCGTTGCAGGCCGAGAGGTCTGCGTGAAACACGCCCGGACCAGATCGTTCAAGCAGCCGTTCCCCAGCCGCGAGCATCCATAGCCCGGGATTGTCGTTCGCGCCAAGCGCTCCCGGCGTGCTGTGGCTCCAGGCATTGGCCATGTCGATGGCGGCATGGTGGTTGTCGTGGGCGGCGTCGAGGAGAAGGTCCGTCACCGGCATCGGCATCGATGTGCCAAGAAGCGCTAGCGCCCGGCACCGTTTGGAATGGTCGCAAGCAAAGCGCCATGCCACCAGCGAACCCATGCTGTGGCCAACCACGGCTGCCGTGGCAATGCCTAAGGCATCCAGCAGTTTGGCGATCCAGGCCGCCATCTTCCCCACCGAGGCGAGCGCCGGCGCGCCATCCGCGGGTGCCGAAGAGCGTCCATGTCCCGGCAAGTCTGGCGCCACGACACGCAACCCCTTGCGGGCGAAGTGCCGGGCCGGCAGGGCCCAAACCGTGTGATCCATGCCAGCGCCGTGGATGAACACCACCGCAGGCGCATCTGCCACCACACCGCTGCTGCCGTTTCCCACGTAGGCTTGCACTCCGTCCACCTGCACGGCATAGCCGCTCACGACGCGCCACCCCTCGGTGGCCGTGAAGCCCGGCGCAATGCTCGCCCAAGGTCGTCGATGAGGTCGCGCGGGTCTTCGAGGCCAATGGAGAGCCGCACCAAGCCTTCGCCGATGCCGGCCGCCGCCAACGCTTTCTCGTCCATCCGGTGGTGCGTCGTGCTGGCTGGATGGATGACGAGCGACTTGGCATCGCCCACATTGGCGAGGTGCGAGAACAGCGACAGGGCCTCGATGAAGGTGCGCCCCGCCTCGCGACCGCCCTTCAACTCGAAGCCGAACACGGCACCAGCCCCCTTGGGCAACAGCTTGGCCGCGAGCTCGTGGTCTGGATGGTCCGGCAGTTCCGGATGGCTCACCGAAGCCACCGCCTCGTGCTCCGCCAGGAAGCGAACCACTTGCCGAGCGTTCTCCACGTGTCGCGCCATTCGGAGGGGCAGCGTTTCCAGGCCTTGCAGAATGTGGAAAGCAGTTGTTGGCGCCATGCAGGCACCGAAATCCCGCATCCCCTCCCGACGTGCTCGAGTGACGAACGCCTGGGGCCCGAACTCTTCGGCGAACACCAGATCGTGGAAGCCCTCGTAGGCTTCCGTTAGCGTCGGGAATCGCGCCAGCCCTTCTTCGGCAGCAGCGACGTTCTCGGCCTTCTCCCAGTCGAACGTGCCTCCGTCCACCACTAGGCCACCGATGACAATTCCATGTCCACTCAAGAACTTGGTGGCTGAATGGATAACGATGTCGGCGCCGTGGGCAATCGGTGTGCAAAGCCAGGGCGTGGCGAAAGTGGAGTCGACGAGAAGCGGCACGCCGGCACCGTGCGCCACCTCGGCAATGCGCGGCACGTTGAGCACCTCGAGCCCTGGGTTGCCAAGAATCTCGCCGAACAGCAGCTTGGTGTTGTCGCGTATGGCTGCCTCGAATGCCTCCGGCGAACGGGGATCGACAAAGGTGGTCTCGATCCCGAACCGCGGCAGGGTGTATTCGAGCAGGTTGTGCGTGCCGCCATAGAGGGAACGCGAAGCAACGATGTGATCGCCAGCCCCCGCGATTGTGGCCACCGCAAGATGCATCGCCGCTTGCCCACTGGCCGTGGCAATCGCCCCCACACCGCCTTCCAGGGCACTGATGCGCTCCTCAAGCACCGCATTGGTTGGGTTCGACAGGCGCGAATACACATGCCCTGCGCGCTCGATGTTGAACAGCCCCACCGCGAAGTCGGTATCCGGGAACACAAACGACGCTGATTGGTAGATGGGTGTAGCCCGCGCCCCGGTCGCCGCGTCAGGACGCTGCCCGGCATGCAACGTCAGCGTGTCAAATCCAGTGGGCCGCGGCCCACGATGATCCCTCTCCGCCATGCAGCCATCCTACACGCTGAGTAAGGGACGTGGCGAATCGTACACAAGGATTCGACAGTGGTCGCGCGTTCGTGCGGGCCTTTTGTACCCAATGCAAAATCGCTAGCGAGTAAATTTGACTTGGGTGCAAAATAGTCGTACACCAGCGCCTGTGAACGCATCACCCAGATACATCGCCGGCCAAATTCTCGCGGACCTCAAGCGCAAGATGGTCTTCGTGGCCGGTCCGCGCCAGGTGGGCAAGACCACCTTGGCACGGAACCTTCCGGACGCGAGCGAGGGATACCTGAACTGGGATGTGGACGAAGACCGGGAGCGCATCCTCCGGCGCGAACTGCCTCCCGCAGACCTGTGGACGTTCGACGAAATCCACAAGTACCGAGGCTGGCGCAACCTCCTCAAAGGCCTATACGACGGCCGGCAGGAAGGCCAACGCATCCTTGTGACGGGAAGCGGCCGACTGGAACTGTTCGGCTTCGGCGGAGACTCTCTGCAAGGCCGCTACAACCTGTTACGCCTGCATCCGTTCTCTGTGGCGGAGGCAGGCATCGGCAATAACGAGGGCCTGAAACAGCTACTCCATCTCGGCGGTTTTCCGGAGCCGTTTCTGGGCGGTGGTGAAGTGGAGGCACGCCGGTGGTCGCGGCAGTATCGCGCTCGGCTGCTCGACGAGGATGTGGCTTCGCTCACCAACATCCGCGACCTCGGCCGACTTGAAGAGACCATGCTAAGGCTGCCCGATCTCGTCGGCTCGCCGCTGTCCGTGAACGCCCTGCGCGAGCACCTGCGAGTGGCGCACCGCACCGTCGCCTCTTGGCTCGATACGCTGGAGCGCCTGTATGTGATCTTCCGACTCCCGCCGTTCGGCGCCGCGCGCATCCGCGCCGTGAAGCAGGAGCGCAAGCACTACCATTTCGACTGGTCGCTCGTGACCGACCCCGGCGCCCGGTTCGAGAATCTGGTGGCCTGCCACCTGCTCAAGTGGGTTCACTATCTGCAAGACACCGAAGGACGCGACTTGGAACTGCGGTTCTTTCGCGACGTGGATGGGCGCGAAGTGGACTTCGTGGTGGTCGATCGGCGCGAACCGATCTTGCTGGTGGAATGCAAGCTTCGAGACCGAGACATGGACCGGGGCCTGCGCTATCTGAAAGCGCGCTTTCCCGCCGCGCAAGCGCACCAGATTGCGCTATCCGGACAGCGCGACTACGTGACCCCCGACGGCATCCGCGCCATGCCGGCGCTGGATTTCCTGCGAACCCTCGTGTGACCGACAGGCGAGTCGAGCACGAGTCAAATCCAGGAATGGAACGCTGGATACAGCGGGGCATCGTCCATCGGTCCTGAACGCTGCCGCAAATCTTTATGCGGGTTGGCGTGCGACACCCCCCTGCAAGCTCGAAAACACCCCATCTCCGCAGTCGTGCTGGCCACGCAATCGAGCCAAGTAACACTCGCTTGGCCTGTGACGGGGCCTGTGGCGCCTGCCGGTTTCAGTCCGCTCCCGCTACGTATGCGTGGAGGGCCTCGACCAACGCCCAGCGGTGGGCGGAGAACTGGCTTCCGGTGGCGGCTGGCCAGGCGCTGTGGGTGACGATCACCACCTGGTCCTTCGGATGCACCCAGATCAACTGGCCGAAGATGCCGATGCCGGCGTAGGCGCCGCCTTCGCGCAGCCACCAGAGGTAGCCATAGCCAGGGTAGGCCCCCGAGGGCGTGGTTGAGTCGCGCATCCAGTCTTCCGGCAGGATGCGGGTGCCGTTCGGGTGGACGCCGTCCGACAGGGTGAACAGGCCAATGCGGGCATAGTCGCGCAAGGTGGCGTGGATGCAGCAGCCGCCGAGTTCCACGTTCTCGGTGATGCTCCAAGTGGCCGGATGCTCCATGAACGGCCGCCAGATCTTTGCTTCCAGATAGCTTGACGCATTGTTGCCGATGGCGGCGCGGAGCAGGGAACCGACCAGGTTGGTCTCACCGGTGTTGTAGTTGAAGACGAGGCCCGGGTTCGCCTCGCGGCCGAGACCGGCGAGATAGTCCGCCAGCACCATGCCGTTGGCGGCGCCGGCCTTGCCGACATCCGATTCGGCATCCGTGTAATCCTCGTTCCAGCCGACTCCCGACGCCATTTGCAGCAGGTTGCGGATGGTGGCGCCCTCGTAGGCGGTTCCCTTCAGGCGGGGCAGGTAGGCGGTCACCTGTTCATCGACGCTCTCGATGTAGCCATCTTGGATGGCGGCGCCGATGAGCATGGATGTGACCGACTTGGCGATGGAGTAGGAGACCCAGCGACTCTCTTCGTCGTGGCCGAGCCGATAGCGTTCGAGCAGGATTTGGTTGCCCTTGGCGACGAAGATGCCGGCGACGAAGAGGGATTCGAGATGATCTTCGAGCGTGTAGGTCTCGCCGTCGATCTCGTACTCGAGCGCCGAGAAATCCATCGGCGCAGGACGCAAGGGGAAGAACTCGCTGCCGTGGTCGATGGGCCGCGTGGTGTAGATGGCATCGAAGTTGCGAAAGCCGACGATGCGCTCGTCCTGGGTCCAGAACAGCGAGGAAGTGGCGGCCTCGGGAAGCTGCTCGTCGGCAAGGGACGGCTGCGTGAAAGCCAGGACCGCCAGGGCCAGCAGCCGAAGCGCACCAGTCATGTCTCACTCCCAGACCGGACGAGGTTCCTCAATGCACAGCATTGTAGCCGGCCAGATGGCATCGGTTCCTTTGGAGGGATGGGCCCCTTGACCGTAAGGCATCTGTCGTAGAGGACGGGCTTGTCGCGTCCCTTGCCCTGCCCGTCGCAAGGGGCCGATGCGGGACGGGACAGGCCCGTCCCCTAAAGCACCCATGTTCCTCCCGGCGTCAGCGCTTCGGCGTCCTCGACGGGTAGACGCTCCAAAGGAGGCGACCATCCCAAGTAGAATTCAACACCGCCATGCCCGCGCCAGGAGCAACAATGTCCGCAATCCCACGCCGGTTGCACCTCGCTTCGCGGGCTTTGGCCAGCCTCGCGTTGCTTGCGCTCGGCGCGGCCGCCCATGCTGGCGGTTCCTACATCGAGGGACGAATTGGGGCCATCACGCTCGACGACCTGTCCGGCACCGGGATCATCGATTCCACGATCGGCTTCGCGCGGCTCGAAGGGGACGTGGCCGGACACCTCTCCTACGACGACACGTTCGCCCTCGGGGCGGAGTTCGGCGTGGACGAGCTGTTCGGAACTTCGCTGCGCATCTCGGTGAGCCTTGATGGCTTCCAGCCGGACCTCAGCAACGCCAATCTCGCCGCCGACCTCAGCATCAACGGCGTCGATGTACCAGACACGCCAGACAACTCGCCCCTCACCGCCGATGCGGTGTCCGAACTCGGCCTTGACTTCAATCACAGGACCGTCATCGCCACGGGAAACGTCTTCTTCGACCTCGACCTTGGCGCCGTCGTCCCTTACGTCGGTGCCGGCTACGGCGTGCTGCTCGTGGAGAACGCAAACCAATACGAAACCGGCTTCGTGGCACACGCGGGTGTGCGCTACGACATCAGCCCGCTCAACTACATCGGAGTGCGCCTAACCTGGTTCCGGGGCGACGGCCCCCAGGACGACACCGGCGTCAACTTCGAAACCTTCGAGACCCAAGCCATCGCCATTTCCATCGGCGTCAAGCTGTAGGACGACCCTGGTCTAGTTCAGGCCTGCCCCCTTCGCCGGAACCAACCGGTGCGGGAGCTGGTGCGGTCACCTCCCCAATACATCCTCCACACTAGCCCCCAAGTCCGTCCGAACATGCTCGGCAAAGGCACGAAGCCGTTCGGCCGTGGCGTCGTCCCCATGGACCCCTCCATCCAAGCCATCCGGCAGGCGCTGGCAAAGCTCCCACAGCGTCACGCCGCGCAAACTGCGGCCGAGGACCCAACTCCGACCATCGCTAGATGCCCCATCACCGGCGACGGGCATCGCCACACCCGTTTCCTCCAACACCGCAATCACCCGCTCACGCTCGTCGTCCTCGAACGCCGCGACATCACTCACTTGCGCTTCCGAGACCGCCCCACCCTCACCATGTGCGTCTCGCAACGACCGCACCACAGCCAAGCAACGCACCAACAGGGGTTGCGAACCGCGGTCCACAGGCGCCGGATGCATCCCCATCGTGTGCACCAGCACGGCCCCGGCCAGCACCAGAGCCCAAAGCAGATACACGCCCGCGAGAAACAGGGGCAGCACGGCAAATGCGCCATAGATGAACTGATGCTGTAGCAATGGCACCACGGCGCCAAACAGCACCTTTGCCCCCTCAAGCGCCGCCGCCGTCACGACCCCGCCGGCCACGGCGTGAAGCACCCGCACGGGCGCCGACGGCACCGCGTAGTAGAGCAGGGCAAACGTGGCCGCAGTCGCTGCCGGCGGCAGCCACTGAAGCTGCCCAGCCTCTCTATCCGCCAGAAACGACAGCCCAAAGTCATAGCTCGCCGCCGTCACGGCGACGCCAACCAGCGGCACGCCCAGCGTCACCACCCCCCAGTAGGTGAAGAAGCGCGCCCCGCCGCGCCGACGCACGGGCACGCCCCAGATCGCATTGAACGTCTGCTCGACGCTGCGCACCAGCAGCAGCGTGGTGGCAAAGACAAACGCGAGGCCGAGCAGCGTCAGTTCGTTGGCGTTGGCCGAGAACTCCTGCATCTTCTCGAGCAGCACATCGCTTGAACCGGCCACGAAGTTGCGAAAGATGAAGCGGGTGATGGCGTCGCCCGTGTCGTCAAACCCCGGCAGGAGCGACAGCACCCGATAGACGACCGCCATGAACGGCACGACTGCAATCAGCGTGGTGAACGTCAGCGCCGCCGCCGCCCCCATGCACCCGCGCGCCACGAAATGCCGCGCAAGCGTGCCGATGAACCAGCGCGCGTAATGGGGCAGCTCACGAATCTTCACATCCAGACCCACCCATAGCCGCACTCGGGCGCGGCGCCGCTCTCGGCCTCGATGCCCTCGGCAACCCCGAGCGTCTCGACTACCACAGCGGGAACCCGGACAGCCAGACTGTGCCCCATCTCGCGACCTGCATGAGCCGTTCCCCAACCACATGCGCTCGACCAACTGTATGTCCTATGTCGTGGTGCGGCAACGCCATGCACATGAGGCCCCTCGGACAAAAGGCCTCACCTCGACCCAAAACTCGCCGAGGTGGCATGGCGCACGGCCCTTTGAGGCTACGTTTGGGAGCCCAAGAGCGAGACTCGATGCACGCGGTGCCTTCGGGTGCGCGGCTCGCCTAAACTCCAAGCGAAAGGGATCGGCCAAGGAAACAACCACGATGCAAATCAGGACCGCGACACCCGACGACGAGGCTGCTTGCGCCGCCCTCTTGGGCGAACTCGGTGCAGCAACCGGAACCGAGCCAGCTCCAAGCCTCGGAGAGACGTTTCAGGCCCTCCTCACCAAGGATCGCGGCCAGATCATCGTCGCAGTCGAAAACGGCGTGGTCCTCGGCATGGCAACGGTAAGCTTCAACCTCGCGCTGCGCTATCGCGGCGAATACTGCCAACTCGAGGAACTCATCGTCTCCGCCAATGCAAGAGGTCGAAACCTAGGCGGCCAACTGGTGCAAGCCACCATCGACGCGGCGAAGGCAAGAGGCTGCCCGGAAATGGGTTTGTACCTGCTCCCAACCACCGAACACAACCGCCCCTTCTACGCCAAGTACGGCTTCGAGCCACTCGGCACGGAAATGCGCCAGCGCCTCGACGGGTAGCGTTCGCGACGGATTCGCTCACCGCATGGCTCGCTGCTATTCTCTGCCACCCCCTGTATTGGCCTCGCATCCCCACAATGGACTGGAACAACGAACCGGGATTCGACCGGACAACCGAGAAGTACCTTCCGCTCGACCTGACGGCGTGGCTGAAGAAGCACGGCATCGAGAGTGAGGGGCGCAAACAAGGGGCCAACGACCAGCCGTCTGCTGACTCCGAGGAGCTTGACGCGACCGAGGCCAACATACTGGCGTGGGTACACCGTCGCGCCCGGGTTTGCCGGGACAACGTCGGCGGCCATCTCTCAGACCTCGAGCGCGAACTCGCGGTCATGGACAACGACCAGCAACTCGTCACATTGGGGCAGCGCGTCGACGAGATGGAGCGGCAAGCAAAGCTCGCCATTGAGCGCAAGGTGGGCGAAGGCCGCCCCGTTCTCGTCACGTTGGCACAGGCTATCCGCGAAGACAGCGACGACTTCCGCGCATTTCGGCTGAGCCACGGCCTCACGCGTCAGCCTGACTACTCGCATCGCAACGCGGCGCTGCCCTTCATCCTCATCTGCTTCGCGGTGGAGGTGGTGCTCAACGCCGCATTGTTGATGGAGGTGAACGCCTTCGGCCTCATCGGGTCCACGGCGCAGATGGGTCTCATCAGTGCTGTGAATGTGCTGATCTGCGGCCTCGCCATGGGCGCTCTGTTGCGCCAAAGCAATCTGCGCCCCGTGCCACGGAAAGTGACTGCGTGGCTCGGCATCGTGGCACTGCTCGCCTTGGTGGGCATGTTCAACCTCGCGGTCGGCCACTTTCGCGACAGCATGCAGGCCGTGGTTAACAACCCGAGTGCGGACATTGCGGCCCTCGGCAACGATGTACTGGTGCGTTTCGCTGCAAGCCCGGCGGGCCTCGAGTCGTTCCAGTCTTATCTCCTCGCGCTGCTCGGCTTCCTGTTCTTCTGCGTCGCCTCCTGGAAATGGTTGCAGCGCGACGACCCTCATCCGGACTATGGTCGCCGCCACCGTCAGTTGGAGAAGCGCAAGAACGACTACGTGGCCCGCTACAACGAGGTGCAGGAAAGCCTGCGGCAAACGTTCGCCGAGCACGAGTCGCAGCTCGCGGACGTCCGCGAGCAACTCGAGATCAAGCTATCCAAGTGGCGCGACATCTGCGTCCGCGGGCGCAACCTGGTCACGCAGTTCCCGGTGCAAATGGGGCAATACGCCAACGATCTCGAGTTCCTGATGAGCGCCTATCGCACTGCCAACCGGGCCGCACGCTCTGGGCCACCACCTCGACATTTTGGCGCGAAGCCGGAAATCGAGACCGGCATCCTCGATGCGGCGCCGGCCTTTTCGCCGCCGGCGGAGACAAACCTGACTGACGTCATGCAGAGCGTCCACGACGCCATCAAGAACGTGCAGGGTGTGTACGGCGACTCGGCTCGACGGTATCCAACCTTGGACGATCTGATGGCGGGCACCACCGAGTGACACCGATTGGATCCAAGCCATTTTGCGCTAGGAACCTCCCGCTGCTTTGGCTTGGTGGCCTGCTGGCAATTGCCGCCGGCTGCCAACCGACGCGCCTTGACGAGAACCTCTGCCCGCTGAACCAACCTCCAGAACGCACGACGATCCTGCTGCTCGACACTTCCGATCCGCTAAACGAAAAGCAACGCGGCGTCTTCGCCCGGATGGTGCGCGAGTTGCAGGAGCCGGACGGTCCGGTGGACTTTCGCGTTGCACCGGGTGAAGCCTTGGTGGTCTATGAACTCCCACAGGAGTTCGGTGACGTGGAACCCCTTGTCCTCGTCTGCAATCCCGGTGACCGACCGGACGACTGGGGCTGGAAGCAGGAACTCACCGAAGGCAAGCAACTGGCGCTCGCCGCATGGCGCCGTTTTCGAGAACGCGTCGAACCCCTGTTCGCCGCGCGAGAGTCATTCGCGGAGCCAAGTTCGCCCATCCTTGAGTTCCTCGGGGTGATCGTGCCGCGCCACACGCCCAGTGCCCGCATGGCGACCGACACCCGCACGCACCTGATCCTCTACTCCGACTTGCTTCAGCACTCGGACGCGTTGTCGCATTACGGCGCCTATCCGCCTGCCAACACTCTCCCACAAACGACTGGCCTCAGGCATCTGCGCACGGACCTCACCGGCGTAGAAGTGAGCCTGTATCGGCTGGAGCGCAGTCGCGACGCCCGTTGGCAAACCGCGGAGCACTACTACTGGTGGACGCAATTGGTCGGAGCTTTCGGTGGCGAGGTGATATGGCAGGAATCGATCTGAGCCCCGATCTTCGGATCCGGGCATTTCTGTTCGCCTTCGTCGGCGGCACAGTCGCCATTGTCGCGATCCGGGCAATCCTGCCCCACCTTGGCGGCGCAGTGCTCGCGACGCTGATCGCTGTGCTTGCCATCTTCGCGCTAGGAATGCGTTCGAGGCGGGCAGAGTCGCGCGCGCAAGCCGGTGACGACCTCTATTACTTGGGCTTGCTGTTCACGCTGGTGTCGCTGATTTGGGCCCTCGTCCAACTCTTCATCTTGGATGCGGGGGAGAGCGACGCCGCGGCGCGCACAAACCAGCTTGTGGGCAACTTCGGCATCGCGTTGGTTTCGACGGTGGCCGGCATTGTCGGCCGCATCCTGTTCCAAGGCGGCATCGGTGCGATGTCCGCTCGCCCTGCCGCTGCGGCGGAGGAAGCGGCTGCCGAACGGGAGGACGAGCAACGCCTGCATGCGGAAGCCGCGCGGGAGGTGCGGGACCAGGCACGGCAAGCCCGAGACGCGCTGAGCCATTTCACCAGGATGACGCTGACTCAGGCGGAGGAGACGCGCCGGCATACCGAGCGTCTGGCGCAGGAGTTCAACCAGCACATGAAGGGGCTCGCGGAAGCCGGGCTCACGGAGACCAGCAAGGCGTGGCAGGAGCTGGCGGCGATGATGCGGCGCGATGCCGAGCAGCTCGCCCGCAAGATCGACGCCGCCGTCATGGAGGCTACAGCACGAACCGAGGTCGCCTGGCGGGACGTCGCCGCGAATGCCGAATCCGCGTCGGCGGACGCGCGCGCGGCTACCGCGGAAGCAAGGGCCAACGTGGACGCCATCAACACCGAAGTGAAGGCAATGCTGGAGCGGATTGCCGCCGTCAGTAGCCTATTGCCTGCCTTCGCCACCGGCCTCGAGCAAGCTGAGGCAAGCGCCGGTCGCCTAGCTCGTACCGCCGACGACGCAGCGGTTGGTCTCGATGCCCGTGCAGCCGAGATCGTCAGCGCACACAACGCTCTCGCACAGGGCGCGCGAAGCTACAGCGACGCCAGCGTCGAGGCATATCGCCATGCCGTCGAGAAATCGCTGCAAGACGCGCTCGGCCAGCTCAAGCTCGCCGGCGAAAGATGGCTCAACGTGGTGGAAGAGTTCCACCAAGCCGGCCAGAAGCAACGGGAAGCTGGCATGCAGGCAGCGGCACAGGCGGACGAGCTAACGCGGCGCATGTCCACCGAGGCAGAGCACTGGGCTGGCCTTGCGGAACGCACGCGGAAGGGAATCGTGGAGGCGGTCGAAGACCTGACGAAGGTCGTCCGCAAGGCGTAGCGGCGTGGCTACCGAAATCCCTCCTGCCACTGCCGCCGACGCAGCCTACCGTCGCGGCACCGTGCTGGGACTCACGGTTGCGGAGATATTCATCCTCCTGCTGTTCCTCCTCCTGCTCGCGTTCCTGACGTGGGAGGATGACCGACAGCGCGCGGTCACGGAGCTTGCCGAGGCACGGCAGACGCTTCAGGCCATCGACCAGATCGACCGCTGGAAGGAGGTGGTCGCCGAATTCGAGACGCCAGAGGAAGTGCTTACGCTCCGGCGGCAGAGGGAACGCGCCGAACGGGATGCCGAGATGCACCAGGAGCAGGCCGAGGCGTTGCGGGAACTGCTCGAGGGCGAGTCAGCGGCGGACGCAATCGACAAGGCACAGGAAGCACAGCGGCAGGCGGTTGCGGCGAAGGAGGAAGCGGAACAGCGAGCGGCCGAAGCTACCGAAGCCCTTCGCGTGCTTCGGGTGAAAGGGGAAAACCCGCCTTGCTGGTATGAAATCGTCGCTGCCGACGATGGCGGAACGCGAGAGAAGCCGCATTACGCGCTCAACCTCGCGGTCTTCGACCAAGGCATTGCCATGCGACCAAGCCCGGTGCCGCTAGGCGGCGCAGCGGACGACAACGGCGGCACCTACGCCGCGGAGGCCGCGCGGCTTGGACTCGGCGCCCTGCCATACAACAAGATGCTGGGCGATTCCGATGTGCGCCGTTTGCTCCAGCCCATTCACGACGCCGGCAAGGAGCGGCAGGTGCGAACCTACTCCTGCATCTTCTTCGTGCGCGTTTGGGATCAGACATCGGCGGATGCAAAGGCGCGCTGGAAGCACGCCCACTTGAAGGTGATCGAGCAACTCTTTGGCACCTACGTTCGCAACGACCCTTGGCCACCCCAGTGACGAGACAGGACGAACTGGGTAAGGCGCTCCTGCGCCTCCGGCGTGCGGTGGCAAGACTCAGGTGGCGCATCCGCCTACGCCGCGTGCGCGCGGGGCTCCATCCTCGGTCGTGGTGGCCGATTCGGTTCAGAAAGCCGAAGGCGTAGCGGGGCTAGCGCGGCATCGAGCTGCGGGAATGTTTCGTCTCGGATTACCGGGCCCGGCGGCGGTGGGTGGTTTCGGCAATCTGCGATGCTGCGCGTTGGCCGGTTAGATATGCGCCGTGGACGGTGGCGGGGTAGTCCTCGGTGGTTGCCTCGCCGGCGAAGAACAGGCGGTTGTCGATTGGCCCCGCGAGCTCTGCGTGTTGCTCGAACCCTACGCCGATGGGGACGTAGGAGTAGGCGCCTCGCGACCATGGGTCCGAGAACCAGCGCGTTACCCGAGCGTCTCTTGGTTGTGGGGTGGTTCCATACATCTCGCTAAGCGCTGCGAGGGCCAGGGCTACGTTGTCGGCGTCCGACAGGCGCTCGAGTTCCGTCGCCACGTTGCCGGCGTTGAACATCATGAGCATCGGCAGGCCGGTGGCTGGGTAGAGGTTCAGGGCCTCTGCCCAATGGCCTGGAACTGGGCCAACGTAACCGATGATTTCCGCGTCCTCGTCCCAGAAGACCTCGTCAAACAGCAGGCAGGTCTTGTTGAGCACCCCCATCTGAAGCAGTTCGATCGCTCGCTGTTTCGGTGCCGGAAGCGCTGGACGAAACGAGACCGCTCCTTCCTTGAGGACACCGAGGGGGAGGGTGACCACGACGGCCGAAGCTTCGTAGGTGGCGCCAGAAGCGGCGGTGACGATGATCGGCGAGTCGGCGTGGTCGATGCTTGTCACGGCGTCGGCACACCTGATGTCCAAGCCGGGGACCAGCGCATCGAGGATCTGGTGGTAGCCGCCGGGGAAGACGACATCGCGCCCCGGGTATGCGCTTCCGCCGGTGATGCTCTCGAGCGAGAGCATTCCGACATCGGCGCCGAGCTCGTGCTCGACGATGGTGTTGAGTTCGTGTGCCAGATAGCGTCGTTCACGGACACCGAGCTCGCCAGTCGCGACGTAGTTGCTGTATGCGGCGGCAAGGCTTTGACGAGGACGCTTGCCTGCAGACGACCAGAACCCGTCGAAGATGTCCTCTGCGCGCTCCGGCGGCTCGCCGCCGTCGTGGAAATGGACTACGTCGTTGTCGTAATCGGTTGGTGAGGTTGCGATCCCGTTGTCCGACGCGATCGCCGAGATCGGGTTGCCCTTGACGCCGTGAATCCAAGAGGCACCGAGGTCAATTGGCCTGCCGCCGCCGATTGTGTCCGTCCAGATGCGTCCCCCGATGCGGTCTCGGGCTTCGAGGACGACCACGTTGGCGAAGCCGTTGGCGCGCAGTTTCGCCGCGGCGGCCAAACCTGCGACGCCAGCGCCGACGATGACCACGCGTTCACCGTGAGCCGCGTTCGCCTCGCTGCGGCCAAGGCTGCAGCCGGCGACTGCGGAGGCTGCGGCGCCGAGTCCGACGGCAGCCAGCCCATGGCCTAGTGCTGCGCGGCGGCTCAGCACGGCCATGCTTGGGCAGGCACACCCGTGCCAGAGGAGGCAATCATCCGCCCGCCGAGGTCGTTTCGCTCCGAGCCAAGTGCGCGCGTTTGCGGACTTCACGCTCGCGCAGGATGCCGGCGACGATTCCGCCAGCGTCCACGTCAGCAGGTCCAGCGCCCAGCGTGTCGACGACGCGGCCGTAGTTTAGGTAGTAGCGGGAGCCATTGGGCGTGCGCTTGAGGAAGCCGCAGTCGATCATGCGGCGGCGCAGGGTTACGTGATCCGGCGTTCCCCGCACCGAAGCGAGCCAGGCGACGAGGGCCTCGTTGATTTCCTGCTCCGCGTAGGGGCGTTGGCGGTCCAGCGTGCAGGCGACCACTGCCAGCAGGGTGTCGCGGTCTAGCGGGTTCGTTGGGAACGCGTGAAAGCCGCCGGCGCGGAAGATTCGGCGCAGGGTGCGCTCGACCCTAGCCGCATTCGCGGGTGGCGAGCCGCCCTGGCCATCGCGCGGTGTGGCATTCGCCGGCGCCTCACCAGGTGTCGATGTACGGATACTTCTTCTCCGTGCGCGGCTGCTTCGGCGGCAGGCGCTTCAGGCTGCTCGCGATCCAGCTTCGGGTGTCGGCCGGGTCGATGACATCGTCGAGGCCACCGCCAACGCCGGCGTTGATGGCCTTGGCACCTTCGTAGGCACCGGCGACGCGGCGCTCGAACTCCTGCCTGCGCTCGTCGGCGTCCTCGATGGCAGCGAGCTCCTTGCGATAGCCGAGCTTCACCGAACCCTCGATGTTCATGCCGGCAAACTCTGCGGTAGGCCAGGCTACGGTGAAGAAGCCGACCAGCGAGCTTGCCCCGCACATGGCTTGCACGCCGAGGCCGTATGCCTTGCGCACGACCACGCCGAACAAGGGCGTGGTGAGGTTGGCGCCGGCGTTGAACATCCGCACGCAGTGGCGCACAAGGGCCGTTCGTTCGACGTCGGGCCCCACCATCATGCCGGGGCAATCCATGAGGCTCAGCACCGGGATGTCGAAGGCGTCGCAGAGGTGGATGAAGCGAGCGCCCTTGTCGGCGCCGTCGGAGTCGATGGCGCCGGCGAGATGGTGCGGATTGTTGGCAATGACGCCCATCGGCTGACCTTCCACGCGGATGAAGGCGGTGATGACGCCGATGCCGAACTTCTCGCGGATTTCCAGCACCGAACCCTCGTCGGCCAGCGTGTAGATGATGTCCTTCATGTTGTAGAGGCGCAGGCGGTTCTCGGGCACGATGTGGCGCAGGCGGCGCTGGTCGGGCGCTTCCCATTCGCTCACCGAGCCTTGGAAGTATGAGAGGTACTTCTTCGCCACCTCCACTGCATCTGCTTCGTCCTTGGCCAGCAGGTCCACCACGCCGTTTGGCACCTGGAATGACATCGGCCCCACCTCCTCGGGGGTGTAGATGCCGAGGCCGCCGCCTTCGATCATGGCCGGGCCGCCCATCGCTACGGTGGTGCGTTCCGTGGCGATGATGACGTCGCAGCAGGCGACCAATGCCGTGTTGCCGGCGAACGTCCGGCCGTTGATGACGCTGATGAGCGGCACCAAGCCGGATAGCTGCGAGAAGCGGGTGAAGGTGTGGGTGTCGAAGGCGACGCCGGGGCCGCCACTGTCATCGCCCGGGCGACCACCGCCACCTTCGCCAAACAGGATCAGCGGGATGCGGAACCGGTGCGCCAGCTCGAACATGCGGTCCTG
>JAPPDJ010000028.1 GCA_028824555.1 Gammaproteobacteria bacterium | reverse complement strand
ATCAACGCCACCGTCAGGCAGCACTGCGGCTACGGGGGCCAGCCCAAACCAGCCGCCGCCGATGGCGAGCGCCGCCAGAATCACCAGCGGCAGCCACATGTGGACGCCGGAATGGTCATGGGGTTCGGTGCGCATTTCGCCAAAGAAGGTGATGAAGATCATCCGGGCGGTGTAGAGCGAGGTCATGAACGCCGCCAACGCCGCCAAGCCCCAGAACCAAGCGCCGCCGTATTGGTAGTCGAAACTGGTCAGCAGGATGATGTCCTTGCTGTAGAAGCCGGAGGTGAGCGGCAGCGCCGCCAAGGCCGCCGAGCCGATCACCATGCTCCAGAAAGGCACCGGCAGACGCCGCCACAGGCCGCCCATCTTGAAGATGTCCTGCTCGTGGTGCAGGGCCAGAATGACCGAGCCGGCGGACAGGAAGAGCAGCGCCTTGAAAAACGCGTGGGTCATCAGGTGGAAGATCGCCGCCGACCAAGCGCCGACGCCCAGGGCGAGAAACATGTAGCCGATCTGGCTCATGGTCGAATAGGCCAGAATGCGCTTGATGTCGCGCTGGGTCAGCGCGGTGAAGGAGGCAATGAACAGGGTGACCAAGCCGACCAGAGCGACGGCGAACTGGGCGTCCGAGGAGAGCAGGAAGAGATCATGGGTGCGGGCGATCAGATATACGCCGGCGGTGACCATGGTGGCGGCGTGGATCAAGGCGCTGACCGGGGTGGGGCCGGCCATGGCGTCCGGCAGCCAGGTTTGCAGCGGCACCTGGGCGGATTTCCCCACGGCACCACCGAGCAGCAACAGGCCAATGATGAGGGCCATGGTCGTGTCGCCGCCAGCCCACTGTTCGTTCGCGAGGGTGAGCGACTCCTGTATCTCCAGAGTGCCGAGCTCCCGGAACAGCAGGAACAGCCCCAGCGCCATGAAGGTGTCGCCGACCCGGGTCACCACGAAGGCCTTGCGCGCGGCATAGCCGTTGGCCGGGTCGCGATGGTAGAAGCCGATCAGCAGATAGCTGCAAAGGCCCACGCCCTCCCAGCCGAGGAAGAGCACCAGAAGGTTGTCGCCGAGCACCAGCATCAGCATGGCGAACACAAAGAGGTTCATGTAGGCGAAGAAGCGGGCGAAGCCTTCCGGTTCCTCGTGGTCGTTCCACATGTAGCCGGTGGCATAGACGTGGATCAGGAAGCCAACGCCGGTGATGACGCCGGTCATGGCGAGGCTGAGGCCGTCGAGATAGAGCCGGATGGCGGGGTCGAAGCCGGCAACGCTCATCCACGTCCACAGGAGTTGCCAAGTGGGCTCTGCGCCGGCCTCGTAGTAATCGATGCCGACCAAGAGTGCCGCCAGTGCCGACACGCCCACGGAACCCGCACCCACCACTGCGGCCACCGTCTTCGGCAGATAGTCGTGCAGCACGAAGAGGACCAGGAAGCCCACCAACGGCGCCGCGGGAACCAGCCAGAGCAAGTCCATCCCGCTCACGAACGTGCCCTCCGAGAGGAGTTCGCGCGGACGCGCCTCACGGCGCGTTTGGAGGGCGAGACGCCCTCCCTCCAATGAGTCCCCGCTGCCTTCGCCGGAGGGAGGGCGTCTCGCCCTCCAACGCGCCCGCAAGGGCGCGCAATCGCACTCGCGACAGCCGCCAAGGGCCCTTCCAAATCGGGCACAGACATGCTCATCCGTACATCTCGTCGGCGTTGTCGACGTCCAGAGACTCGAAGCGGCGCGCGAGCTGCACGACGATGCCGAGTGCGACCGCCACCTCAGCGGCGGCGAGGGCCAGGATGAACATGAACATGATCTGGCCGTCGGGCGCGGCCCAGCGGGCGCCGGCGGCGACGAAGGCGAGGCCGGCGGCGTTCATCATCACTTCCAGCGACATCAGCAGGAACATGACGTTGCGCCGCACCAAGACGCCAATGAGGCCGAGCAGGAACAGAAGCCCCGCCAACGCCAGCACATGCTCGATGGGAACGGCGACGGGCATCAGGCGTTGCCCTCGGCGGAGGCTTCGGGCGCCTCTTCTTCGGGGCTCGCGCCCTCCTCCTCCGGGAAGTCGTCCGCGCCGCGGCGTTCCTCCAGATAGCGGCGGCCGAGATGCCACGCGCCCACGAGGGCGGCTAGCAGCAGGAAGCCGGCCAGTTCCACGGCGATGATGTAGGGGCCGAAGAGCGCAATCCCGACGGCGCGCGGCCCCACCATCTCGCCGGAGGTCTTGGCATCCGTGCCCCAGAAGACGAACACGAACGACACCAGCAGCACCGCCGCCAGCACGGCCGGGCCGATCCACATGCCGGGGCGCAGCCAGCCTCGTTCCCGTTCCACAGAGGTGCGGCCAAGATTCAGCATCATCACCACGAACAGGAACAACACGACGATGGCGCCGGCGTAGACCACCACTTCGAGCGCGGCGGCGAAAGGCGCCCCGAGCAGGAAGAAGATGACGGCCACGGCGAGCAGCGAGACCACGAGATAGATGAGCGCGTGGGAGGCATTGACGTGCGTGACGACCCGCAAGGTGGCGAGCGCCGCAACCAGCGCTGCGATGTAGAAGATCGCGGTTTCCATCACCACCCGTTACTCCCAGCGAGTCCCAGCGACTGCCAACCCACGCGCCGCTGCACTACGGCAGCAGGCTCCGAACGTCTGTGGGCGGCGCCTCGCGCTGCGCCTCGCCCTTGTCCTTACCGGCGATGGCCTTGCCGGCGACGTTCCAGAAGCTGTAGTCGGGGTACTTGCCGGGGCCGGAGATCAAGAGGTGTTCCTTCTCGTAAACCATGTTGTTGCGGTCGTACTCGCACAGCTCAAAGTCTGGCGTGAGCTGGATGGCGTAGGTGGGGCAGGCCTCCTCGCACATGCCGCACATGATGCAGCGGGAGAAGTTGATGCGGAAGAACTCCGGGTACCAGCGCCCATCTTCCTCGCGTTCGGTCTTCTGCAGGGCAATGCAGTCGACGGGGCAGGCCACCGCACACAGGTTGCAGGCGACGCAGCGCTCCTCGCCGTCCGGGTCGCGGGTGAGGACGATGCGGCCCCGGTAGCGCGGTGCCTGATACGGCATCTCTTCGGGATACTGCACGGTTTCGTTGCGCATGAAGGTGTGCTGGACAATGGTCCAGAGGGTGCGAATCTGGCTCAGCATGGCCTTGCCCTCCGCCTACAGCGACAGCGCGCCGGTGACCAGGAGATTCACGAGCGACAGCGGCAGCAGCAGCTTCCACCCATAGCCCATGAGCTGGTCGTAGCGCGGACGCGGAATGGCCGCCCGCAGCAGGATGAAGAAGTTGATGAAGACGAAGACCTTGGCGCCGAACCAGAAGACCGGCGGCAGGAAGTCGAGGAAGCCGAGGAACGCCGGCACCTTCCAGCCGCCGAAGAAGAGCAGCGCAATCATGCAGGAGGTGACGATCAGCGCGACGTACTCCGCCGCCATGATGAGGGCGAACTTCATGCCGGAGTATTCGGTGTGGAAACCTGCGGTGAGCTCGTGTTCGGCTTCCGGCAGGTCGAACGGCAGGCGGTGCGATTCGGCGAGCCCGGCGATCATGAAGATGAGGAAGCCGACGAACTGCGGCACGACGAACCACAGATCGTCCTGCGCCTCGACGATGTCGACCAAGCTGAACGACCCGGCGTGGATCACCACGCCCATGATCGAAAGCCCCATGAACACCTCGTAGGTCACCATCTGCGCCGCGGCCCGGAGCGAGCCCAAGAGCGCGTACTTGTTGTTGCTCGCAAACCCGGCCAGGAGCACGCCATAGACCGCCAGCGACGACATGGCGAGGAACCACAGGAGCGCAATGTTGACGTCGACGATCCACCAGTCCGGCGCGAACGGAATCACCGCCAGCGCCATCAGCATGGCCCCGGCCACCACCGCCGGCGCCAGCACGAAGAAGGCGCGGTCGCCGAACGGCGGCACCCAGTCGTCCTTGGTGAGGAGCTTGATGGCGTCCGCCACCGCCTGCAGCACGCCGAACCAGCCGACGCGGTTCGGGCCGAGCCGATCCTGCCACCAGCCGAGTAGGCGCCGCTCCCACCAGACGAGGAACAGCGCAGCCACCAGCGCCCCTATCGCCACCGGCAGGATGAGCAGGTAATTCCAACTGATGTCGAACCCAAAGATGCTGATGGTGGCTTCTCTTGGTCGTTGCTATCGAAAGGCGAGCTTAAGGCCTTGCTACTCGGAACGGACGGGCCTTGGAGGCGAGGCATCTGCCCCGCGAGAGTTCCCTCGCCAAATCCGACAACCTGCTAACCCCGGGCGATTACGTCAGCCGCAGGGTTGCGCGGCGGCTCGTAGTCCGGGTCGCGCTCAAGCGTTGCCGTGCCAGCCGTCAGTGGCGGCGTGTCCGGCAGCCCTTGCGCCAGTGCCACAACGCCTTGCGGGACCCCGGCGTCGATGCGAACCGCCACGCTCGCATCCCAACCGCTCACCTTTGCGCCATCCCCTGCCGAGACTCCAAGCTGGCGGGCGTCAGCAGGGTTCAACACGGCGTGGGCCGTTGGCGTGCGTTCCTGAATCGGCGGCGACGCTGCGGAAAGCTCATCGCCACCGAAGGTGTGCGTGATGCGGGCAGCGACGAGTGCGCCATTGGCGGCGGCCTTTGCCGGCGGCTCGCGGAAGCGCTCCGACAGAGCATCGGCGGAGTCTTTCGGTGCCAGCAATCGCACGCCCGGGTCGCCACCGGCCAGCGCGCCGTTCACTTCCTGCTGGAACTTGAACACCGACTGGTTCGAGTTCCAGCCTGGCGTCCACACGTACGGCACGGTGGCGCCGTCTTGCTGGCCCAGGTTCTGGCCCTCCATGGACCACGAGAACGGCGTCTCGTCGTCCACCGTCGTCTTCGGCTCGTGGATGTTGACGTTGGCGCGCATGGCGGTGCGGCCGCTGTAGCGATGCGGCTGGCGCGGAATCTTGCTCGCGCCTTCAACGCGGTAGTCCGGCGGCGGTGCGACTTCGGTCAAGCCAGCGAAGGCACCGTTCGCGCATCCGGCGGCGAGGGCGTTGAAGTCGTCCCAGGCCGCTCCCTCGCGGCCGAGGGCCCGGGCCAGGCGGCTGAGCCAGCGCCAGCTTGGCGCGATGTCGTCCTCGGGCCGGAACACCTGGTAGAAGCGCTGGCCGCGACCCTCGTAGTTGACGAACGTGCCGGTCTGTTCGGCATAGGAAGCGGCCGGCAGCACGGCGCTGGCGCCTTCTGCGGTGGGGGTTTCGAGCACGTCGAGTACAAGGGCACGGCTTGCGTCGATGGCATCGGGCGCGGCGCGGCGATAGAGGTCGTTCTCCAGCACGATGGCGGCGTTGCCGTCCTTCATGCCGGCGAGGGCGGCGCTTAACGAAAGCCCGCCGCCGAGCATTGCGGCGCCGTAGCTGTTTGCCTCCGGGGCGACCAGCGCGAGCTTGGCATCGGCGCCTTGGCCCTTGAGCGCCCAGGCGATGTTGGCTGCGGCCTGCACCATTGCTGCGTCGCGCGCTTCGGTGCCGGAGATGACGACGGGGCGTTGCGCCGCGGCCAGCGCCTTTGCCGCCGCGCGAACAAACTCGGAATCCTCGCCGTCCGCGTACGCGCTGTCGATGGCGTGGGCAATGGCGAAGCCGGCGCGGGCGATGTCCTGCGGCGCGGCGCGGCTGGTGGCGGTGGCGATGTCGTCGATGCGCGTGGGCGCGACTGTGGCAACGAAGAGCGGGCTGCGCGCGTGCTGGCCGTGGCCGCGCACGCCGGCGTCTTGCCAGTCTGGGATGCCGGCGTCCTCTGCCATGTCGAAGGTGATGGCGCGTCCGGCTTGACGCACCGCCAGGGCCATGCGCGCGGCGGTGTTGGAGATGTCCTCGCCCAGCACCAGCACGGCGTCGGCGGCCTCGATTTCCTTGAGGGTGGGGGCGGCGACGTCGCCGTCGCGATAGACCTCGAGCGCGGTGGCAAGAGCTGCGGCCTCGTCATCGGCGAGCCCAGGGCAGAAGTTCGCCTCGCCCACAAGTTGCTTCAAGGCGAAGTTGGCCTCGAGCGTCGCCCTCGGCGAGCCGATGCCGATGAGGTCGCCGCCGGCATCGCCGAGCCGCTTGGCAAGCTCGGCGACGGCCTTGTCGCCGTCCATCGCATCGAAGACGTCTGCTTCGATGTCGTGCAGTCCCGGCCGGCGGATGCGGCGGTCGCTGTTGACGAAGTGCGAGCCGTAGCGTCCGCGGTCGCAGAGGAAGTAGCCGTTCACCTCGCCGTGGTAGCGGTTGTGGACGCGCTTGAGCATGCCGTAGCGCTCGGCGGGAAAGGTGTTGCAGCCGACCGCGCAGCCGGCGCACACGGACGGCGCCGATTGCAGGTCCCACTTGCGGGTGTAGTGCTTGGAGAAGGGCTTGTCGGTGAAGACGCCGGTAGGGCAGACCTCCACCAGATTGCCGGCGAATTCGCTCTCGAGCACGCCGTCCTCTTCGCGCCCGAAGAACATGCGCGCCCGGGAGCCGAAGGCATCGAGATCCGTGCCGCCGGCGTAGTCGCGGTAGTAGCGCACGCAGCGGTAGCAGGTGATGCAGCGGTTCATCTCGTGGCCGATGAAGGGGCCGAGATACTGGTTGCGCCAGGTGCGCTTGGCACCCCGGTAGCGGCGCATGGAATGACCGGTCATCACGGTCATGTCCTGCAAGTGGCATTCGCCGCCTTCCTCGCACACCGGGCAGTCGTGGGGATGGTTCTCCATCAGCCACTCGATCACCTGCTTGCGGAACTCGGACGCGAACGGCGCCTGGACGGACACCCGCATGCCGTCGCGCACCGGCATCATGCAGGCCATCTGCAAGCGCCCACGCTCGTCGTTCTCGTCGGCGTACTCGATGACGGCGCAGAGCCGGCAAGAACCCACCGAACCCATCGCCGGGTGCCAGCAGAAGTAAGGAAGGTCCAAGCGCTCGGACAGCACCGCCTGCAGGAGGTTGTCGCCGTCCTTCAGCTCGTAGTGCGCCCCATCGATGTTGACTGACGCCATCCGCCCCGCTAGCCCCTGACCGTCCCTCAAGCTCGCCTGCGCCCAGAGCGGAAAACGCCACAAAAACGCGGCGCGAACCATACCGCCATAGCGCCACATCGCGCAAGGAACGGGGCCGCTTTTCTCGGCATTGCGCGAGACCCGCTCTGAGCCAGGAGGTAAGCGGCGTAGAAAAACGACGCTTGCGCCGGAGCTGAGGACCCTCGCTACTGCGAGAAGCCCCCTGAAAAGCGCGGCGCTTTTCGACCCCCCACAAGGCGGGGAGTGATAGGCAGGCCCTCGCACCCAACAACGGTCCTGGCATGCGACCCAACGCCCGTACGCCACAATCCCCGAACGAAGCCCCTCCTATCACTCCTCCTCCTAGCGTTTCACGCGCGTTTTCGAGTACGCTTGCGCGCTCAATGCTCTCCCGCCTTGTTAGAAGCGTCGCGTTTTGCGGCTTGGCTGCCTGTGTGCTTGCGGTTTCGGCGCAGGGCGCGGCGGGGGCCGAGCGTGGCGCGGTTGTGTTTGGCAGTTGGCTGACACCGCACTTTGCCGACACGGCCAAGGCGCGGGTTTCGGCGGCGCTGGGCGTCGACTGCCGGATCGTTCAGGTTCGGCTCGATGGGCAGGTGTTTCACCGGCTGATTTCGCCGGCCTTGGACGAGGCGGCGGCACGGGCGCTCGTCAGCCGTGCCCAGAGCGCCGGGTTTGGGGCTTGGTATCTTGCAGGGGCCTCGGCGCCGGTCATTGCCGAAGAATGTCGCTGCGAGGACGAGACGCCACGGGTCGCGGCGGAACCGGCACCCGCAGCGCCCGTCGAGATGCCGGCGGCCGACCCGGCGGCCGCGGCTCTGCTCGACGCCGAGACCGCTGCCGTCGCTGAGTCCGATTGGCGCCTAAGGCTCAACGTCCGGGGCGACGAGGAAGGCGCCGTTAACGTCGCCTACATCAACGACGCCGACATTCGCCTCGACGGCAACGTGGACGAGGTCGAGTGGCAGGGCGTCGCGAGCTACGACAACATGCTCGTGAGCGAGCCCGACACCTTGGCAGAGACCTCCTATGCCACCGTCAGCCGCTTCTTCTATACCGACCGGGGGCTCTACGTCTCGGCGGTGATGGAGCAGCCGCCAGACACCCTCATCACGCGGCTGTCGGCGCGTGACCAGTACATCAACCGCGACCAGTTCGGCGTTGCCCTCGACACCAGCGGCGACGGCCTCTACGGCTACTGGTTCATGGTGAATCTCGGCGGCTCGCTGCAGGACGGCAAGGTGCTGCCGGAATACACCATGACGGAGCAATGGGATGGCCCTTGGGAAGCGGCCACCGCCCTGACGGACACCGGCTGGAGCGCCGAGATGTTCCTGCCCTGGTCCATGATGGCGATGCCGCATGGCGAAGGCGAGCGCGAGATGGGCTTCTGGCTCAAGCGGCAGGTGGCGCATCTCGACGAGACGTGGAGCTGGCCGGCGCTGCCGCGCACCGGCGGCCGCTTCATCTCCGGCCTGCAGCCGGTCACCCTTCCCGGCGTGCAGCCCACCCGCCAGATCGCGGCGTTCCCGTACATGTCCGGCACCGTGGATCAGCTTGCCGAGGATCAGCGCGCCCGGGTCGGCGTGGACTTCGCCTACCGCCCGTCGCCAAACCTCCAGCTCACGGCCACCTTGAACCCCGACTTCGGCGCGGTCGAGTCCGACGACGTGGTGGTGAATCTCACTGCCTACGAGACCTTCTTCCCGGAGAAGCGCCAGTTCTTCCTGGAAGGCAATGAGGTCTTCTTCACCTCACCCCGGGCAGACGTGAACCGCTACCGCGGCCCGCAAGGCAGCGGCGCCCGTGCCACGCCTTCGACGTTCACGCCTGAGCCCACCACCCTGATCAACACCCGCCGCATCGGCGGTGCGCCAAGGCAGCTGGTCAACGACGTTCCGGACGGGATTGAGGTGAGCGGGGTCGAGCGCACGAGGCCCACGGACCTTCTCGGCGCCGCCAAGCTCGTGGGCCAGGCCGCTGGCCTCCGCTTCGGCGTGCTCGGCGCGATGGAAGACGACGTCGTCCTGCGCGGAACCGACGAGTCGGGTGCCGACGTCGAGTGGGAAGGCGAGGGCCGCGACTTCGGCGTCGTCCGGGCGCTCTACGAGCAGACAGGTTCCGGTCGCCGCTCCATCGGCTACATGGGCACGATGGTGAACCTCCCCGGCGAGCGCGACCCCGCCATCGTCCACGGCATCGACGCCCACGCGCGGTCGCCACGCGGGCGGCTGAGCTGGGATGGCCAGTACGTGTACAGCTACGCCCCGCCGAACGATCGCGACAACGATGCCGTCACCGGTCACGGCATCTACAACGACTTCCAGTTCTTCCAGCGCCGGGGCCTCATCCACAGCGGCGCCCTCGACTACATCGACCGCGACCTGTCCATGCGCGCCATGGGCTTCATCGGCCGCAACGACGCCATCGTCGCCCGCTACGGCATCATCCGCTACGCCAACCTCAAGCGCTTCCGGCAGATTCGCAATTCGCTGTTCTTCAGCGGCCAGACCAACGTCGACGGCTTCGCCAATCGCCTCGGCATCTTCTCCAGCCATTCGCTGATGTTCAACAACAGCTCCGAGGTGAAGGGCTATCTCAACTACTTCCCCTCCCGCTGGGACGACCTCAACAGTCGCGGCAACGGCATGTTCAAGGTGAAGGGCCGCCTCTTCACCCAGATCGGCTTCGGCACCGACACCGCCAAGCCGTTCTCCTGGAGCGGCACCATCACCGCCGATCAGGAGGAGCTCGGCGGCCGGTCGTACGGTTCCGACTTCGGCATTACCTACAAGCCCATCGACCGACTCTCCCTCGATTTCGACGTGCGCTACATGCGCCGGGACGGCTGGCTGCTGCACAGCGGCGGCCGCAAGTTCACCACCTATTCCACTTCCGACGTGCAGCCCATCGTGAAGGCCGATTTCTTCTTCACTGCCCGCCACCAAATTCGCCTGACGCTGCAATGGGCCGGCATCGACGCCGAAGACCTCGACTATCTCGAGGTGCCGGAAAGCGAAGACTGGCTGGTGCCGCGCGGCGAGATGCCGGTGGACGGCGACGAGGACTTCACCATCTCTCGCCTCACCGGCCAGTTGCGTTACCGCTGGGAGATCGGGCCGCTGTCGGATCTGTTCGTGGTCTATACCCGAGGCTCGAACCTAGTGCGCGAAGCCGGCTACGACTTCGGCGAACTCTTCACCGACGCCCTGCGCGAGCCCATCGTCGACTACATGGTGGTGAAGCTGCGCTATCGCTTCGGCTCTTGATTGTCGTAGGGGCGACCCTTGTGGTCGCCGTGTTGGTGTGATGTCCGACGTTGGCTTGGCCGACACGGGCGACCACAAGGGTTGCCCTACGGGTACCCCTGAGAAGGCAGAATGCCCTCCCTCCAAAGCCGGTCTCCCAACGAGGTCACTCCCATGCCCACACCCGACCCCGAGACCGTCCGCCGCCGCCAACACTGGCACTACCGCGGCCAACAGCGCCCAGCCTTCGCCATAGAGCCTGAGCCGGGCCAAGAATCCGTCTGGGACTACCCGCGACCGCCGCGCATCGAGCCGGACGCGCGCCGGGTGACGGTACGCGCCGGCGAGGCGTTGCTGGCAGCCACCGAGTCCGCCTGTCGCGTGTTGGAGACCGCCGGACCGCCGACGTTCTACATCCCGCCCGAAGACGTGGCGACAGACTTCCTGCAAGAACGTGAAGGTGGCAGCCACTGCGAGTGGAAGGGCGAGGCGGTCTTCTACGACGTCGTCGGCGGGCCGAAGCAGGCTGCGTGGGCCTATCCCGATCCCTACGCCGAGTTCGCCGTCCTCGCCGGCTGGATCGCCTTCTATCCGGCACGGCTCATCTGCCATGTGGGCAAGGAGCGCGTTCAGCCCCAGCCGGGCGAGTACTACGGCGGCTGGATCACCTCGGAGATCGTTGGCCCGTTCAAGGGCGATCCGAACGTGCCGGATGGCGTCTGAGACGGCAATGACCGGTCGCCGCCCCACGCACCGGGACCTTGTGATCGCACCCCCGGAGGAAGGCGACATTCCCGTGTGCCTGGTAGGGGCTGGCGCTGCGGTTGCCGATGTTCGCGAGGCCCGGCTTGACGGGCAGTTGGTGGGCGCCTACCGCATCGAGCGGCTGGGCGCCACGCATTTCCGCGTGGTGGCGGTGGTGGTGGCGCCGGCATGGCGGCGGCGCGGCTTCGGCACTTGGCTGCTGCGGCACGCGATCGGTCTTGCGGAGTCGCGCGGCGCTCGGGTCATCGACGCACTGCCGGCGGATGCGGATGCGCTCTTTCGCGCTTCCGGTTTCGTGCCCTCGGATGCCGGGATGCGGCTGTCACTCACGCCGGAGTAAACTCGCGCCATGCAACAAGCTCTCGATGTTTCCGCGCTGCCGCGTGTGGAGGGGGCGCGGGTGGCCATCCTGCGGTCGAAGTGGTATGCGGACATGATCGACCGGATGCATGCGCGCTGCGTGGCCGTGCTCGAAGGCACCGGCGTTGCGCGGGTGGACACGCACGTGCTGCCCGGCTGTCTGGAGATGCCCTTCGCCGCGTCGGAACTGGTACGGCGTTCCGGGCATGGCATCGACGCCATCGTCTGTCTCGGCATCGTCCTCAAGGGCGACACCATGCATTTCGAGATGATCGTCGACGAGTGCTCTCGAGGCCTCGGCGAGGTATCTCGCCAAAGCGGCGTGCCCATCCTCAACGAAGTGATTCCGGTCACCGACATCGGCCAAGCCGAATCCCGCACCGCGGACGATGAGTTCAACAAGGGCATTGAAGCGGCGGCAGCGGCAGTGGAGATGATCGACTGGAACCGTCGCCAACGCAGCGGGTGAGCACAGAGCCACTCCTCCTGCCACCGCCGCGCCGCGTGGAGACGGGGCCCGCCAGAACACCCTCTGAGGCCCCGAACACTCTCCTCGGCGATGCATCGCCGCGCCTCGAACGTGCATTCGAGCGGCTGCCGCCGATGGGCCTTGAAGTCCGTTTCGAGGTGGCGCCGACGCCGGCCTCGACACCGGACTTGCATCCAGACGCAGCCAGCGAGATCGAGTTCGCCGACGCCGTGACGGTGCGCGCCGCCAGCGAGTGGGGCGCCATCCATGGCCTCGCCACCCTTGCCCAACTCGCTGGCAAGTCCCACGCGATCACGCGCATCCACGACCATCCCGCCTACCCTTGGCGCGGGCTGATGATCGACGTGGCGCGCCACTTCATCCCGCTGCCGGCGCTCCGGCGAACCCTCGACGCCATGAGCCTCGCCAAGCTCAACGTGCTGCACCTGCACCTCACCGACGACCAGGCCTTCCGCTTCCGCAGCGAAGCGCACCCGGAACTCGCAAGCGCCGAGGCGTGGGATGCGGCCGAACTCACCGAACTCGTGGCCTACGCCGCCGACCGAGCCATCCGCATCGTGCCGGAACTCGACATGCCCGGGCATGTGACGAGCTGGCTGGTGGCGAGGCCTGAGTGGGGGGCCGGTTCCGCTTCCGGACCGAGCCGCCGCTTTGGCGTTCACGAAGCCTGCCTCGATCCCACCAATCCCGCCGTGCTGCGAGCAGTCGAAACCCTTCTGGGCGAGCTTGCCGACATCTTTCCCGACCCCTTCCTGCACTTCGGCGGCGACGAGGTGAACGGGACCTGGTGGAACGCGCACGAAGGGGTTCAGACGCTGATGCGGAGCCAAGGCTTTAGGGCCGCCGACGTGCAAGCCGACTTCAACCGCAAGCTGACGACCATCATCCGGCAACTCGGCCGGCGCCCGCTGGCTTGGGACGAAGCACTCCATCCTGCCCTCGCGCGCGACACGTTGATTCAGGCCTGGCGCGGCAACCAGGCACGTGACGCCGCCCTCGCCGCCGGATTCGATTGCGTGCTGTCCGCGCCCTACTATCTCGACCTCTTCTACCCGGCGTCCCTGCACCACTGCTTCGACCCCGGCGGCGACCTCGCCGCAGCCGAGGACCGCCTGCTCGCCGACGACCGCACGAGGCATGTCCGGGAAGGCCTGCAATGGATGGCCGGGTTCGCGAGCTTCCCCGGATTGCCGGACGCACCTGCCGGCGGGGAAGGGCGAATTCTCGGCGGTGAGGCTTGCCTGTGGTCAGAACTGGTGGACGAGGGCTGCCTCGACAGTCGACTCTGGGGCCGGCTTCCGGCCATCGCCGAGCGATTCTGGTGCGGTTCGGAGGCCGAGGAGGCGGGACTCCTCGAACGCACGGTGGCGTTCCAGGGCAGCTTAGCGCGGCTGGGGATCGTGCCAGAGGATTCCGAGACTCGCCGCCGCGCATTTCCCGAACTCGCGCCCATCGAGCCGCTGGTGGAAATGCTGGAACCCGTGAAATGGTACCGCCGCCTGCTCGGAGCCGCGTTCGAACGCCGCGTCAGCGGCCTTGGCGAAAGCGGCGTGGCGCGGCCCTACGACGCGGACACGCCGCTGAATCGCCTGGTGGATCATCTGCCGCCGGAAAGCCTGGCTTCACGCCGGGCGGAGGCCGAACTCGATGCCGGGGGCGACATGCAACGCTGGATCGAGGGCTGGCGACGCCAGCGTGAGGCAATCTCCGAGTTGGCCGAGGTGGATGCCGGACTTCGAGACGCGTCTCGCGCCCTCGGGGAGCTTGCGGACATCCTGGACGATGGCGATTGCAGCATGGCTCCTGAAGAAATAGACGCCTTGGCCGGCCCCTTCGACGAATACCTGCTGCCGCTAGCCCATGCTGTCGCCCGACGCCGGCGCTGAGGCGATGCTGGCGCGCTGGCCAAACGCGGCCGGCCCGGTTGCCCGCCTGCCAAGCGGTCACATCAACGAGACTTGGCAGACGGATGCCCACATCCTGCAGCGCATCAACGACCATGTGTTCGTGGCGCCGACCGCGCTAATGCGCAACTTAGGCCGAGCGATCGCGCACGACGCCGCGCAGACCGGTGATGCGCTGCTCGTGGCGCCGCTTGCCAACGCCGAGGGCGATGCATGGTCGGTGGACGCCGACGGCGGCATCTGGCGCCTGTTCCCGCGCCTGCCGTCGCGCTCCTTCGACGTCTTGCCGGAGCATCTGCTTGGTGCTGCCGGCCGGGCCTTCGGCACCTTCCTCGCCCGCTTCGCGACCTTCGACGCCGGCTCCCTCGAAACCGCCATCGACGGCTTTCACGATCTCCCCCGCTACCTCGCGCGCTTCGATGCCTTGCCGAAGGGCGAGACGCAGGCGGAAGCCGCCGCCATCGATCACCTGCGCGAATGCGTGTCCGCGACAGGGGCGGCTCCGCCGCGCCGCGCCATCCACGGCGACTGCAAGGTGAACAACCTGCTGTTTCACCGCCAACGCGACGAGGTGGCGGCCGTCATCGACCTCGACACCCTCATGCCCGGCGATCCGGCGTGGGACTTCGGCGACTTGGTGCGCTCGACCAACGCCGGCAACGAGCGACCGTCCGATCTCAGCTTCTCCCTCCCCCGCTTCGAGCGTCTGGCAAGGGGTTTCCGAGCCACCTATGGCACCATCGACAACCCGCGCCACTTCGCCGCCGCCCCCGCCTACATGAGCCTGATGCTTGCCGTCCGCTTCCTCACCGACCACCTTGAGGGCGACCACTACTTCCGCGTCTCCGGGCGCGGCGAAAACCTCACCCGAGCCCATTCCCAACTAGCCCTCGCCACCCTCTTCACCGAACACCAAGACGCCATGACCCGCATCCTGGAGGCCGCCGTGAGCGTGCGCCGTAGGCGCTAGCCCGTGGTGGGCACGAGCGAAAAAGCAGACTAGCAGTTGCGAAGCAACTGCCGACGCGCCGTAGGGCGCGCAGTTGCCGCTAAGCGCGCTGACGCTGTAGGGTTTGCCCGTTCGCATGGAGTTGCGGGGAGAGTTGCGGATGGACGTACAGGCGGCGGTGGCGCGGGCGGCAGGGGCGCCGCTCGAGGTGGAAACGGTACAGCTCGAAGGGCCCAAGGCCGGCGAAGTGATGGTGGAGGTGAAGGCGACCGGGGTTTGCCACACAGATGCCTACACGTTGTCCGGTGCCGATCCGGAGGGCCTGTTCCCCGCCATCCTTGGCCACGAAGGCGCCGGCGTCGTCGTGGAAGTCGGCGAGGGCGTCACGGACCTCGCGGTGGGCGATCACGTGATCCCGCTCTACACGCCCGAGTGCCGCCAGTGCAAGTTCTGCACGTCCGGCAAGACCAACCTCTGTGGCGCCATTCGCGAGACCCAAGGCCAGGGGCTGATGCCAGACGGCACGTCGCGGTTCTCGCAGGGAGGCGAATCCATCCTGCACTACATGGGCACGTCCACGTTTGCGAACTACACCGTGCTGCCAGAGATCGCGGTGGCGAAGATTCGCGAGGACGCGCCGTTCGACAAGGTCTGCTACATCGGCTGCGGCGTCACCACCGGCCTCGGCGCGGTGATGAACACGGCGCAGGTGGAACCCGGCGCCAACGTCGCGGTGTTCGGCCTCGGCGGCATTGGCCTCAACGTGATCCAGGGCGCGCGTCTCGTGGGCGCGGACCGCATCATTGGCATCGACACGAACCCGGCCAAGGAATCGCTGGCACGCAAGTTCGGCATGACGGACTTCCTGAACCCCACCGAGGTGGAGGACGTGGTCGGCGCCATCGTCGATCTCACCGACGGTGGCGTCGAATACTCCTTTGAGTGCATCGGCAACGTGGAGGTGATGCGCCAGGCGCTCGAGTGCTGCCACAAGGGCTGGGGCGAGAGCATCATCATCGGCGTCGCCGGCGCCGGGCAGGAGATCGCCACCCGCCCGTTCCAGCTCGTCACCGGCCGAGTCTGGCGCGGCACCGCCTTCGGCGGCGCCAAGGGTCGCACGGACGTGCCGAGGATCGTGGACTGGTACATGGACGGCAAGATCAACATCGACGACCTCATCACCCACACCATGCCCTTAGGCGAGATCAACACCGCCTTCGACCTGATGCACGCGGGGGAGTCGATCCGCTCGGTGGTGGTGTATTGAGTGGTTGGCAGGGCTTTGGAGGGAGGGTGGAACACCCTCCCTCCAAGGCCCGTTCAAGGGTTTGCGGTCGGGTTACGTCCCTACGACCCAAGGCCGACGAGGTTGCGGTTGTCGTATAGACACCTTCGCCGCCTGCTCTTTCTACTGCCGCCGGAGGCGGCGCACCGGCTTGCACTGTGGGGGCTTCGGGCATGGGGGTCGATCGCGTCCGAAGCGAGCTTTCCCAGTGCCGGCGAAGGACTAGGTGCCCCAGTCCAAGCAATGGGGCTGTCCTTCCCCAACCGCGTCGGCCTCGCTGCCGGTCTCGACAAGGACGCCGTGGCCGTGCGCGGTCTCGCCCGGCTCGGCTTCGGGTTCGTCGAAGTGGGAACCGTCACCCCCCTGCCACAGTCCGGCAACCCGAAGCCACGCCTCTTTCGCTCGGTGCCCGACGCCGCCCTCATCAACCGCATGGGTTTCAACAGCGCCGGCCTCGACGCCATGACCCGACGGCTCGCCCGCCTGCGCAAGCGCCCGCTGCGACCGATGCTCGGCGTCAACATCGGCAAGAACCGCGACACGCCACTCGACCGCGCAGTTGACGACTACCACGCCTGCCTCACCGCCGTGGCCCCGTTCGCGGACTACGTGACGGTCAACCTCTCCTCCCCCAACACCCCGGGCCTGCGGCGCCTGCAAGCCGCGAGTTCCGCCGCCGAACTCCTCGGCCGGCTGGACGACGCACGCAGCGCCACCGAAGAACACCGAGACCAGCGCCTGCCGCTGGCGGTGAAGGTGGCGCCTGACCTCGGCGAGCAAGAACTGCGCGAGGTCGCGGACGTGCTCCGGCAAACGAACATGGATGCGGTGATAGCGGGAAACACAACGCTCTCCCGACCAATGTCCCTCGCCAGCGGATTCGCCCGCGAGGAGGGCGGCCTCAGCGGCGCCCCACTAGCCCCCTTGGCGCGGCAGACAGTGGCAACGCTGCGCGCTTCGGTGCCCGCCAACTTCCCCGTCATCGGCGTAGGGGGCATTGCCTCCCATGAGGATGCCGAAGCCATGCTCGACGCCGGCGCGGATCTGGTGCAGATCTACACCGGCTTCGTATTCCGGGGCCCGCAACTCGTGCGCCAACTCACCCCAACATAGATTGGCGCGGCCTATCGCCCCGATGGGGAGAGGCTCTCGGTGGGGGGCAAAGGGCGCGCTACTTAATCCCCCGCGCGGCTCGCTGCCACCTCCCGTCCACGGCCGATGTGGTCGTCGAAGAAGGCAAGCATGCGTTCGTACATCTCCTTGCGGTTTTCGGGGTTGCCGAAGCCGTGGCCTTCCTTGCGTTCGATGTGCCAGACCTCCACCGGGTTGCCGGCCGCCTTCAGGGCCCGGCGCAGGCTAGTGGCGTGGGCGATGGGGACACGCTGGTCCAGGGCACCGTGTACCAGCATCACCGCAGCACGGATGCGTTCGGCGTTGTGAACCGGGGAGCGGGCGCGCAGTTCATCCGAGTCCTCGCCGATGGCCTCCTTCAGGTAGTTGACGCCGGCGCGGCGGTCCGGGATGTCGCCCTTGCGGTACATCATCTCGAGGTCATAAACGCCAACGTAGCCCACTGCGCAGCGGTACAGGTCCGGCTCGCGGAAGGCGCCGGTGAGGGCCGCATAGCCGCCGTAGCTGCCGCCATATATGCACAGGCGCTCCGGGTCCGCAAAGCCGGCCGCCACGGCCCAACGGGTGGCATCGGTGACGTCGTCCTGCATCTCGCGGCCCCAGCGGCCGAAGCCGGCGTAGAGAAAGTCCTTGCCATAGCCTCCCGAGCCGCGGAAGTTCACTTGCAGCACGGCGAAGCCTCGGGACGCGAAGAGCTGCGCTTCCGAGTCGAAGCCCCAATGGTCGCGAATGCCGTGCGGTCCGCCATGCACGAGGACGATGAGGGGCAGGCGGTCGCCTTCGCTCCAGCCCTTGGGCGTGGTCAGGTAGCCGTGCACGACGGTGCCGTCGCGGGCCTTGAGCTGCACCGACTCCATCGGGCTTAAGTCCTCGCGCTTGAGCCAGGGCCGCGACTGGAACAGTTCCTCGATTTCGTCGGTGCGGAAGTCCACCAGATAGAAGGTGCTGGGGAATCGGTCGCCGTACACGACCGCCACGCCCTTGGCGCCGTCGGTGGTGATGCTGGTGAAGGCTACATCTTCGGTGGGGAAGGCGGCGCGGATGCGACGGTGGGTCTTGGCGAAGGGGGCGTCTGGCTGCACGTAGTGGTAGTCGGGGTAGTGCTCGGTAACGCGCGTGGCGATGAGCTGGCCGTCGGGGTCGAAGAGTCCCTCGCCGACGTCGACGGCGTCGTTGTGGAACAGCACCTGCTTGACGTCCCGCGTCGGCTGCCAGTGGATGAGCTCGGTGGTGGATGTTTCGGTGTTGTCGACGGCATACCAGCCGTCGCCGGCGTCGGCGAGGGGCATCGTCACGCCCTCGTTGACGCGGCCACGGGAAACCAGAGTCGGCTCGCCCGTATCCGGCTGGTAGTACACCTCGGTGACGTTCTCCACATTGGAGCCGTACTCGAAGCGCACCATGCCGTCGCGGTCCGTGAGGAAGCGGGAAGTGGAATAGCGGCCGACGACCACCGGTTCGGTTTGCCCGGTGTGGATATTGATGCGCCGGGCGCGGCCCACCTTGTTGACACCGAACGGGAGGGTGCCAATGAGCACATGCTCCGGTTCGTCCGGCAGAAGGTGCAGGATTTCCGCCGCCTCCAGCCGCGCCTCGGTGCGCCCGGCACGGGCCGACAGCTTGCCGAATCCGGCGTTCATGCCGAACAGCACGCTGGCGTCGGTGCCGTCGGCGTTGAGGGCATAGAGTTCGCCGGTGGGGAAGCTGAAATCCGTGCGCCCGACGATCCGCCGCGCCGGCTGCACGAGAATGCGCTCGGCGGTGGCCCAGTGGAAGTTCTGCACATTCCAGCCCTTGCCGAAGTGGGTTCGATACACCACCTCTCGGTCCGCGAGCGCAATCACCACGAGATACTCGTAATCGTCTTGCCGCGTGGTGACGGCGAGGTACTTGGCCGTGGGCGAAATGCGCGCCTGCTCGTACCTCGCGTGTCCGGTGAAGTGCTCGATCGGTGGCGTTGCGCCGACGGTGCCCGCAACCACCATCAGGCTCAGTGCGAGCAATCGCATGATCGTCTCTCCGAAGTGCCTCAAGGCATCCATCCTAGGGGCAACGACTTCCTTAGGGAACCACTGCACTAAGCGAGGTGCCGGGTCGGCACTTGGGCGCTCCCTCCGGGGAGGTCAAACGTCGCAACTGCACCGTCACCGGTGGCAGTGCCGCACGCAATGCGGTAGTGTCCCGCGCTTCGCTAGGGCACGCAGGCGACGGCGCTCGCACGGGGGGACCATGGAACGGAATCGAGGCGGTTTTTTGGGCGGGGAACGCCCCCGAACGGGACTGGCGCTGGCAATGGGGGTGTTTGCGCTGCTGGTGGGCGCCCCCGCCGTGGCGGAGGGGCTGGATACGGGCGACACGGCCTGGATCTTAAGTTCCACCGCCCTCGTGCTGTTCATGACGATTCCGGGTCTGTCGCTCTTCTATGCCGGCCTCGTTCGCTCCCGCAACGTGCTGAGCGTGTTGATGCAGTGCTTCAGCATCACTTGCCTGGTCACCATTCTCTGGCTAATCGTCGGCTACAGCTTGGCCTTCGCCGACGGCAATTTCTTCATCGGGGGCCTGTCGAAGGCGTTCTTCGGCGGCGTTGGCGAAGATGCCATGAGTGGCACGATCCCCGAGTCGGCCTTCGCCACCTTCCAGCTCACCTTCGCCATCATCACCCCGGCGCTGGTGGTGGGCGGCTTCGCCGAACGGATGCGTTTCTCGTCGGTGCTGATCTTCACGACGCTCTGGCTGCTGCTCGTGTATGCGCCGGTTTGCCACTGGGTTTGGGGCGGTGGCTGGCTGGGCGAGCTGGGCCTCTTGGACTTCGCCGGCGGTACGGTGGTGCACATCACCGCCGGGACCGCAGCGGTGGTGGCGGCATTGGTGCTCGGCACGCGGCGCGGCTTTCCCGACCAGATGATGCCGCCCCACAACATGACGCTCACTGTGGCCGGTGCCGGCATGCTTTGGGTCGGCTGGTTCGGCTTCAACGGCGGCAGCGCCCTCGCCGCCAACGGCGATGCCGCCATGGCCATCACGGTGACGCACATTTCGGCGGCGGCCGGCGCCTTCACTTGGATGGTTGCGGAGTGGATTCGGTACGGTAAGCCGAGTGCGCTCGGCGCCGTCACCGGTATGGTGGCGGGGCTTGGCACCATCACGCCAGCATCTGGCTTTGTCGGCCCGGCCGGCGCGCTCGTCATCGGCATCGCCGCTGGCGTGGTTTGCTTCCTCGCGACCAACTTCATGAAGCGCACGTTGCGCATCGACGACTCGCTGGACGTGTTCCCGGTGCACGGCGTGGGCGGGCTGCTCGGCACGATCCTGACGGGCGTCTTCGCCTCGCAGGCGCTCGGCATCTTCAGCGGTCAGGAGGACATCAGCATCGGCAGCCAGCTCGGCGTGCAGGCCATCGGCGGCTTCGCGGTTCTGGGCTACACGGCGCTCGTCACGTTCATCATCCTTAAGGTGGTTGATGTCGTCGTCGGCAACCGGGTCACGGAGGAACAGGAGACGGAAGGCCTCGACCTCGTGATGCACAACGAGCGGGGATACGACCTGTAAGGACGGGGTTGGCAGCGAGAGCGAGCGGCCGCGGTGACCGAAGGGCTTGCCGTCATCGGCGCCGGCTTCGGTCGCACCGGTACGCTGTCGCTCAAGCAGGCGCTTGAACGGCTTGGCTTCGATGGCTGCTACCACATGGCAGAAGTGGCGACGCATCCGGAACACGCCGACCTTTGGCTGCGTGCCTGGCGCGGCGAGGATGTGTGGGACACGCTCTTCGCCGGCTACCGCGCCGCCGTCGACTGGCCCGCAGCCGCATTCTGGCCCCGCTTGATGGAACGCTACCCCGCCGCCAAGGTGCTGCTGTCACTCCGAGACTCCGAAAGCTGGTTCAAGAGCGCGAGCAGCACCATCTTCCAGAGCATGGAGCACGCCCGTCAGTCGCCGGATCAGAGGCTGCGCACGCGGCTAAAGATGGCAAACGAGATTATCCGCGAGGGCACCTTTGACGGCCGTCTGATGGAGCAAGACCACGCGATCACCGTGTACGAAGCCAACGTCGCGCGAGTGCGAGCGGAAGTGCCGGCGGATCGCCTGATCGAGTTTCAGGCCAGCGACGGCTGGGCGGGCCTTTGCGAGCCGCTGGGCCTTGCGGAACCAGATGAACCGTACCCGTGGGTCAACACCAGCGCAGAGTTCCTCGACCGCTGGCGCAACCGCCCGGACCCCGGCAGGTAGATCCGGAAAAACGAGGCCCCCCCGTAGCCCCTCCGGTAACCGAGGGTTTTCCGGGGGCATGCACGCCCTACACGTTGAAGCGGAAGTGGGCTACATCCCCGTCTTGCATCTCGTAGTCCTTGCCTTCGAGGCGCCAGCGCCCGGCGTCGCGGGCACCGCCTTCGCCGTTGAAGGCGATGTAGTCGTCGTAGGCGACGATCTCGGCGCGGATGAAGCCGCGTTCGAAGTCGGTGTGGATGACGCCGGCCGCGCCGGGGGCAGTGGTACCTCTGGCGATGGTCCAGGCGCGGGCCTCCTTGGGGCCGGCGGTGAAGAAGCTCATCAGGCCAAGCAGGTCGTAGCCGGTGCGAATGACGCGGTTGAGGCCCGGTTCGTTGAGGCCCAGGTCTTCGAGGAACTCCTGGATGTCGTTGGCATCGAGCTCGGCAATCTCCGCCTCGGTCTTGTTGCAGACCGGCGCCACCGCGGCGCCTTCCTGGGCGGCGATGGCGCGCACTTCGTCGAGCATGGGATTGCCCTCGAATCCATCCTCGGCCACATTGGCGATGTACATCACCGGCTTGGCGGTGAGGAAGTGGCATTCAGCGACGGCTGCCTGCTCGTGCGGTGCGAGGTCGAGGGCGCGCACGGGCCGGCCGGCGTCCAGCCCGGCGCGAATCCGGTCGAGGATTGCCACCGTCGCACGCGCCTCCTTGTCGCCGACGTTGGCGATGCGACGGATTCGGTCGTGAACGCGGTCGGCGGTGGCGAGGTCGGCCAGCGCAAGCTCGGTGTCGATGATCTCGATGTCGTCCTGTGGCGAGACGCGGCCGGAGACGTGCACGACGTTGTCGTCTTCGAAGCAGCGCACGACATGGGCGATGGCGTGGCATTCGCGCACGTGGGCGAGGAACTGGTTGCCAAGACCCTCGCCGTTCGAAGCGCCGGCAACGAGGCCGGCGATGTCGACGAATTCCATCAGGCTCGGCACCACCCGGGCTGGCCTTGCGATCTCGGCGATGCGCTCCAGGCGGGGGTCGGGCACCGGCACCACACCGGTGTTGGGTTCGATGGTGCAAAAGGGGAAGTTCTCGGCATCGATGCCGGCGCGCGTGAGCGCGTTGAAGAGCGTTGACTTGCCGACATTCGGCAGCCCGACGATGCCGCAGTGAAATCCCATCAGCGCTGGCCCGGATCTGCCGGCGCCTCACACTCGGACGCTTGAGGCAGCCGTCTGCGGGCGTTGATGGCGTTCATGGCGGCATCGAAGTCGCCGTGGAGAAGGCGACGCAATGTATCGTCATCGAAGTCGGTGGCCTGCTCGACGCGGCTCTGCTCGTCGGCCATCATGCGCGTGCCGGTGAGGTAGGCGATCATCTCGCCCGTGTTGCCCGGATGGCCGACGCCGATGCGCAGGCGGGCAAAGCCGGCCTGGTTGCCGAGCGCGGCGATCACGCTGCGGATGCCGTTGTGGCCGTTGTGGCCGCCGCCCACGCGCAGTCGACAGGCACCCGGCTCGAACGCTACTTCGTCGTAGGCGATGAGGATCTCTTCCGGGGCTAGCTTGTAGAAGTGCGCGAGGGGCCCGACGGCGTCGCCGGAGAGGTTCATGTAGGTGTCTGGCGCGAGCAGCCAGACATCGCGACCGAGTATGTCGCCTCGGGCCACGCTGCCATGGAACTTGCGCTCCGGGGACAGCGGCAGGTGAAAGCGGCCGGCGAGTCGATGCAGCCAGGCCATGCCGACGTTGTGGCGCGTGCGTTCATAGCGTGCACCGGGGTTGCCGAGGCCGGCGATGAGGCGGATGGTCACATTGGCGATCCGGTCGGTTGCTGGGGTGGCTTCGTCGAGCGGTCTCTCGCAAAAGGGGGTGTCACGCCCGCCGGGGGTTGTCTCGGAGAGTTGCGCCTGGGCCTCCGTCGCGCCGCTAGTGCGCCCTCTTGGGCGCGTGGCAGTTCGCTGCGCGAACTGCTCTTCGGGCGTTCCGGTCGCCGGCGTTCGGAGTCAGTCCTCCTCGGAGTCCTCCTCGGCGGAAGGTTCCTCCTCCACCTCCTCCATCTCTTCCTCGTCGCCACTGCCACCGCGTGGGGGAATGACGCTCACGACCGGCAGGTCGTGGTCTTGCCCCTGCCCGAGCGCAAGCAGGGTCACCCCGGGGGGGAGGGTAATGTCGGAGAGGTGAACGGAGTCGCCCACGTCGAGGTCCGTGACGTCCACCTCGATGTACTCTGGCAGGTCCGCCGGAAGGCTGGAGATCTCCACCTCGATGAGGTTGTGCGACAGGCTGCCGCCACCCTGGCGCACGCCGACGCAGTGGTCCTCGCCCAGGAAGTGCAGGGGCACCCGTATGCTGAGGGGCGCGTCGTCGCGCACGCGCATGAAGTCCACATGGATGACCTTGTCGTTTGCCGGGTGGCGTTGCAGGTCGCGCAGCACCGCCTGTTGGCCGACATCACCCACCTTGAGTTCGAGCACTTGGGAGAAGAACGCTTCGTCCTGCATGAAGCGTGCAAGGTCCCGCTGTTCGAGGGACAGAGGCTGGGGGTCGCGGTCGCCGCCGTAGAGAATGCCCGGAACCTTGCCGGTGAAACGGCGCAGGCGGCGCGTTGCGGCCTTGCCGATGTCAGCCCGGAATTCGGCGCGAACGGTGATGGTGTTGGCCATTTTGAGTGGCTCCGTCGTTGGCTGAGATGAGAGCTCGCGTGGCTTGGCGGCGATTGCTGCAAGCAGCTCGGCGGCGCAAGGACCACTTTGCGACGGGTTGCGTCGTAAAACGGACCGTCTTACGCGCGTTTCCTAAAAACGCATTTGCGCCTGTCCGTTGTGGCGGAACATGGCGCTGATCGACTCCTCGTTGCTCACTCGGCGAATGGCTTCCGCAAGCACGCCGGCGAGGCTCAATTGGCGGATCTTGCCACAGCTGCGGGCGTCATCCAACAGCGGCACGGTGTCGGTGACCACGACCTCGTCGAGTTCGGAGCTGTCGATGCGGCTTGGCGCGTCGTCGGAAAGCACCGGGTGGGTGATGTAGGCGCTAACGCCGGTGGCGCCGCGCTCGCGCAGGGCGGCGGCCGCATTGCACAGGGTGCCGGCGGTGTCGACGATGTCGTCGACCAGGATGGCGGTGCGACCTTCCACCTCGCCGATGACGTTCATCACCTCGGAGGCATTGGGACGCGGGCGGCGCTTGTCGATGATGGCGAGATCGAGGTCGTCCACTTGCTTGGCGATGGCGCGCGCCCGCGCCACGCCGCCGACGTCGGGGGAGACGAAGACCGGCTCGCCCCGATGTCGGGCGAGGATGTCGTCCACGAGCACGGGTGATGCATAGACATTGTCCACCGGGACGTTGAAGAAGCCCTGAATCTGGTCGGCATGGAGGTCGACGGTAAGGATGCGGTCGATGCCGACGCCGGCGATCATGTCGGCGACCACCTTGGCGCTGATGGGCACCCGCGCCGAGCGGGGACGCCGATCCTGACGTGCGTAGCCGAAGTAGGGCATGACTGCCGTGATGCGCTGCGCGGAGGCGCGCTTGACCGCATCGGCCATCATCATCAGCTCCATGATGTTGTCGTTCGTGGGCGCGCAGGTGGACTGGACCAGAAAGACGTCCTTGCCGCGGACGTTTTCGTCGATCTCGACCCGCACCTCGCCGTCGCGAAAGCGGCCGATGTCAGACGTGCCGAGAGAAATGTCGAGCTCTTCGGCAATCCGCCCGGACAGACCACCCACAGAACCGCCCGCGAACACCATGAGATCTTTCAACGCCCGCCCCCTTAAGGCCCTGCAAAGCCACGGGAAACGCCGCCCTCCTTTATGCCCGACGCCGTGGCTGGGGTGGCAGGACTCGAACCTGCGCATGCTGGGATCAAAACCCAGTGCCTTACCGACTTGGCGACACCCCAATTCAGCTCCGGCGCCAGCCAAACTCTCCAAAGGGCCAGCAAGCACATTTTGGGGCAGCCATGCCCACGTTTGCAAACGCTACCGTCGCGAAATCGGGCTCCTCCCTAACCCAGACAGGCAAACGCTGCCCTCCGCCAACCCAGACAGGCAAACGCTCCCCTCCGGGCAACCGCTCCCCTCCAACCCAGACAGGCAAACGCTGCCCCTTGGCAAACGCTGCCCCTCCCGCCGCCTCGGCACCAAACCCAGACAGGCAAACGCTGCCCTCCGCCAACCCAGACAGGCAAACGCTCCCCTCCGGGCAACCGCTCCCCTCCAACCCAGACAGGCAAACGCTGCCCCTTGGCAAACGCTGCCCCTCCCGCCGCCTCGGCACCAAACCCAGACAGGCGAACGCCGCTCTGCCCCTCCAACCGAGACAGGCGGGAAAGCGCGTGTCGGACAGGCAAAAGCGTCGTGTCGGCAAAACGACTCTCCGAACCCAATCCACAAGCCCCTGGCCGGACAGCGGCGGGCGTCAGCGCAAGCCGGCTTGGAGCTCAATGGGGATGACGCCGAGGAACTCCGCCTCCTGCTGGATGTCGAGGGCGGTAAGCGGGTGTTCGATCATCCAGCGTTTGGGAAGCGTGAGCTTGATGGAGTTGTGGCGCACAGATAGGGAGATCGAAGGCATCGGAAGCGTGGCGCGACTCCTGTGGAACACCACCGCTAAGCGCATCAGCACGCAAAGTCGCATCAGTTCGGGCGCGTCGCGCAAGAGTTCAATCGGAAACTTGCGCCGGTGAGCGCGGACGATCATCGCGAGGTGATGCTGGTCTTGGCGCGAGAAGCCAGGCATGTCCAAGTGTTCCAGCAGATAGCCTCCATGCTTGTGGTACTGGCTGTGCGCTATGTCCATGCCGATCTCGTGCAGCATGGCACCCCAACCGAGAATGCGGGGCGCATCCACCTGTCGAAACTGCCAGCCTGTGGTTGCCTGTTCCAGCAGCCGGGTTGCGGTGCGGGCAACCCGGTCGGCTTGAACAGTGTCGACATGGTAGCGAGACGCGAGGTTGGCGACCGTGTTCTCTCGGATGTCTTCGGCGTGCACACGGCCGAGCAGGTCGTGCAGAAGGCCTTCGCGCAACGCTCCGTCCGAAACGGTCATGCGGTCGATCCCCAACGCGGCGAAAACCGCGGCCAGTATCGCGACGCCACCGGGAAACACC
>JAPPDJ010000013.1 GCA_028824555.1 Gammaproteobacteria bacterium | reverse complement strand
CTGCGGACGCATTCGCTCCGGCCCCCTCGACATAGTGCACAGCTATGCCTTCGGGCTCCTTCACTCCGTGCGCCCAGCCACAGCGGCGTCTCGTCGCCCTCGCTACGCGCATTCATGAATACTCCAGCCTAGCGTAATATCGCGGCTTTCGCAGTTGGCGGAAGCGCCGCACATGGCGAAGCTGTTGGCCTTGCATGGCCCCAACCTCAACCTGCTCGGAACGCGTGAGCCGGAGATCTACGGCGCCGACACGCTGGCCGACATCAATGCGCGGCTAGCGCGGCTTGCCGAAGAGGCGGGGCACGAGTTTTGCGCCCTGCAAAGCAACGCCGAGCACGAGCTAGTGGACGCGGTGCAGCAAGCAGGGCGCGAGGGTGTGGCCTTCATCGTCATCAATCCCGGCGCGTACACCCACACGAGCGTGGCCTTGCGCGATGCGTTCTTGGCGGTGGGCGTGCCGTTCATCGAGGTGCATTTGTCGAACGTCCACGCGCGGGAGCCGTTTCGGCGGCAGTCCTATCTTTCCGACATCGCCGTCGGCGTCATCGCCGGGCTCGGCGCGGCGGGATACGAATTTGCATTGATGGCTGGAATTGCGGCCGAGGCCCGGTCGGGCGAGGAGTGATTCGGTGGACTTAAGGAAAATCAAGAAACTCATCGAGCTGGTCGAGGAGTCGGGCATCACCGAGCTGCAGGTGCGATCGGGGGAGGAGGAGGTGCGAATCTCGCGCGCGACGCTCCCCGTCGCGACGCAATCGGTCGCGTCTGTCCCCGAGCCGGCGGCGGCCCCCGTCGAGGCGACCTCCGCGCAGAGTGGCGATGTGGTGGCGGCGCCGATGGCTGGCACCTTCTACCGTGCGCCAGCGCCGGGCGAAACGCCCTTTGTTGCACCCGGTGCCACCGTTGCCGTGGGCGACGTGCTCTGCATCATCGAGAGCATGAAGATGATGAACCACATCGAGACCGAAGAGGCTGGCGAGGTGGTGGCCGTGCTGGCCGCCGACGGCCAACCCATCGAGACCGGCGCTCCGCTCTTCCGCATCGCGTAAGGCACTGGTTGGAACCCGGAACCCAGCAGTGCGCGCAGCGAACTGCCGACGCTACGGCGCGCTGGCTGCGGCTTCGCTTTGCGGCGGCAGGCGGTGACGCCGAAGCGCTTTGTGAACGTCTCATGGAACTCGGGGCGTTGGCAGCGACCATCACAGGTGACGAAGGCGAGGTTGTCGAGCCGATGCCGGACGAGACGCCGCTGTGGCCGCAGGCGACGGTGGAGGGGCTGTTCGCGGCGGATGTGGATGTCGCTGCGGTGGCTGCGGCTTGCGGCCAGCAGCCGATCGATTCCGCGCCGCTTGAGGATCAGGACTGGTCGCACACCTGGCGGCGTGATTTGTCGCCGCGGCGTTTTGGACGCTTGGTAGTGGCGCCTTCGCAGTCTCCGGCGCAACTTGCCGGCTCCGTGTCGGGCCCCGTTGTCCGCCTGGATCCAGGTCTCGCATTCGGCAGCGGCACTCACCCCACGACGGCGCTGTGCCTTGAGTGGCTCGCGAGCGCCGATCTCGTTGCCAAGCGGATGCTCGATGTGGGCAGCGGCTCTGGCATCCTCGGCATTGCGGCTCTCGCCATGGGTGCCGAGTCGGTCGTTGCGGTGGACCATGACCCGCAAGCATTGCTGTCCACTCGGGAGAACGCGGCTGCCAACGGAGTCGAAGACCGGCTAGCGCTGGTCGCCGATCTTGCCGAGGTGGAGGGACGATTCGAACTAATCGTCGCCAACATCGTCTCCGGCGTGCTGATTGATATGGCACCGGCGCTGGCGGTGCGACTTGCAACAGACGGTCGGTTGTTGGTCTCCGGCATTTTGGCGGGCCAGGTGGGTGATGTGATGGATGCATACCGTGGCACGATGGAGTTCGCTGTACCCATGCAGCAGGGCGAGTGGGCGGCGCTGGTGGGGCGTTCGGCACACCGATGACGCCGGCGAGCGCAGGCGCGAACTGCCGGCACCTTGCCCTGGAGGGAGGGACGCCCTCCCTCCGGAGCGGCGCGCCAGGGGCTGTGCAAGTCAAGGTGAGATGCCGCCGGTGTCCGGGTTGGCTTGCGCCGTCCGAAGTCCGACTTGCCTGCTAGGATCCGAGCGTTGTCGCAGGTGGCGGAGGCCTTTGGTGTCCTGCAGATGAGCGCGCCACTTAAGGCGACGGGGTGAGTCGTGATTGAGCGCGCGGTCATCAGCGTGTCGGACAAGACAGGCATCGAGGCACTCGGCGCCGGCTTGGCACGGGCGGGCGTCGAGATACTTGCGAGTGGGGGGACGTACGCAGCGCTGCGCGACGCTGGCGTCCCGGTGCTCGAGGTGTCCGAGGTCACCGAGTTTCCCGAAATCATGGACGGGCGCATCAAGACCCTGCATCCGCGCATTCACGGCGGCATCCTGGCGCGGCGGGAGATTGACGGCGCGGCGATGGCGCAGCACGGCATTCGCCCGATTGACCTCGTGGTGGTGAATCTCTACCCCTTCGAGCAGACGGTGGCGCGGCCCGACTGCACCCCCGAACTTGCCATCGAGAACATCGACATCGGCGGCCCCACCCTGCTGCGGTCGGCCGCCAAGAACCATGCCCGCGTGACGGTTCTGGTGGACCCGGACGACTATGGCCAGGTCATGGAACTGCTGCCGGCCATGCCCAAGCTGCCGTTGCGTAGAGCGTTGGCATGGAAGGCGTTCCGCCACACCTCGGCCTACGACAAGGCCATCGCGACCTATCTTGCCGCCTTGGAGGTGAGTCCATGAAGGTCCTCGTGATCGGTTCCGGTGGCCGCGAGCATGCGCTGGCATGGAAGGTAGCCGAATCCCGTGCGGTGGAGACTGTGTTCGTCGCGCCAGGCAACCCGGGCACCGCGCGCGAACAGAACGTCAAGAACATCACCATTGCGGAGGACGATTTCGAGAGCCTCGCGGCATTCGCTGAAGGGGAAGGGGTGGAACTCACGATCGTGGGTCCGGAAGCCCCTCTCGTCGCCGGCATCCGCGACTTCTTCGACGCTCGCAACCTGAAGTGCTTCGGGCCTTCCAAGGCCGCGGCGCAGCTCGAAGGCTCAAAGGCGTTCACGAAGGCATTCATGGCGCGGCACGACATTCCCACCGCCGGCTGGGCGGAGTTCACCGATGCCGACGAGGCCGAGCAGCACATCCGCAGCGGCGCCGCCCGCCAACACAACGAACCGGGGGTGCCGATCGTCGTCAAGGCAGACGGGCTCGCCGCCGGCAAGGGGGTGGTGTTGGCGGAAGATGCGGACTCCGCCGTCGCGGCGGCGCGCGATATGCTCTCGGGGAGCAGCTTCGGCGACGCCGGCCGTCGCATTGTCGTAGAGGAGTTCCTGCGCGGCGAGGAGGCGAGCTTCATTTGCCTCTGCGACGGCAAGACCGCGCTGCCGCTCGCTTCCTCGCAGGACCACAAGGCGCGAGACGATGGCGACCGCGGCCCCAACACGGGCGGCATGGGCGCGTATTCGCCCGCTCCGGTCATCACGAACGCGGTTCACGACCGGATCATGGCGGAGGTGATTCGACCCACGCTGGCCGGCATGGCCGCCGAGGGCGCCCCGTATCAGGGCTTTCTCTACGCCGGGCTGATGGTGCTGCCGGACGGCGGTGTTCGGGTGGTGGAGTTCAACTGCCGTATGGGCGACCCGGAGGCGGAACCGCTGCTGATGCGGCTCTGCTCCGACTTGCCTCAGCTTTGCCTGAGGGCGCTCGATGGAACGCTCCACGAGGCAAGCGTCGAATGGGACCCCCGTGCGGCACTTTGCGTCGCTTTGGTGGCCGGCGGCTATCCCCTCGCCTACGATCGGGGCGATCCCATCTCAGGCTTGGAGGAAGAGCCCTCAGCCGGGGAGCGCGAGGGGCTCGCCCCTCGCAAGGGAGAGCCCTCAGCCGGGGAGCACGAGGGGCTCGCCCCTCGCAAAAAAGAGCTTGCCAACACGCGCATCTTCCACGCCGGCACCGCCGAAGCAGATGGCCAGATCGTCACCGCTGGCGGCCGGGTGCTCTATGCCGTTGGCGTCGGCGACGACGTGCGCGAGGCGCAGCGTCGCGCCTACGAGCGCGCCGCAACGGTGCGATTCAGGGCAATGGCCTACAGAAAGGACATCGGATTTCGCGCAATAGATCGAGCAAACGCCTGACTTTTTTGTTCTTGCGTTCCGGGCAGGATCCTTGGCAAAGCCACCAGGGGACGCGCCATGCTCGAAGCACTCAAGACCCTCGAACCGTTCCGCAACATGGACACGCCGGCGCTCCATGCCGCCGCTAGCCATGCCCGCATGCTGCGCCTGCCGCCGCAGCGAACGCTCCTTCGCGCCGGCCAAGAGCCGAGGCGCGAGATCTTCTTGCACAAGGGCACGGTGACGATCCGCTTGGGCGGCGCCAATCGTCGCCTCGACGCCGCCGCTGCCGCTGGAAAGGCGCTCGGCACGCACGGCGCCGATGAGATCGTCACGCTCACATCTGTCGAGGCGATTTCCATTGACCGCGCCGTCTTCGCAAAGCCTGGGAGCTCGCCGCCCCCGACGCCGGAGGCAGCGCTGCCGGCGTCGTGGATTCCCGCTTTCTTGCAAGGCCCGGTCATGCGCTGGTTTCCACCGAGCACGTGGGCTTGGGTGGTGAAAGTGGGCGAGGTGCGTCGCGTTCAGAGCGGCGAGACGCTGTTCCGGAAGGGCGAGGTGCCGCAGGAGCTGTTCGTGGTTGTGCAAGGCGCGGCGACATGCGGCAACGAGCGGTTCGGCCCCGGCGATGCCATCGGTGCCGCCGCGACCTTGACGCGGGCGCCGATGCCGGCGGACACGTTGGCGACCGCTCCCGGCGTGTTCGTGCGCTTCTCCCGGGAAGCGCTTGTGGAGCTGCTCGACGACTACCAGCCGCCGGACACCGGTCAGCCCACATGCCGGCTGGACCTTGACACCATTGCCGTCGCCGACGAGGCGGACGTGCTGAAGCGACTGGACCCCACCGAGGTCATCGCCGTGCGCGGCGCGGACCGCGAACGCCGCGCGGCAGTTGCATCGAGGCTCATGCAAGCAGGTTTCGCCGTAAAGTAGGGGTGTGCTCGCGCGCCCTGACGGGCGCGTCGCAGTTCGCTGGCGCGAACTGCTGGCCTTCGTGTATGCGTAGGAGGACACAATGGAACGTGAACCCAAGCGGACAGCCGCTGACCGGCTTGTGGGCATTCTTGACCAAGGGCTGCGCACGGTATTTGGCGAGGATGCACCTCGCCGCGCGAGCCCCGCCAGCGACATAGACGAAGGCGAGCTTGGTTCGCATGGACGGCGACTCGCCAGTGCGCTCATGCGCGTCAATCACACCGGCGAAGTGTGCGCCCAGGCGCTTTACGAAGGGCAGGCGGCCACGGCCGCGTCCGGCCAGGCGCGCGAGGCGCTCCTCGCCGCCGCCAACGAGGAGCACGACCACCTCGGCTGGTGTCGAGAGCGCCTGGAAGAGCTCGAAGACCGCCCCAGCGTGCTGAACCCTGCCTTCTACGCTGCCTCCTTTGCCCTCGGCGCGGCCGCAGGACTCTTGGGCGACCGCATCAGCCTTGGCTTCGTGGAGGCAACCGAAGACGAGGTGTGCCGGCACCTGGACCGCCACCTAGAACGCCTTCCGGACGAAGACCGCAAGAGCCGCGCCATCCTTGCCGCCATGCGCGAGGACGAATCCCGCCACGGCAACGAGGCCCTGCGAAGCGGTGGCGTGGCCTTTCCAAGCCCCGTCAAGGGCCTAATGCGTCTCGCCTCACGAGCGATGACGGAAAGCGCGTATCGCATCTGATTGCTGGGGAGCCCCAAGGCGTCCAGGGGCGAGCCACGAAAAATGGCGTCAGGTGGTGCGGTCCAAATCCTCCGCGAGCGAGGCGACGGTGGATGCCGAGAGCGGGGTTTCTGAGAGGAGTTCGGGGTGATCGATGCCGATGCGGACCTCCTCCCCGCTTCGGACGGCCTCGGCGCTCTCCTTGGTGAGTTCGAAGCGCAGGAAGTGAACGGCGGCGGTTTTGTCGCGTTCGGTGCGCTCCATGTCGTCGTTGGCGTGGGCGAAGTTGCGCTCGCCAGCGCCGATGCGGAACCAGACCCGGTGTTCGACGCCGGGCATTCGTGCGAGGGCTAGGGCGCGCTCTTCGGGGTCCGCATACTCGATCAGGAAGGTTGCCTTCCAATTGCTGCCGTCCGGGATGAGGGGGTTGTAGGCGGCGAGTTCCTCGTCGATGGCTGCCGGCTCGAAGATGCGCTCGATGCGCAGCATCTCCTGCACTTGGTACTTCATCGTCAGGAAGTCCTCGAACAGCAACGTCGCGTGGGGGCCGAGCGCCACCCGGCGCAGCTTCTTGTGGGCGATCACGCGGGCGCGGAACGCCTTGCGCTCCACGGCGTATTCCTCAAGCCGCCAGAGGTCCGCTCGGGCCAGCTTGCCGCCGTGTCCCAACTCTCGCCCATCCCGACTCACGGTGGGGTCAGATGCCATAGGCGCGGCGCAGCATGGAGACAGGGTGCAGCGCCGACGAACCGTTTTCGAGGCCTTGGGCGATCATTCGTCCGGCCATGGGGCAGTCGGAGCCGTACACCTCGGCGCCCGACTCCCGCACCCGCCGCACCACCGGCCGGGCGATCTTCATGGCCTTGGCGTGGGTTTCCTCCTTCACGGCATAGGTGCCGTCGTGGCCGGAGCAGCGCTCTATGAGCGTCACCTCCGTGTCGGGGATCAGCGAAAGGAACTCCCGCGTGCGCTGGCCAAACGCCTGCACCCGCTGGTGGCAGGCGGCGTGATAGGCCACCTTGCCGAGGCCCCGGGCGAACTCTAGCTTGACGAGGCCATCTCGACGCCGCGCCGTCAGATACTCGAACGGGTCGAAGAAGGCGCGGGCGATGCGTGCCACGTCCTCGTCCTCCGGGAACAACAGCGGTGCCTCCTGCCGATACATGAGATTGCACGAGGGCACGATGGACATGAGGTCGAAGCCTTCGTCCACCGCAGCACGAAAGGCTGGCAGGTTGCGATCCTTGTGCTTCTCCACCGACTTGAGATCGCCGAGTTCCATCCGTGGCATGCCGCAGCAGGAGGTGCCCTCGAGCAGCTTGGTCTCGATGTCGTTGTGGCGCAGCACCCGGACGAGGTCGTCAACCACGTCCGGCTCGCTGTACTCGCCATAGCAGGTGAGATAGATCGCGACCTTGCCGGTTGTGTTGGTGCCGGGCACCGCCGCCGTCGCCGGCGCGCCCCCACGCACGCGTCGCGAAGCGGTGCGGTGCTGGAACTCCGGCAAGGGCGCGTCGCGGTGAATGCCGGCCAGGCGCTCGCCCAATGCCCGCAGGGGCGTCACGTTCGCGGCAGCGTTTGCGACTTGTGCAACGCCCGGCACCGCGAGTGTGCGGAACACGGGATCGGTGCTGGTGAGCAGGCGGTCGCGCCACCAACTGCGCGAGCGCGCCGCATCGCCATCGTTGAAGTTCGCCGCCTTGGCGCGCAGCATCAGGTGCGGGAAGTCGATGCGCCACTCGTGCGGCGGCAGGTAGGGGCACTTCGTTTCCGCGCATAGGTCGCACAGGAAGCACTGCTCCACTACCTTGCCGTAGTCGGCGCGGTCGACGCCGTCCACCTCCATGGTGTCCGACTCGTCCACCAAGTCGAACAGTGTCGGGAAGGCGTCGCAGAGGTTCACGCAGCGACGACAGCCGTGACAGACGTCGAAGACGCGCTCGAGCTCCTGATCGAGCGCGTCCCTGTCAGCGTATTCGGCGCTGCGCCAGTCGATGGTCTCGCGGCGAGGCGCTTCGAGATTGCCTTCCTTCACCCGCTTGAACTGACGAACGGCGTGCTGGTGGCGTCGATGAGCGGGCCTTGCGCGGCCCTCACTCCATCGCGTCGAGCGCTTTCTGGAAGCGGTTGGCGTGCGACCGTTCCGCCTTGGCGAGGGTCTCGAACCAATCGGCGATTTCGTCGAAGTCCTCGTCGCGCGCGGTCTTCGCCATGCCGGGGTACATGTCGGTGTACTCGTGCGTCTCGCCGGCGATGGCCGCCTTGAGGTTGGCGCTGGTGTTGCCGATGGGCAGGCCCGTGGCCGGATCGCCCACCGTCTCCATGTATTCGAGGTGGCCGTGGGCGTGCCCGGTTTCGCCTTCGGCGGTGGAGCGGAACACCGCTGCCACGTCGTTCTCGCCTTCGACATCCGCCTTGGCGGCGAAGTACAGGTAGCGGCGGTTGGCTTGCGATTCGCCGGCGAAGGCATCCTTCAGGTTCTGAAGTGTCTTGCTGTCCTGCAGTTCCATGGTCTTCCTCTCTTGGATCACGTGGGGGCCGAATCGGCGAAAGAGGCAGTATAAAACGTCGGACAAAGCGCCGGAACAGTAGAATGCGCTTGCCATCCCAACTTGCACCAAGCCCGTGATGTGGACTCGCGCCGCAACCGCCGCCGAGCTGCGCGCCCTTACGCGCGTGGTCTGGCCCATCGTCGTCACCCAGCTCTCGCAGATGGGCATGGGCGTGGCGGACACCATGATGGCCGGTCGGGTGAGTGCGGCGGACCTTGCTGGGGTGACGCTCGGCGGCAATCTCTACTGGCCATCGATGCTGCTGTTGTCCGGCATCGTCATGTCCATCACCCCGTCGGTGTCGCAGTTGCATGGCGGCGGTCGCACCGGGGAGTCCGGCGAGGTCGTGCGGCAGGCGCTCTGGATTGCGCTCGTCGGTGGCGCCGTCACCACTTGGCTGCTGCACAACGCCGAGCCCGTGTATCACCTGATCGGCGTCGATCCGGTGGCCATACCCATCGCCGCTGCCTATCTCGCCGCCTTGAGCACCGGGCTCTTGCCGCTGCTCGGCTACATGGCCTTGCGCAATCTTTGCGACGGACTTTCGTGGACGTTGCCGGCCATGTGCATTGGCCTTTCGGGGCTCGTGCTCAAGGTGCCGCTCAACGCGCTGTTCATCTACGGCAACGAGTCGCTCGGCATCGCGCCGATGGGCGGCGTTGGCTGCGGCTGGGCCACGGCGCTGGTGATGTTCTATCAGCTCGCCGCGATGACGACCGTGGTGGCCTTCTCCCGGGTGCGAATGGCGCGGCTGTTCGCCCGCTTCTCGTGGCCGGACCGGCGCGAGATCCTGCGTCTGGTGCGTCTCGGCGTTCCCATCGGCATCACCATGTTCGTCGAGGTGGGGTTCTTCTCGGTGGTGGGACTGTCCATCGGCGCACTCGGTGTGGTGCAGGTGGCTTCGCACCAGATCGCCTTCAACGTTGCCGGCATCGCCTTCATGGTGCCACTGGCCCTGGGCGTCGGCGCCACCATACGTGTGGGGACGAACATCGGCGCCGGGCGGATCGACGGCGCTCGCTTGGCCGGCGCCGTGGCGATGGGCGTGGTGGGGGCGTGGTCGCTCGTCTCCGCAGCGTTGATTCTCTCGCTGCGGCAAGGTGTTTCCGAGCTTTTCAGCAGCGACCCGGCGGTGATTCAGGTGGCGTCGGCGCTGATGGTGCTCGGTGCGCTGTTCCAGTTCTTCGACGGCGCACAGGTGGGTGCCATCGGCACGCTGCGGGGCTACAAGGACACCCGCGCCCCGGCGGCCATCGGCGTGGTGGCGTATTGGTGCATCGGCCTGCCCGTCGGCGCGGCACTTTGCTACGGCATGGGCTCGCTGCCGGAGCTTGGCGTCTCCGGCTATTGGTGGGGCGTGGTGATCGGCCTTGGCATCGCCGCGACGTTGCTCCTGATCCGGCTCTATCGGCTCTCGGCAGACTCGGACCGCATCGCGGCATTCAGCACGCGCTGACGGCACGCGGACCTCTGTAAGCGCCGGCAAGGAATGGAACCCTGGATCGCCATCACGCTGGTTGCGGCGTTCCTGCAAAACGCACGCACGGCATTGCAGAAGAAGCTCGTGGGCCGGCTCGACGCCACTGAAGCGAGCTATGTGCGGTTCTGCTATGCGTGGCCCTTCGCGCTGGCTCACGTGGCCCTGTTGGCGGCAGGCGGTGCCGATTTGCCTGTGCCCACGGCTCGCTTCCTCGCGTTCGTGAGTGCTGGCGCCGTGCTGCAAATCCTCGGCACGGTGGCGCTGATCGCCTCGTTCGCGCACCGCAACTTCGCGGTCGGGTCGGCCTACTCCAAGACCGAGACGGTGCAGACGGCGCTGTTTGGCTTGGTGCTGCTCGGCGATGCGGTGCCGCTTGGTGCCACGCTTGGCATTGGCGTCAGTCTGGTCGGCGTGCTGTTGCTCTCGCCACGTGCGCCCAAGGTTGGCGGCGAACCGCGGCAATGGGTCGGCACGGGGGGCTGGCTCGGCATGGGAGCCGGGGCGGGCTTCGCGAGTTCGGCGGTGTGCTATCGTGGCGCATCCCTCGCCTTGGACGGCGAGGCACACGTCACCGCCGCCGTCACGCTGCTCGCCTCGACGGTCATTCAGACGCTGGTGATGGGCCTCTGGCTTGCGCGTCCCGGGGGCAAGCCCGGAGCGTTGCCACGAGTCGCCTCCGCCTGGCGCGTGGGGATCTGGGTGGGGCTGGCCGGCATGGCCGCCTCCGCCGGCTGGTTCACCGCCATGACCCTCGAAAGCGCAGCGCTGGTGCGGGCACTCGGTCAGGTGGAACTGCTATTCGCATTCGTCGTCGCCACCGCCATCTTCCGAGAACGCGTCCGACTGATGGAAGTGGCGGGTTCCGTCTTGATCGTCGGAGGAATCGGCTTACTGCTTCATCCGGCGCTGCAAGGCCCCTGAGCGCGACGGGTGCGCTGTCCCGTCCCGTCTCGAACGCGTCGGCGCATTCAAGACGGGCGACCACAAGGGTCGCCCCTACGAGGCCTGTCTCGAATCCGCCGATGCGTTTTGGCGCATTCCTCGTAGGGGACGGGCTTGTCCCGTCCCGGCGCGCCCTGACGGGCGCGTTGGCAGTTGCTGCGCAACTGCTTTGGACCCATTCACGAATTCGGAACCGGACGGGACAAGCCCGTCCCTTAGGACGCAACACCCGCTGCCGAATGCAGCAGCTTGCTCCTTGCACGTCAGCCACTCGTCCTCCTCGGCGGAACGCTCCCAAGACCCCGGAGGCTTGCGCCCACGAGTACGAGGCAAGAAGATGGCAGCGGATGACATGAGGTGCCGATGAACACCGTCGTCCTCGCATACGATGGCTGCATCCTCTTCGAGGTCCTTCAGGCTGCCGCGATGGTCCACGAACGCTTGCCCGTCCGTGTCGCCACGCCCGACGGCGCAGCCGTCACGGATCGCAGTGGGATCCGCGTTCTCGCCGACGACAGCTACGACTCGATGGTGACCGCGGACGTTGGATGCCTCCTGATCCCTGGCGGCAACCCGGACAGCATCGCCGGTAACACCGGCGCGATGCAGATCGTGAGAGATGTGGTGGCGAATGGGGGGGTTGTGGCAGGTATCTGCGCGGGCGTCGCCGTGCTGGGCCTCGCGGGGGTGTTACAGGGTCGCCGCGTGGCGCACAACTACACAGATGCAGACGTGCCACCTGAGGTGCGCCGCCATACCGACCCGCTGTGGCAGGGAACCGTGTTCGAACCGTCGGGCATCGCCGTGGACGGTGCAGTGATCTCCGCACGCCCAGAGCGTCACGAAGCGTTCGGGGAGGCGGTGGCCTTGGCTTGCAGAACCAAGCGCTGAGGAGTCGCAGCACACGCCAAGGCGCAAGGCGCAGGGGCTTCCTAAGCCGCAACTTGCCCAAACCTGGCGTGCTACGCTCGCTTTTTCGACGGTCGGATGGAGCGGATCATGGCGAGCAAGGCCCCTACTCTCCCGGAGGATGCAACGGGCACAATGTCGGCTTGACCTTGGCCCGCCGGTGCGCCGCACCGGCCCGGACTCGCATGATCGGTCCCTCCGCGTTCTCCAGATTTAGCAGACGACATCCGCGCAGATTTGCGCGGGAACGGAGAACGTATGTCTATCGAAAACCACCGCGAGGAGCTCGACCTGGAGTTCGAGCGTCTTCGCATGTCGGGCCGGGTGGCCCGAGATCCCGGCGGCGTCGGCTTCGACGTCGAGAGCCTGCCCGATTTCTTCAACAGCGTCGCACACTTGTGGGATGCGAAGTTCGCCGCCGACTGTGCCCGCCTGCACCGCGAAACCGCAAAGCGAATCGCGCCGACCAAGGACCCCATCCGGATTCTGGACGTCGGCTGCGGCACGGGACTTGAGCTCGAAGCGATCTTCGAGCGTGCGCCCAACGCTCGCGTGACCGCAATGGACCAAGCGCCGCGCATGCTCGCGGAGGTGAAGCGCAAGTACGCAGAGCGAATGTCCCAGATCGAGTTGATTGAGGCTTCTTGCGTCGACTGGCCAGCGCGGCTCGTGGGCTTCGACTACGTGGTCTCGATCCTGTGCGTCCACCATTTCCCGCCGGAGACCAAGGTTGGCATCTACCATAGCTTCCGGCGGGCGCTGAAGCCGGGAGGCATGTACATCGAGGGCGACCAGATGACCCGAGGCGCCGCCGGCAGCGAAGATCACGAGCTGTTCGAACGCTGGATCGCAAGGCTGCCGGGTGGTAGGCAGGGTGAGTGGAACTTCGATGTCACCCTCAACGCCGAGACCAACCGCCGCCTGTTGTTCGACGCGGGGTTCAGCGATATTGCGGGACCGTGGTTCGTGGGAGACGGCGCGGTGATGACTGCGACTCGGAGCTGAACCGTGGCGGGATCGGGCTGCTCGTTGGCCTTTGTGCAGAGGTCTTAGCCGGAGTTCAGCGCTTTCCGGTATGCCGCGACGTGGCTTGCCACCTGTTCGTCGTGCAGGGCGAGGATGTGCGCTGCAAGAAGTGCGGCGTTCTTCGGGCCGTGGGCGCCAAGGGGGACGCCTCCCACCGGGATGCCGCTCGGGAGCTGCACGATCGACAGCAAAGCGTCGATTCCTTGCAACGGACCCACTGGGACGGGGATGCCCAAAACCGGGCGCAGCGTCTTGGCGGCGACCACGCCCGGAAGGGCGGCACTGAATCCCGCGGCCGTCAGGTAGATCTGAACGCCCTGCTCGTCCGCCTCCTCGATGTAGGCGAAGAGGCGGTCTGTGTTTCGATGCGCAGACAACACCTTGAATTCAAAAGGAATCGCGAAGTCGCGGAGAATCGAAAAGGCCGGCTCAAGGAACTCCTCGTCGTTCTTGCTTCCGGCAATGACGCTGACAAGCGGTGGCATGGGGCACTGATTCCTTTTCGCGGAAGTCGGCAGAGCATGTTATGCGACTTGCTGGCTCGTACTTGGGTCGCCGTCGGGCGCGGTGTGCCTCAGGTGGCGGCAAGATGCTCGAAGAACTCAACCTTGTGGCCCACTGGGTCGAACAGAATCGCATTGCGGTGACCGTAGAGCTCATCGGTTGGACCGCGCCAGAAGGTGACACCTCGGCGAACGAGGCGTGCATGGGTGTCGTCGACATTGGCCACCTCGAACAGCAGATCCACACGGCTCGGTTCGCTGACGGGCGGACCGCTCTCCAGACAAAGCCGGCAGTCGCCCTCACCGCGCAAGACCGCGATCTGTCCTGCGGTTTCACGTTCAACCCCCAGACCAACCACCTCGACGTACCAGTCGCGGACTCTCGGTATGTCACCGACCTGCAAGGTCACGTACGCGAAGGAGGCCATGCAGTCGCTCCAAGGTTGCCGACACGGTGGAAACTAACGTGCCGGGGCACTCTCAATCCAGTCCAGCGTCGGCCATGCTCACCACCGACCACGCCGAAAACCATGGTCGGTTAGAGTCGCGCGTCTCTTTCCGGGGGCCCAAGAGATGATTCTTGAACTCGCGTTGCTCGACGTCCGCCCCGGCGAGGAGAGCCGCTTCGAGGCAGCGTTCGCTCGGGCTCAGTCCATCATCGCTTCAATGCAAGGCTACGTTTCGCACGAGCTGCAGCGATGTGTGGAGAACCCGAGTCGGTATGTGCTGCTCGTTCGCTGGCAGACGCTGTCTGACCATACGGAAGGGTTTCGAGGTTCTAGCGAATATCTGGAGTGGAAGCGCTTGCTCCACCATTTCTACGACCCCTTCCCTACTGTGGAGCACTTTGAGGTGGTTGATGGGGCGGCGCACTAACGGCCTTCCGAAAGTCGGCATCCCGACAACGCAAGGGAACGCTCCAGGTTCTTGAGTTACCGTGCACCGCCTTGCTCCACGATGGTGCTGGTCCGAATCGCGGCCGAGGCGCTTTGCCCACAAGCCGCCCGAAGTCCGACTTGCCTCCTAGATCGCATGTATCAGGGGCAGTTCCCGTTCGTCGTCCAGCACGTCGCCGATCTTTAATGAGTTGAAGTAGGTCTCGGAAAGCACGTTGCGCTTGCCGTTGAAGCGGGCGCCGCGCGGCATGTAGGCGCAGGTCATTGCGCGGCGGTAGCCGAGCGTCATGTTGGGGCCAGCGCCGTGGGCGATCATGCCGTCGATGTAGATGGCATCGCCCGCGGCTGCCGGCACGGGGACCGGTTCGATCGAGGCGAGCTCGGGATAGCGTGCCACCAGTTCGCCCATGTTCTCGCCGATGGGTGCCTGCCGGTAGTCCGTGAAGCCCTGCGAACCCGGCAGGAAGTAGAGGCAGCCGTTTTCGAGGGTGGCGTCGTCCAACGCCACCCAGATGGAGATGGCATCGCGGCTGTCGAAGGACCAGAAAGGCACGTCGCGGTGAAACGCCGTGGCGTTTGCCAGCGGCTCCTTGATCAGTGCCTGGTCGTGCCAGATGTGGATGCCGTCTACGCCGGCGAGCGAGGCGGCCAATCGGCCGAGGTTGGTGTCATGCATCAGGTCGCGAACCGCCGCGGAGGATCGCGACAGCAGCATCATCTGCAGAAAGACGTTGGCATAGCCCGACTCCCTGTGCCCTGCGGGGGTCCCGTCCAGCGTCTGTCCGCGCCGATCTGCGGTGGCGTCGTCGACGGCACCTCGCCAGCGCGCAAGTTCGCCTTCGTCGAGGAACGCCGGCACATGGAGGAAGCCCTCGCTCCGGTATCGCTCGATCTCCTGTTCGTTGAATCCGGCTCGCATCCAACGATTATCGGCGTGTCGCGGGGTGTTTGCCAGAGTGTGCAGATCAGCGAGTGAGTCCGCGGCTTGTACACAAAGTGCACGCCAAGAACGATCCCGAGTCCGCACGGTCCGGCGGTTGTTTCCGTCTTTCGCCCGTGTGTGAGAGGCTTTGCCCGGTGGGTTAGGTGGATGAGAGGAAAGCCATTGAAGGCAACGAATATCACCCGCGTGATCGGTGTCGCCGACATGACACGTGCCGTGCTGTTCTATGAGCAGGCCCTAGGGTTGGAAGTCCTGCGCACGACGCCGTATTGGACCGACCTCACCTGTGGAGATGGGAATCTGGCGTTGCAGAGCCACCGGCCCGATCCCGAGACGGCCATCCACACGATGGTGATCTTTGCGGTGGCCGACCTCGACATTGCGGTTAGGGACGTGGAAGCGGCCGGGGGCGCATTGCAAAGCCGCCACGACAACGAGCATGCCCCGGTGCTCATCGCGCACGTGCTCGACACAGAGAACAACGTGATTCAGCTCGCCCAGCCGAAGTAGTGTCGCGTCTACGCGACTGGGGGCGCAGAACTCCGCTGCCAGCGTCGAACGCGGGCTTCCTGTCGCATGCGGCAGAGGTGCCCGGCGAGTCGGAGAGCCACGGCTTGACTCGTCGAGTGTTCCAATCCTAGAGTGTGTGGATCTTCGTGTAAGGGGCCACACATGGCGACCAACCTTGCGATCGATGACGAACTCTTGGCGAGGGCTCTGGAAATCGGCGGGGAGAAGTCAAAAAAGGCAACGGTGAACCGGGCGCTGCACGAATTCGTTGCGCGAAGGGAACAGCAGAGGATTCTTGAGCTTTTTGGCACGCTCGACTGGGACAGCGACTTCGACTACAAGCGCGAGCGCACCAGATCGTGACCTTGTTCGTGGACACAAGCGTTTGGTCGCTCGCGCTCCGCCGTGATGCGGTGCCCGAAGGAGCCGCGGTGCGGCGGCTCCGAGCAGCGCTTGCGGGTGGCGAGACCGTCCACACGACGGGCATCGTCCTCCAAGAACTGCTACAAGGGTACCGCGGGCCCAGTGCCAAGGCCGCCATCATCGAACGGTTCGCCGCCCTACCACTGGTGGTGCCTAGTCGCGCCGACCACATCGACGCTGCAGAGTTGCGCAACCATTGCCGCCGCAACGGCGTACAGGTAGGAACGGTGGACGCCTTGTTGGCACAGCTATGTGTTCGGTACGACCTCACGATGCTCTCGACCGACCGCGACTTCGAACAGCTCGCGCAACGCAGCAGCCTTCGGCTTTGGACCGGCGGATAGACGTTACCGATCGTCGAGAGGCACAGGTGACACGCTCTGTGGCTTCCCGGTTCCTTGCATGTGGGCGGCTCGCTGCCTCGGCGGTGTGGAGTTGTGGGTGTAACATGCCGAGCGGTTTGAAGAACGGTGGGGGGCGGCCATGGCGGAGGCGGTGAAGATTGAGGCCAGCGTTGCCGACTGGGAGGTGTCTCGCCTAGCAACTTCGCTTGGGGCAGAGGTGCGTGGAGTCGATCTCGGCCAAGCGCAAGGCCGGCAAATTGATGCGATCCGCGAACTGTTGCTCGAACACCTCGTGCTGTTCTTCCCGGAGCAGCATCTCTCCGTGGAAGATCATGTCGCCTTTGGCCGCCATTTCGGCGTGCTGGAAGGGCACCCGAACCTAAAGAACCCCTTCACCGACCACCCGGAACTCTTCGAGCTCGCCGCGAGCAAGGGCGGGGTGGCCGATGAGTGGCACACAGACATCACGTTTCAGGACGAGCCGGCGCTGATGTCGGTGTTGCAGATGCTGCGCTGTCCGCCGACGGGCGGCGACACCATGTGGAGCAGCCTCTATGCGGCCTACGAAGGACTTTCCGAGCCGTTGCAGGAACTGTGCGAGGGACTGACGGCGCTGCACGACGCCCACCCTCACGACCGCGCCGACAAGATGGCGATCCACCCCGTCGTGCGGGTTCATCCCGAGACTGGCCGGCGGGCGCTGTACGTCAACGAGCATTTCACCCGCCGCATCGTCGAGATGAACGCCGGCGAGTCGGAAGCGCTGCTCGGCTACCTCATGCGCTGGGTTACGAGCCCCCGCTTCACCGTTCGCTACCGCTGGAGCGAGGGCACCGTCGCGATGTGGGACAACCGCTGCACGCAGCATTTCGTGCTCAATGATTTCGAGGGGGAACGCATCATCCAGCGCGTCACGGTGATGGGCGACAAGCCGGTCGGTGTGGGCGCGCCGAGATGGGCACCCCATGTCGGCAAGGGCCGCGCGTCGGCCATGAGCCGCCACGACCGCCAGCTTCATCGGTTCCTTTCCAAGGCGCGCGACGCCTAAACCGCGGATGGGTCCCCTCGCCGGCATCCGGGTGCTCGAGGCCGCGTTCCTGATCCAGGGGCCGCAAGCGGCGGCGCTCCTGCGCGACATGGGCGCGGACGTCATCAAGATCGAACTGCCGGGCATCGGCGATCCGTGCCGCTACATTCCGCTGTCTGCGGACGATGATCGCAGCGCCACGTTCGTGGCCTGCAACCGCGGCAAGCGCAGCCTCGCCTTGGACCTCCGGCAGGAGAAGGGCGCCGATGCGTTCCGTCGCCTCGCCATGGACGCCGACATCGTCATCAGCAACTTCACGCCCGGCACGCTTGACGGCTGGGGGCTTGGCTATGAAGACCTCGCGGCCATCAATCCGCGCATCATCTGGGCCGCTGGAAGCACGTTCGGGCCCGTGGGGCCGGACGCCGACCGGGGCGGCGCCGATCTTGCGGGGCAGGCGGCCGGGGGTCTCATCAGCACCACCGGTCGCGACGGCGACGTGCCGACTCCTGTGGGTGCCTTCATCGCAGACCACATCGGCTCGCTCAACATGGTTGCCGGAATCCTTGCGGCGCTGCACGAACGCGAACGCTCGGGCCAGGGGCAGCGCGTCGAAGTGTCGCTGCTAGGTGGCCAAATCTGGGCGCAAGCCACCGAATACACGCACTATTTTCTCTCCGGCAAGCAGCCGGGCCGCGCCAATCTCGGCCATCCCATCATTCACGGCATCTACGGCCTGTTCGAGACCAGCGACGGCTGGATCGGCATTGTCGGCGTGCCGCCCGAAGCTCGCGATGCGTTTTTTCTCGCGGTGGATTGCCCCGAGTTGGCCGTTGACGAGCGCCTCCAGGGCTATCGCCCGCCACCGCCCGAAGCGCTCGCGGAGGCCAAGGCGCAACTGCGGACGGCCTTTCGGCAACGCACCACCGCTGAGTGGAGCGCGATCCTTAGGGAGGCCGGCGTCCGCTACGGCGAAGTTCGCGACTACCACGCCGCCGCGGCCGACCCCGGCATTTGGGAAAACGGCTACCTCGCGGAGGCGACGGGCGACGACGGCACGCCCCGCAAGGTCGTCGGCAACCCCATCCGCATGAGCCGCACACCGCTCCAGCCCGGCGCCATCGCGCCAGAAATCGGCGAGCACTCGGAGGAAGTGCTGCGCGAGGCGGGGTTCTCGGAGGAGGAGATTGGGGACATCCTCGGCCCGTGAGCTCGACCGGCGCTCCCGAAGGCATCATGAAACGATTCTTGAGACGATTAAGGCGTTGAAAAAAGGCGCAAAAGCACTTGTTCGACCTTTATCGTTGCATGAGTTCTGCAACGATTCCGGCGAAAACGAACAGCGTCATCAGGGAAGGCGGCCCGCGAGGAAGATTGGACGAGGAGCGCACGCCTTGCGACCGTTCGAGCAAGATGCACTCCGTCCGCCGTCGCCGCGCCCGACTAGCCGGTCGAAGGTCTCTTGGAGGAAACCCTCGCTCCGGTAGCGCTCGACCTCCCGTTCGCTGAATCTGGTTCGCATCCGCCGACTATCGGTTCGGCGTCGGGCGTTTGCCACAATTTGCGTCGGCGCAAGTCCTGGGCGCTTGAGAACGCCCGGGCAGGGAAGCTCTGATCCGCGCGACTCCTTGCGAGCGATCCTCTTAGGGGTGGGCCCCTAGCCCTGACTAGCGCTCCGGCCCCATGCCCTTGGCGCGTAGCTCTGCCAGCGCGTCGTCGGTCTTGCGCAGGTGGTCGAGGCCCATTCCGCGCAGGATGTGGTCGGGCTTGGTGTACTGGATCTTCGTGTAGGTGGTGATTTCGACGCGGTTGCCCCATGGGTCGAGGAAGTCCATGAAGCGGCCATCGAGGAAGGTCACGCCGAGTTCCTCGAGGCGCTGGCGAGCGAGTTCCTTGTCGTCGACGGCGATGCCGAAGTGGCGACGTTCGTCCGGGCCCTGACGGCGGCCCTTGGCGAAGTTGATGAACTGGTCGCCGAAGTACACGAACGCGGCGGTGTCACTGCGGCGGGCAATCTCGAAATCCAGGAACGCGCCGTAAAAGTCGAGGGCGGCGTCGATGTCGCCGACTTCCAGCGCGATGTGGTTGATGCCCACTGCCTTGGCGCGACGCGAGGACGGTTTTTCCTCCATGAGGTCTCTCCGTTTGCTTCCTTCTTCGCTGGTGTAGGTGCCCTCACTCCCCAAAGCGGGGCAACTGCCGTCTTGGCACCAGCCATGTGTGGCCGAGCTGCTCGAACAGGGCGCCTTCGCGGGTGAGGCAGTGCTTGCGGACTTCGTTCAGCACCCGTGCGGCAGCGGTTTCCGTCCAGAACCATTCCTCGAGGCCCACGACATCAGTTGCCCGGCCCGGTTGGGCGGTGACGGACTCGTTGTAGTACGCCTTCAGGTCCTCCGTTGCCATCTTCAGGGCCATGCCGACGGGCACGCTCGGCACGGGATTCAGCGGCTCCTCGCCCTGAGCGAAGGCGGCCACGAAGTCGATCACCGCCTCGGGCGCGAGGCCCGTGGAATCGGCCGTCGTGCGCCCGCGCAATTGCACCGCCCCTTCGTACCAGTCGCGCAAGCCTGCCGCTTCGGCCCGGAACGCATTCAAGAGTTCGCTCCGGCCATCGAGGGCATCGACGCTCGTGGCGAAGCTCACCGGGCACGCCAGCGGCACTTCAGCCGCCGTTCCTTCCGGCTCGTCGTCGGGGAAATCCTCCAGCACCGGCCCATGCGCACGTTCGAGGAGCTCAAGCGCCATCCGCAGCACGCGCTTCTGGAAGGCGGGATTGCCGGGCGCACCCACGGGACGTCCGAGCTCGAACGGCACCCAGAGCGCCCGCGGCGGCTGAATGCGTTCGGTGTGGTCTCGAATCAGGCTGATTTGCGTGGTGGCAATGCCTGCTCGTTCCAGATAGTGCGCCAGCGCGCCAACGGCACGCGTGCAGGCGGGTCAGACAGGCACCAACAGGGCGGCATCGACGCCATCGGCGCGCATGTCCTGGGCGAGTTCCGCGGCACGGGGCTCGAGGCCGTCGAGCTCTCCGATCGCGCCCATGAAGGAGTAGTGGCGCGAGGCCACGCTGCCGATTTCTCCCGCCTGGGCCAGTTCGCGCAGCCGGTCGAGCGGCAGCACCACGTTCCAGTCGAGCTGAAAGCCGGTGCGGTCGAAGTTGGTCGAGACGTGGCTCATCACCAAGTCATTGGCTGGCGTAGCCGCAGGAATCACCCGATAGTCCGGGCTCCCCGGCGTGATGGGCAGATCGCCGCGCCGGTGCAGCCCTGCGGTGGAAACCAACGCCACGTTGCGCTGCGCCACCGGCGGCCCGGTTACCCACGGCGTCGCGTCGAACGTCGGACACGGCATGTCCAGGAAGTGCTTCTGCAGGCGAGGCGACAAGCGTTCGAGTGCAACCATGTCTAGGCGCTCCTTGGTGGCAGGCTGAGCGTCAAGCCAGCGTGGCCGCCAGCGTGTTGTCCAGTTCGTTGGCGCGGTTGAGGGCGGGGCGGTCCGCAAGGAGGGCGACGTATCTCTCGAAGGCTGGGCGTGGGGCGATGGTGTGCACCACGTTCATGCTCCAGTTGAGGTTGGCGCCTACATAGACGTCGGCGGCCGAAAACGCCTCACCGGCGATGTGCGTGGAGGCTTCGAGGGTGTGTTCGAGGGTGTCGAGAACTCGGTCGAGGGTGCCGTAGCCGACCATGCCTTGCTGCTCGGCGGAGATTTCGACGCCGAGCATCTTATTGACCGTTGCTGACTCGAACGGGCCAGCGCAGAAGAAGAGCCAGCGGTAGTAGGCGCCTCGGCCCGCCGGTGACGGGGCGAGCCCCGCGTCCGGGAAGGCATCGGCGAGGTAGGCGCAGATGGCGGCGGCCTCGGTGACCACCACATCGCCGTGCCGGATCGCCGGCACCTTGGCCATGGGATTGATGGCGCGGTATCCCTCCGAGCGGATGCTGTCGTCAAAGGTCAGCACCTCCACGTCGTACGCGGCGCCGGTCTCCTCGAGCATCCAGCGGGCGATCCGGCCTCGGGACATGGGGTTCGTGTAGAAGGTGATGTCAGCAGGCATGGATACCATCCGATTTGGCAATGGCGGAAGCGTAGCAAAGCCACTTGCTGATTGATGTAGGCTGACTTGCATCCTTTTCACGGAGCTGGACCAAGCCATGAGCGAACTGGCGAAAGCAACCACGGCAACCATCGTCCCGACGTTGCGCTATCAAGACGCGCACGCGGCGATCGAATGGCTGGAGCGCGCCTTCGGCTTCCATCGACACTTCGTGGTGGAGGATGGCGAGGGCGGCGTGGCCCATGCTCAGCTCACCTTCGGCAACGGCATGATCATGCTGTCGTCCGCCCACGATGACGAGTTCGGGCAGATGCAACGGCCGCTTGCGTCCACGGACGCGCCGGTGTCGCAGAGTCCGTACATCATCGTCACCGACGTCGATGCGCACCATGCCCGTGCGCTGGCTGCCGGTGCGGTGATCGTGATGGAACCGGAAGACAAAGACTACGGCGGGCGCGGCTACGGCTGCCGCGACCCGGAGGGCAACCTCTGGAGCTTCGGCAGTTACGACCCGTGGCAAGACGAAGCCGGCTGAAGAGCGCAAGCCCAGCGTTCACCCGCGCACGTTGACCTCGCTGGAGGGGCACTGAGGCGCTCAGCGAGGTTCCTCGCACATCGCGAAAGGCGGAGTTCGCGCAGAGGTTGCTACGGTCGCTCCTTGGGTTCGAGGCCCAGTAGCTTGCGCACCGCATCGGAGCGGTCGGTGGTCACGGCCACCTGCCTTGGCGTCAGGCCGTTGGCGTCCACGAGATCGGGGTCGGCGCCGCGTTCGAGCAGCCATCGCACCACGTCCGGGAAGTCGTCGCGCACTGCCATGTGCAGCAGGCTCGTCGGCTCGGCGTCGTACACGGGAAACAGGTCGTTGATCCGCCCGCCCAGCTCGGCGTCGAGCCGGTCCAAGAGCTTGAAGTGGGCGAGATGAAGGAGGTTGTAATCCGCGCCGCCGTCAATCAGCACCGCCGCCGTCGCGGCCACCCGCACGCCTTGTCCGACGCTCCACTGCAGTGGTGGGCGGTCTCTGGCGAGCGCATTGGGATCGGCCCCGGATTCGAGCAGCAGCCGCGCCACGCCGGCGTTGTCGTGGTTGGCGGCGATGTGCAGGGGCCTGCCGCCCGACGACCACGCATAGCCTCCGAAACCCTCGATGTCCGCGCCGTTCTCGATCAGCAGCCGTGCGATCGCCAAGTTGTCGGCGCGCAGTTCCGGCGTCCATCGCACCCACGGGTCCATGTTGCGGGTGAGGAAGGTGGCGCCGGTGTCCGAGTCTTCGGTGTAGTAGCGCACTTTCGCGAGCGCCGGGTTGGCTTCCAGCATCGCCTTGACCGTCGGTAGATCGACCCGGTCGATCGCCATCACCAGGGCAAGGCGCTCGGAGACCGTTTCCGCCCTGAACGACTCGTAGTCCTCGCCGCCATCCAGGGTGAATCCGGCGAGTACGACATTGGTGAGCGCCGCCTTGAGGGCGACGCCATCGGTGCCGTAGGGCGGGTAGTACTCCGCCAGGAACGGCGTGATGGCAAGGTCGCGGTAGGTCTCGCGGACGACGCGGGTACGGCCGTGGCCGGCGCCGCGGATCTCGATGTTGGAGGCGAGTTCGAGCGGCTCGCCGTAAACGCCCGGATCAAGATGGATGGTGTCGCCGTCGCTCGCCACATCGAGCGCAGCTTGGATGGTCTTGAGTTCTCGGTCCGCTCCGACGCGGTGATCCCTGCCGATGTCGACAATCGCGACGTCGTGAACGACATCGTTGTCCACCACGATCTCGGCGGCATCGGCGCGGTACCCCCTTGCCGACACACGGGCAGCGTACGTTCCGGGTTGCACCCGGGCGGCGTAGCGGCCGGCCAGGTCCGTTATCACCACGTAGGACACGCCGCTGTGCCGCAACGCGACGTGGGCGTAGTTGACGGGTTCGCGGGTCTCAAAGTTGACGACCGTGCCGGAGAGGCGGCGAATGGGCTTGTCGGCGCCGGTGTCGATGGCAGCCAAGGGCGCCACGTGGCTGTCGGGATTGATGTCGCGGGGAAGCGCATCCGATTCGATCACCACCGACTTGAGCCGTCCCGCACCGGCATCGAACGGCGTCCCGGCGGCAGACTCGGTCCAGAACGCCATGGCGGTCAACCGCCCGCCTGGGCCGAGGTCCTTGATGATGTTCGGCTTCACCGCCAGCGTGCCGTTGACGTCGGCATGCACCGTGCGGTCGGTGCGCTGGCCGGCGGCAGCGACGAAGCTGCTCCCCTTCGACGCGGTGTACAACTGGAACACGTCCCCACGCCGCACGAGGGTGATGGTCTCCGCCGTTCCCGTCACGTCGCGTTCGTCCACGTAGTAGGTCCAGTAGCCCTGTCCGACCAGAGCGAAGGGCCGGTTGCCCGGCTGCGGCACGCCGCCGATGCCGTCGAATCCGACGATGAGATAGGCGCCGCCAAGCACCTGCCCGTGGTCGAACTGCAGGTAAACGCCGAAGCGCTCGCCCGAACGGTTAGTGTGCGGCCGAAGCCGCGTGCTCGCGGGGTCGAGCGTGATGCTCAGCGTGAAATCGTCGCCGCCGATGGCGTCCACGATCTCGGGGTGGATGTCACTGTCGAGCTCCGGGAAGAAATCGGGCCACGTGTCGCTGTAGCCGGTCGGGCCCATGCTGTGGTCGGCGAAGTCCCGATACGGATCGTCGCCGTTGACGATCTGGAAGCCGGTCTCGTGCAGGACGATGCGGTCCCGGCGGAATCCGGCCTTGATCGGCTCTGCGTCGTCCGCGCCAGTGAAGACAGCGCGCCCGGCCTCCGCCGGGGCGCACGCGAGCGCCAAAAGCAACGCTGTGGCGACGGTCGTTGCGGTGACGCTTGAATGCGTCGCGAGGTGGAAGTGCATTCACCGACTGTCACACACTGCACGCGCCAACGCCAGCCGCGTCTAGTCTCAAGACGAGATTGTGCCGTTGGCCTCGCCGCTGCCGCTGCTACAGGATCAGATTGCCTATGCCAGAATCCCCTGTCGCCAACCGTGCGAAGTTGCCATGCCCCGGATCCAGAGCGTCACGGCTGAATTGCTGCACGACGAGTCGCTTGTCAACGTCATCGTCCGCGTGCGCGACTCCGATGGGCTTGAAGGTGTTGGCGAGGCATGGTGGGGCATTCACGACGCGAACCGGCCGAGCCGGACGGGGTCGCCGATCATCGCCGTCGTCAACGACATGCTTGCGCCGAAGCTCGCTGGTCGGGACCCCGACGCCATCGAGCGGCTCTGGTTCGAACTCATGGATTGGGGGTACCGGTACGCGGACCAAGGCATCTTCCTGATGGGTCTGTCCGGTGTGGATCTGGCGTTGTGGGATCTCAAGGGCAAGCGCCTGGGCACGAGCGTCGCCGCGCTGCTCGGCGGCCCGGTGAGCGACGGCATTCCCGGCTATGCGAGCTTTCCGCGCTACGCGAATGCCGGGCGCCTCGTGGCGGAAACAACACGCGCCGTAGAAGCCGGATTCACGGCCGTCAAGCTGCACGAGATCGACCCCGAAATGACCGCCGTATTGCGCAGGGAGTTCGGCGACGCGGTGAAGATCATGGTCGACGTCAACGGCCACTTCGACCCGCTAGAAGCGATCGAAGTGGGGCGTCGGCTTGGCGAACTCGGCGTCATTTGGTTCGAGGAGCCCGTGCGCCCCATGCGGGACCATGCGGCAATCGCCCGCGTGGACGCGTCCATCGAGTGCGATCTGGCTGCAGGCGAGAACGAGTATTCGCTCGCGGACTTCGACCGGCTGCTCGCCACAGACGCGATCGCCTACCTGCAACCGGAGATCACGAAGATCGGTGGCCTGACTGCCGCCAGACGCGTCGGCACGCTCGCTGAGCTCTACAACGTCGCGCTTTGTCCGCACAACTTCCGTTTGGGCCCGGCGCTGTACGCGTCGGTGCAGTGGGCGTTCACTTCGCCAGCGTCGCGATGGTTGGAGATTCCGTGGGTGCCGACTGGCCAGGCGTTCTCCTTTCCGGCGCCATTGCCACCCATGCGCGACGGGCTGGTACTGCCCCTCGACGGCACGGGCTTGGGCTGCGGCTGAGGCAGGCGGGCGAAAACGACGAGTTGTCGATGCCGGAAGCGTGGGCGACGGGCGCTGGATGCCAGCCAAGTGTGGCGAGTGGATGAGCAAGTAGTGAGGGTGCGGTGGGTTCAGTAGCCACGCCACGGTTGCACATGCAGACCTTGTTTCGGTTCGACGATGCGGGGCTGATCGTCGGCACACGGGAACCGGATGCTGTCCACGGGCCCGTGTTCTGGATCGCCCGTGGCCGCGAGGGGTGCGTTTGGGCGGTGCGACGCGACACGCCAAAGCGCGTTCAGCGCGAACTTGAAGAGCTGGCCGCGGACGAGCCACCGGCGGCCGACTTTCGAGCGCCTCCCGTGCATGCGCGACGATACCGCTCGCTGATCAGCGGGGAGGTGGCTGCAGGTCCGGCGTTCCACTTCCCCCACTCGTTGCCCGAACCAACAGGTGTGGTGTTCGCGAGCGACGTCGGCAGGCTCCTGCTGCACTTCCCCGATTGGCGAGCGGACGAAGTGGACGGTCGGACACCTATCGCAACAGTCGAGCGCGACGAACGCGCCATAAGCGTTTGCTGTTCGGCGAGGAAGTCCCCAGTTGCTGCGGAAGCGGGGTTGGAAACGGCGCCCGCATTCCGCGGTCACGGACTCGCTGCCCGCGTGACGTCTGCATGGGCACTCGCGGTGCGATCGTCGGGCAGAGTTCCCCTGTACAGCACGTCATGGGACAACGTCGCGTCGCAGGCGGTGGCCCGCAAACTCGGATTGACCATGTATGCGAGCGCCTGGAGCCTGAATGACGCGACGAGTCGCCAACCCGTAGGTCAGCAGGGTGCGCTAGCGCGCCGTAGCGAGCCCTCGGAGGGAGGGCGTCCCGCCCTCCATCGCGCCGCAAGGCGCGCAGAACACTCGCTGCACCACAAGGATGCGCGCCCTCGCGGGCGCGATGGAGGGCGGGACGCCCTCCCTCCAGAGGACGGCGACGCTAGAGGCCAACGCATCCGCTCGCTTGTTTTGCGG